>NZ_JAFMPZ010000145.1 GCF_017353455.1 Streptomyces laculatispora
CCGTACTCGCAGCAGCAGTGGTACACCCGCGACAGCTCGGTCGGCAGCTGGGGCAACGGCGTCTGGAACATGACCTTCTCCGGCGTCGAGGGCGCCCCCGCCCAGAGCTTCCCCAACCCCCCGTACACCACGCTGGAGAACACCCCGGTCTCCCGCGAGAAGCCGTTCCTCTACCTGGACGGCAACAATTACAACGTGTTCGTCCCCGCCAAGCGCACCAACGCACGCGGCGTCTCGTGGAACGGCACGCCGCAGGGCGAGTCCATCCCGCTGAGCCAGTTCTACGTGGTCAAGCCCGGAGCCTCGGCCGCGACCATCAACGCAGCGGTGCAGCAGGGCCTGCACCTGCTGTTCACGCCGGGCATCTACCACGTGAACCAGACGATCAACATCGACCGCGCCAACACGGTCGTGCTGGGCCTGGGTCTGGCCACGATCATCCCGGACAACGGGGTCACGGCCATCAAGGTCGGTGACGTGGACGGGGTGAAGCTCGCCGGCCTGCTCGTCGACGCCGGTCCGGCCAACTCCCAGGTACTGGTCCAGGTCGGCCCCGACGGCGCCTCGGCCGACCACGCGGCCAACCCGACCACCGTCCAGGACGTGTTCATCCGGGTCGGCGGTGCGGGAGCGGGCAAGGCCACCACCGGCATGGTGATCAACAACGACGACACGATCATCGACCACACCTGGCTGTGGCGCGCGGACCACGGTGAGGGCATCGGCTGGGAGACCAACCGGGCCGACTACGGCCTCCAGGTCAACGGCGACGACGTCCTGGCGACCGGACTGTTCGTCGAGCACTTCAACAAGTACGACGTGCGCTGGTCCGGCGAGAGGGGCAAGACGATCTTCTTCCAGAACGAGAAGGCGTACGACGCCCCCAACCAGGCCGCCGTCCAGAACGGCAGCACCAAGGGGTTCGCGGCCTACAAGGTCGACGACTCCGTGACCACCCACGAGGGCTGGGGGCTGGGCAGCTACTGCTACTTCAACGTGGACCCGACGATCCGCCAGGACCACGGCTTCGAGGCACCGGTGAAGCCCGGAGTGAAGTTCCACGACCTGCTCGTCGTCTCCCTCGGCGGCCAGGGCCAGTACGAACACGTCATCAACAACACCGGATCACCCACGTCGGGGACCTCCACCGTCCCGTCGAACGTGGTGTCCTTCCCGTGACGCCCCTCATGAAATGAACGAACGGCGCGGGGTCCGGCAGCTGCTGCCGGACCCCGCGTCGCCGCCGGTGCGGCCCTATTCGGGTGGCGGCTCCGGCTCGTCAAGTGTCTGTTCGGACCAGATCACCTTGCCGCGCGCGGTGTAGCGGGTGCCCCAGCGCTCGGCGAACTGGGCGACGAGGAACAGCCCCCGCCCGCCCTCGTCGGTCGTCTCGGCGTAGCGCAGATGCGGCGAGGTGCTGCTGCAGTCCGACACCTCGCAGATCAGGGCCCGGTCGTACAGCAGCCGCACGGTGATCGGCTCGGAGCCGTAGCGGATGGCGTTGGTGACCAGCTCGCTGAGGATCAGCTCGGTGACGAACCCCTCCTCGTCGAGCCCCTGGTCGGCGAGCCACCGGGTGGCCTCCTTGCGGACGCCCGAGACGGCCGAGGCATCGGGGGCCACCTCCCACTGCACGCGCCGGGCCGGGTCCAGGATGCGGGTGCGGGCCACCAGCAGGGCGACGTCGTCGCCCGGACGGGTGGGCAGCATGGTTTCCAGCACGTCGTCGCAGGTCTCCTCGGGGGTCCGGTCGCGGTCGGCCAGGGCCCGGCGCAGCTGCTCCAGACCGTCATCGATGTCCCGGCCGCGGCGCTCGATCAGACCGTCCGTGTACAGGACCAGACGACTGCCCTCGGGCACCTCCAGTTCGACCGTCTCGAAGGGCATTCCGCCGATCCCCAGCGGCAGGCCGGCCGGAACCTCGGGGAACTCGACGGTGCCGTCGGGCAGTACGAGGGCGGGCCCGGGGTGGCCGGCCCGGGCGATCGAGCAGCGCCCGGTGACCGCGTCGTAGATCGCGTACAGACAGGTGGCACCGGTGACCGCGACGCCGCCGTCGGTCTGCTCGTCCTGGTCGATCCGGGCGACGAGCTCGTCGAGGTGGCCGAGGAGTTCGTCGGGCGGCAGGTCCAGCGTGGAGAAGTTGTGCACCGTGGTGCGCAGCCGGCCCATGGTGGCGGCGGCGTGCAGACCGTGCCCGACCACATCGCCGACGACCAGGGCGACCCGGGCACCGGACAGCGGGATCACATCGAACCAGTCCCCGCCCACCCCGGCCTGCGCCGGCAGGTAGCGGAAGGCGACGTCCAGGGCGTTCTGCTCGGGAACACCGCGCGGGAGCAGGCTGCGCTGCAGGGTCACCGCCATCTCGTGCTCGCGGGTGTAGCGCCGGGCGTTGTCGACGCTGACGGCCGCCCGGGCCACCAGCTCCTCGGCGAACGACAGGTCCTCGGCGGTGAAGGGTTCCTCGTTCTGCGCGCGCCAGAAGTTGGCCATGCCGAGGATGACACCGCGCGCGTGCAGCGGTACGGAGAGCAGCGAGTGGAATCCGTACTCCAGGATTCTCGCGGCCTGCTCGGGGTCGGGTTGCCGCCACTGCGAGGACGCGGTCAGGTCGGGCACCATCCAGGTGTGACCGCCGCTGGTGCCGATGGCCTCGGGGTCGGTGGGCACGAATCCGACGACGCGGCCGAGGGGGTACAGGGGGTGGTCCGTGCCGGTGCCGCAGATGGCGGTGCGGCGTACGTGTATCACATTGCCGGAGGGTAGCTCCGGTTCCTCTCCGCGCAGCACCGCGTCGGCGAGGTCGACCGTCGCGCAGTCGGCGAATCCGGGGGCGGCGACCTCCGCCAGCTCCCGTGCGGTCGTGGTGACGTCGAGGGTGGTGCCGATCCTGGCACCCGCGCGGTACAGGAGCATCAGACGCTCCCGCACAGTCTCCGCCCGGCCGGTGACGACCCGCAGCTCCGTGGTGTCCCGCAGGGTCGCCACGACGCCGGGCGGCCCGCCGCGCTCACCCGTGGGACGGAGGTTGACGGCCAGCAGCCGGTTCCCGGCCGGCCGCACCTCGTCCGTAGCAACCCGGCCGGAGGCCAGCAGTTCGGCTGTGCGGGGCTCCAGCCCCAGGTCCGTCACCGCGCGGCCCTCGGCGTCGGCGGGCAGTCCGAGGAGCCTTCGGGCCTCGTCGTTGGCCAGCAGCAGCCGGTGGTCGGCGCCGATGATGAGGACCCCCTCGCGGACCGCGTGCAACACCGCGTCGTGGTGCTCGTACATCCGTGTCATCTCGGCCGGGCCGAGGCCGCGTGTCTGGCGGCTCAGGCGACGGCTCACCAGGGCCGCGGCACCTGTTGTGAGGGCCAGCGCGGCCAGCGCCGTGCCGATGGCGAACGGGATGCTCGGACTGGCCAGCGCGTTCACGGTCTCGACGGTGATTCCCACGGACACCAGCCCGGCGATCGAGCCGTCGGGCCGTCGGACGGGCACCACCGAGGCGACCGCGGGACCGCGGCTCGTGGTGGAGATGCGGGTGAAACTCTCGCCGTGCAGCGCCTCCTTGTACGGGCCGAATATGTGTTTCCCGATGAACGCTGGGTCGGGGTGGGTGTAGCGGATTCCGTTGGTCCCGGCCACCACGATGTACTCGACGCGGGTTCGCTTCCGGATCTCCTCCGTGAGCGGCTGGAGTACGGCGGTGGGGTTCTTGCTGTCCAGCGCCGCTACGGTCCCGGGCGCTTGCGCGAAGGTCTCCGCCACGCTCAGCGAACGGGCCTCGGCCTCGTGCGTGCTGTCGCGTCTGCCCTGGAGCACGAGCGAGACGACCGCGGCCACCACGAGCAGCACCGCGATCCCCAGCGTCGTGAAGAAGACCTGCCCGGCCACGGTGCGGGCGCCGAAGCGGGAACGCAGCCTCCGGACCGGTGGGGACCGCTTCACGTCCGGTTCGGAGGTGGCATGCTCGTCACCGCCCGGGCGTCCGCCATCGTGTTGATGCGGCCGCCGGGCGGAGCGGTGAAACCACGCCCGGAACCGACCTGTCCCACACACATATCCAGGTTTAACACGGATTGCCGGGGGCGGAACGCGGAGCGGGTCCTACCGTGTGGGACCGGGCTCCCCGCCCGGGAGCCGGTGGAGGCGTTCCGACCGGGTGATGCGGCCCCCCGCCCGGTTGCCGCGCCCGTCCACCGGCGCGGCAACCGCCGGGCATGATCCGCGAATGGCGCCTGTGTTCCTGACCAAGGCGGTCGAGCTGCTCCTCGGCCGGGAGGGCCGTTCGGGCTGCTCGCCGACGCGGGCCGGGGGCCGCCGGAGCAGGCCGGCCGCGGTCACGGAAAGCGATCACCGGCCCGCGGGGGTGTGAACGGCCTACCGCCGGGCATAGGTCGGGTGACCGACAGGAGGTGGTGGCAGTGGGCCGCATCAGGGTTGTCAGACGTCCCCAGCTTCCGTCACGGCCGCCGCCGCTCGATCTGCGTACTCCGTCCGGGCGTCCGCTGCCGTACTGACTCCGTCATCGTCCGTCCGTCGTCCTCGGGGCCGCACTCCGTGCGGCCCCGATCCGTGTTGCGGCGGCTGCGCCGAACGGGCCGAGAGACCACACCCCTCGCACTCATGATCACCCTGCCGCGGAGCTGCGCGAACCGACAGGATGTCGGTGTACAGGGCCGCCTTCCCCGGCGGCTCCGGCCGTCCCAGGAAAGGGTTCCCGATGCGGGAAGCGCACGCAGACCAGTCCCCGCCGGACGAACAGCCCGCCGGCCGGTCCGAGGAGGCCCAGGTGATCGTGGTGGGGGCGGGACCGGCCGGCTCGTCCGCCGCCTTCCACCTGGCCCGGGCGGGCGTGGACGTGCTGCTTCTGGAAAAGTCCGGCTTCCCCCGGGAGAAGGTGTGCGGGGACGGCCTCACGCCGCGTGCGGTGCACCAGCTCATCCGGATGGGCATCGACATCGACGCACCGGGCTGGACGCGGTCGCGCGGGATGCGCTGGGTGACCGGGGACCGGCAGGTGCAGATCGACTGGCCCGCGCTGGGCGGCTACCCGGACTTCGGTCTCACCCGCAGCCGTCACGACTTCGACGACATCCTGGCCCGCCATGCCGTTGCTGCCGGGGCCCGGCTGCGCACCGGCGTGAAGGTGACCGAGCCGGTGACCGACCGGGCCGGACGGATCACCGGCGTGACCGCGGTGTCCGGGACGGCTCCGCCGGTGGTGCACCGGGCGCCGGTCGTCATCGCCGCCGACGGCGCCTCCGCCCGGCTCGCCCTCGCGATGGGGCTGCAGCGGGACACGAAGCGCCAGATCGCCACGGCGGCCCGCCGCTACTACCGCAGCCCCGAGCGTTCCCGGGAGGAGTTCCTGGAGCTCTGGGCCGACCTCCGCTTCCCCAGGAGCGACCGCTTCCTGCCGGGTTACGGCTGGATCTTCCCGATGGGTGACGGGCGCGTCAACGTGGGACTCGGCGCGATCCCGCACCGCCGGCACGGCAAGCCCGATCTACGGGCCACGCTGGACCAGTGGCTGGCCCGTACACCTCCCGAGTGGGGGCTCCGTGAGGAGAATGCCGAGGGGCCCGTCCGCAGCGCCGCGCTGCCACTGGGCCTCAACCGTCATCCGCTGTACACCCGGGGCCTCCTCCTGGTCGGCGACTCCGGGGGCATGATCAGTCCGTGGAACGGTGAGGGCATCGGTCAGGCGCTGGAGGCCGGGGAGGTCGCGGCGCAGAGTGCCGCGCTGGGCCTGGCCATGCCCCCGGGCCCGCGGCGGGAGCGGGCGCTGCACCACTACCCGGTCGAGATGAACCGGCGCTGGGGGCGCTACTACCGGCTCGGCAACACGGCCGCCGATCTCGTCTTCAGCCGGTCGGGGTTCCAGCCGATCCTGAACCGGTACGTGATGGGCTCGCCCTTCCTGCTCAACACGCTGGCCCGGCTGCTCAGCAATCTGACGGACAACCCCTCGCGCGATGTGATCGACCATGTCCTCAACACCGCGGTGCGCCTCGTTCCCGCCCCGAACGCACGCCGGCGCTGAGGGCGGGCTGCCGCAGGCGGCCCCGGGGACACGCGTCCTGGCTGGTTCGGCGTGCCGCTCACCGGCTCCGGGCCGCCCCGTCGTCGATGTCGTACCAGCGGGCGGCGAGCAGCAGGGCGATGTCGTCGGGCCGGTCCGGGGCCTGTCTGGCCCGCCCGATCACATGGTCCGCCGTGTCGGCCATCGGGGCCGGGCCGAGGTCGGCGATCGTGCGGCGCAGCCGCTCGATGCCGACGTCGATGTCCGTTCCCGACTGCTCGACCATGCCGTCGGTGTACAGGGCGAGCATCGCGCCCGGGGCGAGGTGCAGTTCGCTGACGGGGTAGGACGCGTCGGGATCGACACCCAGGACGACTCCGCCCGACAGGTCCATGACCTCGGCAGTGCCGTCCGGGTGACGGAGTACGGGCTGCGGGTGTCCGGCCCGCACAGCGTGCGCGATGCCGGTGGCCGGGTCCAGGACGATGTAGCAGCAGCTGGCGAACTGGCCGGGGTCGAGGTCGATGAGGAGCCGGTTGGTGCCGCTCATCACCTCCTGCGGATCGTGTCCGCTGAGTGCGAAGGCCCTTACCGCGCTGCGCAGCTGGCCCATGGTCGCGGCGGCCGCGACGCCGTGTCCCTGGACGTCCCCGATGATCAGGGACAGCCTCTCGCCCGTCTCGATGACGTCGTACCAGTCGCCTCCGACGTCCATGCCCTGGGTGCCCGCGAGGTAGCGGCCGGCGGTGTCGACGTGGTCGACGACGGGCAGCCGGTGCGGCAGCAGGACATCCTGGAGTCCGCGGGCGAGGGCGGCCTCGCTGTCGTACCGCTGGGCCCGTTGCAGTGCCTGGGCGATGAGGCCGGCCAGCGCGGTCAGGATCGTGCGTTCCTCGGGGCTGAAGCCGCGCGGCTGGTCGAAGCCGAGGATGCACGAGCCGACGTGCTGTCCGGAGGCGATCAGCGGCAGGAAGGCGCGGGCGCCGACATTGGCGTCCATGGGGATGCCGGGGTAGGCGGCGCTCAGATGCTGCATGGACTCGAAGAAGATGGGGCGGCCGGAGGTGAGTGTCTCCACGCCGGGGATGCGGGCGTCCAGGCCGACGCCGTCGAACCCGTCCAGGAAGCCCTTGGGGAAGCCGGTCTCCCATTCCAGGTAGAGGCGGCCCTCCTTGAGCAGGTAGATCGCGAGCTGTCTGCCGCCGAATGCGGGCAGCAGTTCCTCGGTGACCACGGCGGACACCTGCCGGGCCGTGACGGCCTCGGTCAGCGCGATGGCCAGCGCGACCGGCCGGTAGAGCGCGGCGGAACGGTCGGCGGGGGAACCGAGCCCCAGCCCCGGTGAGGGGACCGGCCCCGGAGTGCAGGAGGGCTCCTCGGTGGGGGTGAGCACAGCCGTCAGCCCTTCGTGCCCCGGGTACAGGGAGACCGCGAGCCAGGGGGGAGGGGTGCGCCGGGCGAGGAAGTGGACCGGGTCGTCGGAGATCATCGCGGCCCGGTAGTGGTCCTCGTACGCCGGGTTCGCGGACCATGGGAGTACCTCCCAGAGCACCCGCCCGACCAGCTCGGACCTGGCGTGGCCGAGGAACTGCTCGGCCAGGTCGTTGAGGTAGGTGATCCGGCCGAAGCGGTCCAGCGAGAAGATCCCCCGCGGCAGCCGGTCGGCCGCCTCGGGGACGACCGGGCCGATGCCGAGGTCCACCAGGAAGCCGGTCAGGTGACTCGCCGTACCGCCGCCGGCCACGTTGTCCCGGCGGCCCGAGACCTCCAGCAAGTGCGAGCGGCCGTCGGGGCCGCGCAGCCGCATCCTGCGTACGACGGGACCGCCCGACCCCGCCGCCTGACGGGCCAGGGCCCACAGGCCGTACACGTCCTCCGGTGCCAGTTGCGCGGCCAGTGCGCTGATCGTGCCCGGGAACTCGGCGGGTTCGGTGCCGAGGATCCCGCACAGCTCGGCGTCGGCGCCGACGGCGCCGCTGGCCAGGTCCCAGTCGAAGCGGCCGATCCGTACGGGCGGCGAGCTGCCGGCGGGCAGTTGCACGGGGAGCGGTTCCTCGTCCCACCGCGGTTTCGTGCCGCTGGACTCCAGCTCCGTCAGTGCGGCGCCGAGCCGTTCGGCGACGCTCCGCAGCCTGCGCCGTTCGGCGGTTCCCACCGGCCTGCCGGGGGTCGCCGGGCGCAGCACCGTCAGGACCCCGACCCGCTCGCCGGCACTGAGGACCGGCACGTGCAAGGAGCCGAACGGGAACGGCAGGCCCGCCATCAGCTGCGGGAAGCGGCGCATGGCCTCCTCGGCGTCGGCGAGGTGCACCGCGCGGCCCGTACGGAAGACCTCGGCCACGGGGAACGGACGGTTCACATGCATCCGCCACCAGGGGCGGAAGAGCGGTCCCGGCAGCCCGGCCAGTACCGCCAGCCGCAGCAGTCCCGGTGTCAGGGAGCGCAGAAAGACGCCGCCCGCCTCTCCGCCCACGGACTCCACCCCGCTCACGACGGCCTGGGCGAGCACCAGGGACAGTTCGTCCGGTGCACGGCCGTCCTTCAGCCGCGCGGGCACTTTGCCGCTCTCGCTGAGCGGAGTACCCCGGGCAGCTCCGTACCAGGTCACACACCCAGCATGCTCCCGGGCAACTGCGCTCCGCACTTCAGACGCAGAGACACATGACCCGAAATGCACCCTTTATACTTGTATGCGAGTCTGAAAGGCAGCCCATCGTCCGACATCCGCACAGGAGGCACGATCATGGGCAAGAAGCAGAGTCGGCACAACCGTGGCGCCCGCAGCGGCGGCCATGAGCACTCCGCGGCCACGACCACGGAGCCCAAGGAGCAGACGAGCACCGCACCCACACCCGAAGGGGTGGAGGCGATCTCGGAGCACGTCTCGCACAAGCGCGAGCGGAAGTTCGGCCACAACTGACCTCTGACACCACCGCCGCCATCGCAACGGAGCGGCAG
>NZ_JAFMPZ010000520.1 GCF_017353455.1 Streptomyces laculatispora
CCCATTCAAGCAGCCCGGTCCTGCGGCGGCGGGGCAGGCCCACTGTCCGGGACCGGGCTGCTTGAATGGGAGACGTGACCCGAGCCTCCCTGGACAAGCAGCCGCACGAAGTCGCCTCGATGTTCGACGACGTGGCGGCGAACTACGACCTCACCAACGACGTGCTCTCGCTCGGCCAGGCCCGGCTGTGGCGCAAGGAGGTCGCGAAGGCGGTGCACGCCCGGCCCGCGGAGAAGGTCCTCGACCTGGCCGCCGGGACCGCGACGTCCTCGCTGCCGTTCGCCGCGACCGGTGCGTACGTCGTGCCGTGCGACTTCTCCATCGGCATGCTCCAGGAGGGCAAGAAGCGCAACTCCTGGCTGCCGTTCACGGCGGGCGACGCGACGCGGCTGCCGTTTCGCGACGAGACGTTCGACGCGGTGACCATCTCCTTCGGGCTGCGCAACGTCCAGGACACGGACGCCGCGCTGAGCGAGCTGTACCGGGTGACCAAGCCGGGCGGCCGGGTGGTCATCTGCGAGTTCTCCCAGCCGGTCTGGACGCCGTTCAGGACCGTCTACACCGAGTACCTGATGCGGGCGCTGCCGCCGGTCGCGCGCGCGGTGTCGTCCAACCCCGACGCGTACGTCTACCTCGCCGAGTCGATCCGCGCCTGGCCCGACCAGGCCGGACTCGCCGCCAGGCTCCAGCAGGCCGGCTGGTCGAACGTCGCCTGGCGCAACCTCACCGGCGGCGTGGTGGCGCTGCACCGGGGCGTCCGGGCCTGACGGGCCCCGGCGTCACGGCAGGCGGCTCACCGTCCCAGCTCCAGCCGGAAGCAGCGCACCTCCTGCCCCGACCGGGGGGCCGTGAAGCTCTCGGCCCGCTCCATGCCGAGGCGCCGGGCCACCGCGACCGACCGCTTGTTGAGCTCGTCGACCGTCGCCACGACCCGCTCCACCCCGGCCGCGCGCAGCCGCTCCACCGCGAGGTGCGCGGCCGCGGTCACGTAGCCGCGGCCCCATGCCGGACGGGCCAGCCGCCAGCCGATCTCGATCTCGCCCACCGGACCGTACGCGCTCTGCGGCCACGGCTGCGCCCCGGTGAAGCCGACGAACTCGCCGTTCGCGTCGAGCACGGTCCACAGACAGAAGCCCCGTTCGGCGTCGAGTCTGCGCTGCCGGGCGGTCCACTCCTCGTACAGGGACAGTTCGGACGGGCGGCCGCCGAGGAACGCCATCACCTCCGGGTCGGCGAAGGCGCGGTGCCAGGCCATCGCGTCCTCGTCGGTCGGGACACGCAGCTGTACGACAGGGAGTGTGCGGGGCGCGATCGACATGGGGGAGCCCTTCGGGAGGCTGATCAGCAGGCCCCCATAGACTGCACGGGACCTGTGCCGCGCGGCACGCGATTTCGAGTCTTCGGGAGATCCGACCGTGACCGAGCCCCTGTCCGAACACAGTGCGGATGTGATCGTCGTCGGGGCAGGCCCAGCCGGCTCCACGACCGCGTACTACCTCGCCAAGGCGGGCCTGGACGTCCTCCTCCTGGAGAAGACCGCCTTCCCGCGCGAGAAGGTCTGCGGCGACGGCCTCACACCGCGCGCCACCAAGCAGCTCGTCTCCATGGGCATCGACATCTCCGAAGAGGCCGGCTGGCTCCGGAACAAGGGCCTGCGCATCATCGGCGGCGGCGTCCGGCTCCAGCTGGACTGGCCGGATCTCGCCTCCTACCCGGACTACGGACTGGTCCGCAAGCGCGACGACTTCGACGAGCAGCTGGCCCGCCAGGCGCAGAAGGGCGGCGCGCGGCTGTACGAGCGCTGCAACGTCGGCGCCCCGATCACCGACCACCGCACCGGCCGGATCACCGGCGTGCACGCCAAGCTCGGCGAGGAGAAGACCCCGGTCACCTTCCACGCCCCCCTCGTCGTCGCCGCCGACGGCAACTCCACCCGGCTCTCCCTGGCGATGGGCCTGCACCGCCGCGAGGACCGCCCGATGGGTGTCGCGGTCCGTACGTACTTCACCTCGCCCCGTCACGACGACGACTACCTGGAGTCCTGGCTGGAACTCTGGGACCGCCGGGGCGCCGAGGACCGGCTGCTGCCCGGCTACGGCTGGATCTTCGGCATGGGCGACGGTACCTCCAACGTCGGCCTCGGCATCCTCAACTCCTCCTCCGCCTTCAAGGAGCTGGACTGGCGCGAGGTCCTCAAGGCGTGGTGCGCGTCCATGCCGGAGGACTGGGGCTACACCCCCGAGAACATGACGATGCCGATCCGCGGCGCCGCCCTCCCGATGGCCTTCAACCGCCAGCCGCACTACACCAAGGGCCTACTGCTCGTCGGTGACGCGGGCGGCATGGTCAACCCGTTCAACGGCGAAGGCATCGCGTACGCCATGGAGTCGGGCCAGATCGCCGCGGACGTCATCGTCCAGGCCCACGCCCGCTCCACCCCGGCCCAGCGCGAACTGGCCCTGAACAACTACCCGAAGGTGCTCAAGGAGACCTACGGCGGCTACTACACGATGGGCCGCGCCTTCGTGAAGCTGATCGGCAACCCGAAGGTCATGAAGGTCGCCACCCAGCGCGGCCTGACGCACCCGCTGCTGATGAAGTTCACCCTGAAGATGCTCGCCAACCTCACCGACCCGACGGGCGGCGACGCGATGGACCGCATCATCAACGGGCTCTCGAAGGTGGCGCCGAAGTCCTGAGCGGCAGGGCAGGTCCTAGACGGGCAGCGTCCAGCCAGGGCCTTCCGGGGCACCCAGCCACACCCGCTGGGAGCGGGGCGTGATCGTCACACCGAACTCGGACAGGTGGGGCGAGCCGTGGGCCTGCCAGAGGGCGACCGAGTCCTCGACGGCGTCCCACAGCTTGAGTGGGCCGCGCTGGATCACGGTCCATCCGTCGCCGCCCTCGGCTGCCCGAGTTCGCGCCTGCGAGCCCGTGGCGACGTCGAGCAGGATCTGCTCGTACCCCGCGCCGAGCCGCTCGGCCGACGGCGCGGCGAGCTGTGCGACGTATCGACCGTTCCAGTCGTCGAGCAGGGCGGGGTCGATCCTGCTTTGCCGCTGTTCGCCCGGCAGCAGCTCGAAGGGGCCGTGCGGGGGCCGGTCGTGCGTGCGGGCCATCATGAACGAGGTGTACCCGGGCAGGAATCGGCCGCTTGCTCCGCCCTCGCCGTCAGCGGTGAGGAGCACCAGGCCGTGCCCGAATCCCCACCCGGCCAGGGTGACGAGCAGGGTCCCCCCTTCCTTGATCTGCCGAAGCAGGCCGTACGGGACATGACGCATGGAGCAGAACGCGAGGACGACGTCGTACGGGCCCCGGTCGGCATGTCCGCACAGCCCGTCGCCCGTGATCAGCGTCGGTGCGTACCCGGCCTCGGCGAGGGCCTCGCGGGCGCGCCCGGCGACGATGGAGTCGGTCTCGATGGCGGTGGTGTCGTCCTCGCCCGCGATCTCGCAGACGTAGGCGGTCGACAGCCCCGTACCGGCGCCGATGATCAGAACCCGCCTGCCGGCGGTGACCCGGGCCTGCTCGATCATCCAGAGGATCAACCCGGGGAGCGTCGAGGACGACGTCGGCGTGCCCCCGGTGCTCGGTGCGGCAGCGTCCTCCGCGAGCACGCCGTCGATCTGTGTCACCCACGTCGTGTTCCGGTAGGTGAGGCGCATCCACTCCTCGGCGGGGACGTCGGTGCGCCGCGTGG
Organism: Streptomyces laculatispora; assembly: GCF_017353455.1. Taxonomy (GTDB): domain Bacteria; phylum Actinomycetota; class Actinomycetes; order Streptomycetales; family Streptomycetaceae; genus Streptomyces; species Streptomyces laculatispora. The sequence continues at coordinate 3,701 of NZ_JAFMPZ010000520.1, forward strand.
GCGTCCACACAGTGACACCCGGCGGATCGCTCGGCAGGTAGATCGCGCGGCCGA
>NZ_JAFMPZ010000521.1 GCF_017353455.1 Streptomyces laculatispora
AACCTGCCCGTTGTGGATAACTCCACCACACCGGGCAGTGACATCAGCGCGGCGAAACCACTGCTCCCAGCAGCCCCGGACCTGTGTGCGCGCCGATCACCGCACCCACCTCACTGACATGCAGATCGACCAGTCCGGGAACCCGCTCGCGCAGCCGCTCGGCCAGTCGCTCGGCCCGTTCCGGGGCCGCCAGGTGATGCACCGCGATGTCCACCCGCCCGCTGCCCGCCCGCTCGGCGACGATCTCCTCCAGCCGGGCGATGGCCTTCGAGGCCGTCCGCACCTTCTCCAGCAGTTCGATGCGGCCGCCGTCCAGCTGGAGCAGCGGCTTCACGGCGAGGGCCGAGCCGAGCAGCGCCTGTGCGGCACCGATCCTGCCGCCGCGGCGCAGGTAGTCCAGGGTGTCGACGTAGAAGTACGTGGACGTGCCCGCCGCACGCTTCTCGGCCGCCGCCACCGCGTCGTCCGGGCTGCCGCCCGCGTCCGCGGCCTCCGCCGCCGCCAGGGCGCAGAAGCCGAGGGCCATGGCGACCATCCCGGTGTCCACCACCCGTACCGGCACCGGCGCGTCCTTCGCCGCGAGCAGGGCGGCGTCGTAGGTGCCGGAGAACTCCGCGGACAGGTGCAGCGAGACGATGCCGCTCGCCCCGGCGTCGGCGGCCGCACGGTAGGTGGCGGCGAACACCTCGGGGCTGGGCCGGGACGTCGTCACGGGGCGGCGCTTCTGGAGCGCCAGCGCGAGGGAGCGGGCCGAGATCTCGGTACCCTCCTCCAGCGCCTGATCACCGAGGACGACGGTCAGCGGCACTGCGGTGATGCCATGCCGTTCCATCGCCTCGGGCGGCAGGTAGGCCGTTGAATCGGTGACGATCGCGACATGGCGGGACATGAGCGGGAGGTTACCTTCCGGGGCGGTGGCTCGGCAGTCCGACCCCGACCGAATGATCAGTTCCGGTCGCTTCGAGCCGCATCCTGCCATGCCCGGTCCTGCTCGACGCCCCGCTCGGCACCGTGGCCCCCGGCACTCCGTATCTGTGCCGAGAACCCGGACGTGCGCTTCCTCAGTTCGTGGTCTCGGGCCGCGGCCTCTTCTGCCACGGGTAGCCGGTCTGCTGCCGCGGGTCCGCAGCCGTGATGGCCTGCGCGATCCCCTCGTCTCCCGGCCCGTTTCCGTGCCCCTGCGCCCGCCCCTCCCGCTGGGCGGGTCCAGGGGCTCCCGCGCGGTCCTGCCCCGCTCTCTGGCCACGCTCGGCCGGGCGGTCGGGCTGCTGCCCCGGCACCGGCTCCTCCGTCGTCCAGTGCCGCAGCGCACCGGCCTCCACGTCGATCTGGACGTTCAGGGCGGCCAGATCGTCGTCGGCGAACTGGCGGGCCCGGTCACGCGCGGCCCAGCGCAGCGACTCCGCGGAGCGCGTGATCTGCCCGGTGCGCTCCTTCAGTCCCGGCAGCAACGAGGTCACCGTCGTCTTGTCGGGCTCCCGCTCCAGCCTCTTCAGCTCGTCGTCCAGCTCGCGGCCGTGCACACTCAGCCGCTGGAACAGTCCCAGCGACTCGGAGAGCGAGGCGTCCTCGGTCACGCCCGTCTGCAGCGCCTCCTGCGTGGCCCGCATCGAGGTGCGCAGCGAGAGGCGCAGCTGTGCCAGCTCGCCGGCGACGCCCAGCTGCCCGTAGCTCTTCGCCCGCAGCGTGGTGTCCTCCACGGCGCGGCGCGCCTGCGTGATCGTACGGTCCACCCCGCGGCTGGCCGCCCCGATGACCTTGACACTCACATAGATGCCCAGGGCCACGAACGCGACGACGAGCAGCCCCAGGATCAGGATCACGGCTTCCATGAGTGCCCCTCGGATGGTGTGACGGCTGCCGACACGTGTTTACCGGCCCCTCCACCGTAAACGGAACGGGCAGGTTGGGGGTTCCAATGGAACCCCCAACCTGCCCGTAGGGGAAAGCCCTCACACCGTCACCACGGCGTCAGATGCCCGGGGCCTCTCGCCCGGATCAGGCCGGAACGATGTTCACCAGCTTCGGAGCCCTGACGATCACCTTGCGGATGCCCGCCCCGTCCAGCGCGGCGACGACGGCCGGGTCGGCCAGTGCCAGGGCCTCCAGCTCCGCGTCCGTGATCGACGGGGAGATCTCCAGGCGCGCCCTGACCTTTCCCTTGATCTGCACCACGCAGGTCACGGTCTCGTCGATGACGTACGCCGGGTCGGCCACCGGGAAGTCCTGGTGCACGACCGAGTCGGTGTGGCCCAGCCGGCGCCACAGCTCCTCGGCGATGTGCGGCGCCAGCGGCGCCACCAGCAGCACCAGCGGCTCGGCGACGGAGCGCGGCAGCGGGCCGCCCGCCTTGGTCAGGTGGTTGTTCAGCTCGGTGACCTTGGCGATGGCCGTGTTGAAGCGCATTCCGGCCATGTCCCCGCCGACACCGTCGATCGCCTTGTGCAGGGCGCGCAGCGTGTCCTCGCCGGGCTCGGTGTCGACGACGGTGACCTCACCGCTGTCCTCGTCGACGACATTGCGCCACAGCCGCTGCAGCAGCCGGTACTGGCCGACGACCGCGCGCGTGTCCCAGGGGCGCGACACGTCCAGGGGGCCCATCGCCATCTCGTACAGACGCAGGGTGTCCGCGCCGTACTCGCCGCAGATCTCGTCGGGCGTCACGGCGTTCTTCAGGGACTTGCCCATCTTGCCCAGGACGCGGCTGACCTTCTCGCCCTCGTGGTAGTACGCCCCGTCGCGCTCCTCGACCTCGGCCGCCGGGACCGCGATACCGCGGCTGTCCCGGTAGACGAAGGCCTGGATCATGCCCTGGTTGTACAGCTTGTGGAACGGCTCGGCGGAGGAGATGTGCCCCAGGTCGTGCAGCACCTTGGACCAGAAGCGGGCGTACAGCAGGTGCAGTACGGCGTGCTCGGCGCCGCCCACGTACAGATCGACACCACCGGTCGGCTGCCCCTCGCGCGGGCCCATCCAGTACTGCTCGATCGCCGGGTCGACCAGCTTGTCGGCGTTGTTCGGGTCCAGGTAGCGCAGCTCGTACCAGCAGGAGCCGGCCCAGTTGGGCATGGTGTTGGTCTCGCGGCGGTACTTTCGCGGGCCGGCCCCGTCGCCCAGGTCCAGCGTGACGTTGACCCAGTCGGCGTTGCGGGACAGCGGGGTCTCGGGCTTGGTGTCGGCGTCGTCCGGGTCGAAGGTGCGCGGCGAGTAGTCGTCGACCTCCGGCAGCTCCAGGGGCAGCATCGACTCGGGCAGCGGGTGGGCGATGCCCTCCTCGTCGTACACGATCGGGAAGGGCTCGCCCCAGTAGCGCTGGCGGCTGAACAGCCAGTCGCGCAGCCGGAAGTTGACGGTGCCCTCGCCGACGCCGTGCTCCTTCAGCCAGTCGGTGATGCGGGCCTTGGCGTCGACGACGCCCAGGCCGTCCAGGGAGATCTCGTCGTTCGCGGAGTTGACCAGCTTCGCCTCGTACGAGGCGAAGGCGTCCTCCCACGTCGAGGCATCCGTGCCGCGGTCGTCCGACGGCTTGACGACACAGCGCATCGGCAGCTCGAAGGCGCGCGCGAAGGCGAAGTCGCGCGCGTCGTGCGCCGGTACGGCCATGATCGCGCCGGTGCCGTAGCCCATCAGCACGTAGTCGGCGATGAAGACGGGGACCTGCTCGCCGCTGACCGGGTTGGTCGCGTACGCGCCGGTGAAGACCCCGGTCTTGTCCTTGGCCTCGGCCTGCCGCTCCACGTCGGACTTGGCGGCGGCCTGCTTGCGGTACGCGGTGACGGCCTCGGCCGGGGAGGCGTGTCCGCCGGTCCAGACCGGGTGGGTGCCCTCGGGCCAGGCGGCCGGAATGATCCGCTCGACCAGCTCGTGCTCGGGCGCCAGCACCATGTAAGTGGCGCCGAACAGGGTGTCCTGGCGGGTGGTGAACACGGTGATGTCGCCGGCGCCGTCGACCGGGAAGTCGACCCGCGCGCCCTCGGAGCGGCCGATCCAGTTGCGCTGCTGCAGCTTGATGGCCTCGGGCCAGTCCAGCCCGTCCAGGTCGTTCAGCAGCCGGTCGGCATAGGCGGTGATGCGCATGTTCCACTGGCGCAGCTTGGCCTTGAAGACGGGGAAGTTGCCGCGCTCGGAGCGGCCGTCGGCCGTGACCTCCTCATTGGCCAGAACGGTACCCAGGCCCGGCGACCAGTTCACGGGCGCGTCGGAGGCGTAGGCCAGTCGGTGGCCGCTCAGCACGTCGGCACGCTCGGTCGCGCTCAGCGCGCTCCAGTCGCGGCCGTCCGGGGCCTGGCGCTCGCCGCTCTCGAACTGGGCGATCAGCTCGGCGATCGGCCGGGCGCGGTCCGCCTCGGCGTCGTACCAGGAGTTGAAGATCTGCAGGAAGATCCACTGGGTCCACTTGTAGTACTCGGACTCGATGGTGGCGAACGAGCGGCGCTTGTCGTGGCCCAGGCCCAGCCGGCGCAGCTGCGCCGTCATGTTCTCGATATTGGACTCGGTGGACAGCCGCGGGTGCGTGCCGGTCTGTACGGCGTACTGCTCCGCGGGCAGACCGAAGGCGTCGAAGCCCAGGGTGTGCAGGACGTTGTGGCCGGTCATCCGCTGGTGACGGGCGAAGACATCGGTGGCGATGTATCCCAGCGGGTGGCCGACGTGCAGGCCCGCACCCGAGGGGTACGGGAACATGTCCATGATGAACTTCTTCGGCTTGGCGGCCAGCTCCGGGTTGTCCGCCAGGTCGCCGGTCGGGTTGGGCGCCTCGTAGGTGCCCTCGGCGTCCCAGAAGTCCTGCCAGCGTGCCTCGATGTCGGCGGCCATCGCTGCCGTATAGCGGTGCGGCGCAGCAACGTCGGCTGCGGAATTCGTCTCGCTCATGATCCTCAAAGCTCCATCGATCGTCATCTGCCGGCGCCCACGTCTACGGACACGCGTCTACGGAAACGAAAAATCCCCTCGCACAGGAGGGGACGCCGCGCCGATGCCGACCAGGCATTCTCACCGGTCGGGAGTGATCAGCGCGGCTCGCTAAGCAGAAGGCGTACGGCACGCATGGCGTCAGGGTACCGCAACGGCCCGGCGACCACCCGGGCGCCGCCGATCCGTGGACACATCGGGATGCGGACCGTACGGCGACACCCACGGAAGGGGCGGACACTCCGCGTACCGCGCCCTGCCGGGGCGGCCACACAGACGAGCAGCGGGCCACCCGAATCCGGATGGCCCGCTGCTCGATCTTCACTGTGGAGCTAAGGAGAATTGAACTCCTGACCTCCTGCATGCCATGCAGGCGCTCTACCAACTGAGCTATAGCCCCGTGCTGTACCGCCCGGTCTCCCGCGGCGACATCGAGAACATTACCGGTCACCCTGGCCGTCCACCAAATCGTTTCCGGTCTGCCCGATTCCGCCTGCTCGGCGGGGCCCGGTCAGGCGGTGGCGAAGGAGTAGAAGCGCTTGAGCGTGCAGTGCTCCTCCAGCAGACGGCCGTAGATCGGCTCGCCCTCCAGCTCCCGGTAGGTCTCGATGGGGTCGCCCTTTATGACCAGCGCCTGCGCGCATTCCTCGCACCAGTACTGGTAGTCCGGATTGACCGGGTCCATGTCCCTGACGATGGGCGTACCGCTGCCGCACCAGTCGCACTTCCGCCTGTGGGCACCCATGGGTCAGCTCCGGATGCGGCCGCGGGCCGTGCACAAGGGGAGGGTTCCGCCGTTCCCGCCGGGCGTCCGGGCCGTGGGGGGCGAACTGCCGACGGGGCGGCCGGCGCGTACGCGGGCTTCGGGAACAGGGGGCAGGTCCGGGACCTCGTGGCGACTCGCAGGCATCGCGCACTCCCTCCCGTTCGGTCCGTCGCCCCCTCCGGCGGTCCGATTCTGCCATGACCCCGCAAGAGGGTCAGCCCTGCCGAGATCCCGTCGTCCGCCGACGCCGCACAAGACCCGCCGGCACACCCACGACGGCGGCCGCAGACAGTGCGAGAGCGCATACCCACAAGGCCTCTCCCGAACCCTGCGCGCCAGGCGTATCAAGGCGGTTGAGGTAGAGCGTGCCGAACCCCGCGACGCCGATCAGCTGGCCGAGCTGAGTGACGGTCACGAGTACGCCGCTCGCATCGGCGGCGTCCTCCGGCCGTACGTTCGCCAGGGCACCCGTAAGAGTGGGGCTGAAGCCCAGTGCCATGCCGGCGCCGATGACGACGAAGACCACGTACAGCCCCGCACCGCCATCGCCGCCCTCGCGCATCAGGAAGCCGAGAGCCGCCGAACCGACGGCCACGAGCGTGAACCCGGCCGGGGCCAGGGCTCCCTGGAGCCGGGCGGGCCAGCGCCGCCAGGTCAGCCCGACCGCGCCGAAGGCCACCGCGGTCGGCGCGAACATCAGCCCGCTGCGCAGCGCCGAGTACCCCAGACCGCCCTGGACGTGCAGCGTCATCACGAAGAGGAAGCCCGCGTTGGTCCCCATCACCAGGAGAATGCGCAGCGCCGCCCGCGCGATGCCGGGGATGCGGAGCACCCTGAGCGCGATGAGTGGCGCGCCGCCGCGCGCGGCCAGCCGTGTCTCGTACGCCGCGAAGCCGGCGAAGAACACCATGGAAGCGAGCAGACAGCTCCAGGTCCAGGCCGGCCAGCCCAACTCCTGTCCGAGCACCAGCGGAACGGTGAGCAGGACGACGGCTGCGGCGAGTATCAGCAGCCCCACCAGGTCCAGCCCGCGGGCCCGCGCCTCGCGCCGGGCCCGTCCGGCACGCGGCTCACCCGGCAGCACACGAACGCCGAGCACCAGCAGAACCAGCCCGATCGGCACATTGACCAGGAAGACCGGCCGCCAGCCCGTCCCGAACAGATCCGCGCTGACCAGCACCCCGCCCACCACCTGCCCGGCCGCGGCTCCGGTGGCCAGCACCGCCGCGTAGGCACCCAGTGCGCGAACCCGTGCCTCGCCGCTGAAGTGCTGCTGGATCAGGCTGAGCACCTGCGGGATCATCACCGCCGCGCCGACCCCCTGGATCACCCTGAAGGCGATCAACTGCCCGGTGCCCATGGCGAGTCCGCAGGCAAGCGAGGCAACGGTGAAGACAGCGAGACCCGCCAGATGGGCGCGACCGTGTCCGAAGACGCTGCCGAGCCGGGCACCGGTGATGAGCAAGACGGCGTAGGAGATGGTGTACCCGGCCACCACCAGCTGCAATCCGGCACCTGATGCGCCGAGTTCGGTGCGGATCGTCGGGGCGGCCACATTGACGATGAAGATGTCGAGCAGTGCCATGAACTGGGCCGCCAGCACCAGGGCGAGCAGCCGTCCGGGGCGCTTGTCGGTGGTGGGGTCTTTACTGGATACGGAACGTGGAGTTGCCTCGGAAGTCGTGGTCGCGGTCATGACCTCAAGGCTGGTCCCAGCCGTATACGGGTAACCAGAGCCCGCTGATGCTGGTACTGGCAGCACCTGGCAACACCCGGGAGGAACACCGACGATGGGGGTGTGACGACGGTGACGGCACGACATCGGGTAACACCGGAGCGACCGGGCCAACCGGCCCGCCCGGAACCGGCCGGGCAGGAACCGGTGCTTCAGGAACGGGCGGGGCAGAACCGGAGGGGCCGGCAGCACGGCCGTCGGCCGGAGCTCGCCGACTTCCTGCGCAGCCGCCGGGCCCGGGTGACACCGGCCGACGTGGGCATGGCGCCGGGGTTCCGGCGCCGCACCCCGGGCCTGCGCCGCGAGGAGGTCGCCCAGCTCTCCGGGGTCGGGGTCACCTGGTACACCTGGCTGGAGCAGGGCCGTCCGATCAACGCCTCCGCGCAGGTCCTGGACGCGGTGGCGCGCACCCTCCGGCTGGACCCCTCGGAGCGCGAGCACCTCTACCACCTGGCCGAGGTGGCGTACATCCCGGGCAGACAGTCCGACACGATCGAGGTCGGGCAGGAGGTCCAGGGCATCATCGACGCACTCGACCCGCACCCGGCGGTCGTCTACAACGCCCGGTACGACGTACTGGCGACCAACGCCGCCTATCGCGATCTCTTCGGCGTACCCGAAGTGATGGACACCGGGATGCGCAATGTGCTGTGGGTGCTGTTCACGGTGCCCGAGAAGGACTGCCCGATCGTCCACCGGGCCCAGGAGCTGCCGCTCATGGTGGCGACCCTGCGGGGCGGCTACGGACGCCATACGGGCGAGCCCGCCTGGGAGACGTTCGTCGCGGAGCTCTCCGCGGCCAGCCCGTACTTCGACCGGCTGTGGCGCAGCGGGGACGTCGCCCCGCCCGGTCCCCGGGTGAAGACCTTCCGGCACTGTGCCGCGTCCGCCGAGATACGGATGACATCGGTCTCGCTCTCCGTCAACGGGCTGCCGGAGTGCCGGATCGTCGCCTACACCCCGGCGGACCGGGAGAGCGAACAGCAGCTGGCGGCACTGCGCGCCCGCCGCGAAGTGTGTCCGCGAGATGTGGCCGCCGGCCCCGGCCCCAGCCGGGCCCAGAAAGAAGATCCCGCCCCCTGACGGGGACGGGATCTTGATTGTGGAGCTAAGGAGAATTGAACTCCTGACCTCCTGCATGCCATGCAGGCGCTCTACCAACTGAGCTATAGCCCCGCTGTCCGCTGTGTTTCTTTGCGTTTCCGCGCTGCGAACAAGAAGAACTTTAGCCTGTGACCAGCCGGAAAGTGAAATCAGGCCGGTGACGCGCGAAGGCGCCGTCCGGGCAGGGCTCGGACGACCGGTCAGTCGTCGTCGCCGAGCACCGGCTCGGGCAGCGTGCCCGCGTTGTGCTCCAGCAGACGCCAGCCCCGTGCGCCCTCGCCCAGCACCGACCAGCAGCAGTTGGTCAGCCCGCCGAGCCCTTCCCAGTGGTGCGACTCCAGGCCCAGCAGCCGGCCGATGGTGGTCCGGATGGTGCCACCGTGGCTGACGACGACGAGCGTGCCCTCGTCGGGCAGCTTGTCGGCGTGTGCGAGCACGACAGGAGCGGCCCGGTCGGCGACCTCGGTCTCCAGCTCACCGCCGCCGCGCCGCACCGGCTCACCGTGCTTCCAGGCCGCGTACTGCTCGCCGAACCGGCCCACGATCTCCTCGTGGGTGAGGCCCTGCCACGCGCCCGCGTAGGTTTCACGCAGGCCGGGGTCGTGCGCGATGCCGAGACCGGTGATCGCGGCGAGCTCGGCGGCCGTGGCCGCGGCCCTGCGCAGATCGGAGGCGACGATCGCGTCCGGCTTCAGCGATGCGAGCAGCCGGGCGGCCCGACGGGCCTGTCCGACGCCGGCCTCGGTCAGCTCGATGTCCGTGGAACCCTGGAACCGGCGCTCCAGGTTCCACGCCGTCTGGCCGTGTCGCCAGAGGACGATCCTGCGGCCCCTGCCGCTTCCGCTGCCGTTCAGCTCTGGTCACCTTCCGTGCCGCCGGTGAGCTGCGCGTGCTCCTCGGCCTTGCCGCGGGTCTTCACGGCGTCCTCGGGCAGAGCGATCTCGGGGCAGTCCTTCCAGAGGCGCTCCAGCGCGTAGAAAACGCGCTCCTCGCTGTGCTGGACATGGATGACGATGTCGACGTAGTCGAGGAGGATCCAGCGGGCGTCGCGGTCGCCCTCGCGGCGGACCGGCTTGACGCCGAGCTCCTTCTGGAGCTGCTCCTCGATCTCGTCGACGATCGACTTGACCTGGCGGTCGTTGGGGGCCGAAGCCAGCAGGAAGGCGTCCGTGATCGACAGCACATCGCTGACGTCGTACGCAATGATGTCGTGCGCGAGCCGGTCGGCGGCCGCCTGAGCGGCGGCGTTGATGAGCTCGATGGAGCGGTCCGTGGCGGTCACAAGCAGGCTTTCGTCGGCGGGCAGATCGACCTCTAGGGTCTCACGGACCGCCGACAGCCCACGCAGCCATTTCCCGAAGACCGTTCAGCGGCCGTCCGGGGCCACCGCGCGGCGGCCCCGGGACCCCCGCGGGCGGCTCCGGAACGGCTGTGGGGCGGCTCCGGAACCATCCCGCAGCCGCCCCACAGCCGATCGGGCCGGCCGGCCCGGTCGGGCTAGTCGAGCTTGTAGTCCTGTCCGACGACGACGGACACGTCCGCGTTCCCGGTCGGCTTGCCCTGCTTCACCACGCTCGTCGGCAGATCGAGGGTCTTGGCGACCTGGGTCGCCTTCTCCTTGCCCTCGGCATCCTTGTAGAGGACCTCGGAGGAGGCCACCGCGTCGGACTTCCCGCCGTTGACGAAGACGTAGCCGCCGTTGACCAGCTTGATCCGGGCGGACTCCGTGCCGCGATCGCTGCCGGTGGCGTTCCTGATGGCGACCCGCACCGCCGCGTCCGCCGCCGGGGCCTTGACCGTGCCGCCCAGAATGTCCTTGACGACGCTGTCCGTGGCCGAGTCGGTGAGGCTGCCGTCTTCCTGGACCGGCAGCAGCGCCGTCTTGTAGTCGCCGACCTTGGCGTGCTCGGCGAGCTTGGCCAGGGAGGCGCCGAGGTCCTCCTCGCGGAGCGAGGGGTCGAGGATCTGGGCGAGCGTCTGCACGGTGACGGTGGCGGCCTTCGGGTCGTCCGAGATCTTCCGCAGCACTCCGCGCATGACCTGCCCGAACCGCGTCAGCTGCTTGGCCTCGGCCTCGGCGGGGCCGCGGTAGGTGGCGTACGCGACGGCCATCGGGCCGCTGAGCGTCTGCGCCTTGCCCTTCTTCACCAGGGGCGAGGCCCCCTTCTTGGCGTCGGGCACATCGGTGTCGGTGTCGACGTCGATGTTGCCGACCAGGTCGACGAGGTTCTCCAGATACGGGGTGTCGAGCCGCCAGGTGCCGCTGATCTCGGTGCCGAGCAGCGTGTCGATGGACTCCCGGGTGCCGGTGGTGCCGTCGTCCTCGACCGACTTGCCGAGCGTGCTCGTGTTGCCGTCCTCGTCGGAGAGGGCGAGCGAGTTGGGGAGCAGGACCGTGGCTCCCTGCTTGGTGGTGACGTTGTCGACGAGCAGCGCCGTCGACGTACCGCCGCCCTTGGTGTTGTGGAGATGGACCACGATGACGTCCCGCCGCTGCGGACCGCTCGTCGCGGTGTCCTCCTTGTCCGAGGCGGAGAGGCCGGGGAGCTTGCCCGCGGACCACAGGTAGCCGACGCCGCCGACCACGACCAGGGCCACCACGACGATCAGGGCGACCATCCGGTTGTGGCCGCGGCGCCGTGCTTCCTCCCGGCGCTCGCTGCGGCTCTCGGTGAACTTGAGCCAGTCGATGACGTCTTCGGAGTCCTCGTCGGGCTCCTCGATGAAGGAGAACTGCTCGGTGCCGTCGTCGCGGTCGCCGCGACGCTGACCGGGGACGGCTGCCTCCGGCTCGGCGTCCGCTGCCGGACCGGGGTCCCGCGGCGGTGGGACAGGCGTGGGAGCGGGCTCGAACGGCGGGGCCTGCTGCGGGACGTTCCACTGCTGAGCGGTGTCGACCGCGGCGGGCTGCTGCCCGGTGTCGTAGCCGTAGCCGTCGTAGCCGTAACCCTGCTGCGGGGCCTGGTGTTGTTGGGCCTGGTGTTGTTGGGCCTGATGCTGCTGGGCCTGGTGCTGCTGGGAGGCGTACGGGTCGTACTGCTGCGGAGGCGGGCCCTGTTGTTGCTGCTGCTGTTGCTGGGCGTACGGGTCATAGCCGTAGCCCTGATCCGTCTGGGGCGCCTGCTGCCCAGGGTGTTGCTGCGCCTGCTGGGGCTGTTGGGCCTGCTGCTGCTGTTGCCCGTACGGGTCGTACTGCTGCTGTCCGGGCTGCTGGTACACCGGCTGCCCGTACTCGTCGTAGCCGACGATCTGCGGCTGCTGGTAGTACGGATCGTACGGATTCTGTCGGTCGTTCACCGGTGCCCCTCTCCGTGGCTCATTCGCCGCGGTAAAGCTGGCGCTTGTCGATGTAGCGGACCACACCGTCCGGCACCAGGTACCAGACCGGATCGCCCGCGGCGACCCTCCCACGGCAGTCCGTGGAGGAGATCGCCAGCGCGGGGACCTCCACGAGAGAGACACCGCCCTTCGGCAGACCGTCGTCCGTGAGCACATGCCCCGGCCGCGTCACACCGATGAAGTGGGACAGCGAGAACAACTCGTCGGCGTCCCGCCAGGTGAGGATCTGGGCGAGCGCGTCCGCACCGGTGATGAAGAAGAGGTCCGCGTCCCCGTGGACCGCGCGCAGGTCCCGCAGGGTGTCGATCGTGTACGTGGGACCGTTGCGGTCGATATCGCTCCGGCTGACCGAGAACTGCGGGTTCGACGCCGTCGCGATGACCGTCATCAGATACCGGTCCTCGGCCGCGGACACCTGCTTGTGGCTCTTCTGCCACGGCTGCCCGGTCGGAACGAAGACCACCTCGTCGAGGTGGAACTGGGCGGCCACTTCACTGGCCGCCACCAGGTGTCCATGATGAATCGGGTCAAACGTCCCGCCCATCACGCCGATTCGGCGCTTTCCGGGGCCGGTAGGCACTTCCTGCTCTCCCATGCGTGCAGAGCCTACTGGCACAGCTGTACGCCTCGGCCTCAGCGGTCGCGGTTGAAGCGCGTGGTGATCCACAGAAGGAGGAGAAGCGCGACAAACGCGCCGCCACCGGTGAGGAGCGGGCTGAGGCTTTCGTGATTGCCGCCGTGTTCGGCGCCCTCGGCGGCGACGGTGACCAGCTGGTGTGCGGTGCTCGTGAGGCTCATCTTCGGCAGGACCTATCGATCGGGAGTCGGAGGGAAGACGTCGCGGACATCGTATGCGGGAGCCCTGGGCACGCTCACGCCGACTCAGTCGTTGTTGTCGTCGTTGCGGTATCCGCGCAGCAGGAACCAGGCCAGCAGTGCGGCTCCGACGAGCGAGACGAGCAGCACGATGCGGAGCGTGTTGCCCGGTCCCTGCTCTTCGGATGCGGCGGCGAGCAGAGCAACGGTGTGCGGCATGTCGGGCGTCTCCTCAGTTATCCACAGCCCCCCGCACACCGTAGCGCCAGCACCTAGGCTGGGATTTATCAGGGGGCGAGCGACGTCTCGTACGAACAGGGGGCCTATTCATGACCGACAGCAGCAACGCGAGTCACGAGAACGTGCCGAGCAGGCAGCGCAGGCGTTTCCCGGGAATCTCGTCCCGGGCGTACGAACACCCGGCGGACCGATCGGCCCTGGTTGCCCTGCGGAAGCTGAGCGGTTTCGACACCGTCTTCAAGGCGCTGAGCGGCCTGCTCCCCGAGCGCAGTCTGCGACTGCTCTTCCTGTCGGACTCCGTGCGGGTGAGCGACGCCCAGTTCGCCCATCTCAACGGCATGCTGCGGGACGCCTGTTACATCCTGGACCTGGAGAAGGTCCCGCCGATGTACGTGACCCAGGACCCCCAGCCCAACGCCATGTGCATCGGGCTCGACGAGCCGATCATCGTGGTGACGACGGGACTGGTGGAGCTGCTCGACGAGGAGGAGATGCGGGCGGTCGTCGGCCACGAGGTGGGGCACGCCCTCTCCGGGCACGCCGTGTACCGCACGATCCTGCTCTTCCTCACGAATCTCGCCCTGAAGGTGGCCTGGATTCCGCTGGGCAACGTCGCGATCATGGCGATCGTGACGGCGCTGCGCGAGTGGTTCCGCAAATCGGAGCTGTCCGCCGACCGGGCCGGGCTGCTGGTCGGCCAGGATCTGCGGGCCTCGATGCGCGGGCTGATGAAGATCGCCGGAGGCAACCACCTCCACGAGATGAACGTGGACGCCTTCCTCGCCCAGGCCGACGAGTACGAGAAGGGCGGCGACCTGCGCGATTCCGTGCTCAAGATCCTCAATGTGCTGCCCCGTACCCACCCGTTCACCACGGTCCGGGCGGCCGAGCTGAAGAAGTGGTCCGAGACCCGCGACTACCAGCGGATCATGGACGGGCACTACCCGCGTCGTGACGCGGACAAGGACACCTCGGTCACGGACGCCTTCAAGGAATCCGCCTCGCACTACGCCGATTCGGTGCGCAGCAGCAAGGACCCGCTGATGAAGCTGGTCGGCGACATAGCGGGCGGCGCCGGCGATCTGGGCGGCAGGCTCCGCGACAAGTTCACCGGCGGGGCCGGCGGCTCGGGCACCGGCAAGGGCGACGCTACGGACGGGCCACAGGAGTCCCGGAGCCCCGAGGACCCTGAGGGGCCGCAGGAGCCCGGTCCGGCAAGGAGCTGACCTCCAGCGTCCCGCACAGCGCGGCGGCGGGCCGGCCCGTCTCGTACGGGTCGGTGCCCGCCGGGCCCCTGGAGACCGCTCGCCGCCCGGCGAGCAGCGGCCGCAGCGCACCGCTGGTGTCGGCCGTGCAGGACTGCGGTCCGGCCTGGACGTAGCTGGTCCGCACCTCCAGCCGGCCCAGTCGCAGGTCCTCCCGGTCGAGCAGGAAGCGCAGCTCCCGCCGCACGGTGAACAACGACGCGCCATCCGCCTGTTGGGGACCCGAGACGGCCGGGCGGAGCGCGTAGGTGAAGGTGTGGTCCGACACCACCTCCAGGGTGTCGGACCCCACCTCGGCGTACCGCAGCGTGCCCCGGACCCGGATCTCCGGGGCGAGGGCGACCTGGGCCGGGTCGAATCGCACGAGCCAGCCGGTCGCGGCGTGCTGCCCGTCGTCGTACGGCTCGTTCATGCTCCTCTCGAACTGGGCCATCTGGTCCGGGTCGAGCAGTGACTCCACCGGCCGCACCGTGTTCCCGCCGAGGACGTCGGGGTCGAGCGAGGAGGCCGCCAGATAGTTCTTGACCGTGGTCAGAGCGGTGAGCACCTGGCTCTCCGAGAAGTTGTCCGTCCGCCGGGCCACCGGGACATTGATGCCTTCGGCGCCCTTCGGGTACTGGGCGGCGGGGCTGCTCGCGAACAGGCCGGCCGGCGTGCCCGGGGGTACGGCGCCGCGCGGCGCCAGAGGGACGAAGGTCATCCGCAGCGGTTCGACCCGTCTCCCGACGGGGGCCTGGTAGGGGTGGCGGAAGCCCATGAAGACGGCCGTGCCGAAGGCAAGGGCGATCAGGACGACCAGGGCGAGCGCGGCCCGGGAGCCGGTGCGCAGGGTCCGGCCCGGCAGGCTCCGTACGGCACGGGCGTGCTCCCCCATGCGCTCCTGGGCGGAGAACTCCTGAAGGCGGGCGGCCCGCACGAAGGACTCGTCGAAGACGAGCGACCGGTATTCGTCCTCGCCGCCGCTCGCACTGTTCTCCGCCGGGCCTTCTGGTGGATCTCCGTGGTCTGCCATGACTTCTCCCGACTCCACGTCACCGACCGGAGGCCGGTGCGGTGCGCCCCTGCCGCGGCCGGACGGCCTGGGCAGGGCCTGCCCGTCATGCGGGGGCATGTCCGGGCAAGTGAGGAGCCCCCTCTTCGAGCAGTGAGGGGTCATACCTTGAGAGTAGGTCGATTACGGCGAACGTAAACGCGGAGGCGGGCGCGGAACTGCCCCGGCGAGGGGCAGCCGGGCGAGTCCGGGGGCACGGGCCGGAACCCAGG
>NZ_JAFMPZ010000146.1 GCF_017353455.1 Streptomyces laculatispora
AGCACACGCCCTACAGGCTGTGTCCCCGGCCGTTGACCGGGTCAGCGCAGTCCGGTCGGCCGGTGCAGCGCCGCCTGGATGAGCCGGTCCACCAGCTGCGGGTAGTCGACGCCGCTCTCCTGCCACATCCGCGGGTACATGGAGATCGGGGTGAAGCCCGGCAGGGTGTTGATCTCGTTGATGACGAAGCCGCCGTCCTCGGTGAGGAAGAAGTCGGCACGCACCAGGCCCTCGCAGGACGCCGCCTCGAAGGCCTCCACGGCGAGCCGCTGGACCTCGGCGGTCTGCTCCTCGGTGAGCGGGGCCGGCACGACGCCGGACGCCGCGTCGATGTACTTGGCCTCGAAGTCGTAGAAGTCGTGCGAGGTGACCGGCGGGATCTCGGCCGGCACGCTGGCGCGCGGCCCGTCCTCGAACTCCAGCACCCCGCACTCGATCTCGCGGCCCCGCAGCAGCGACTCGACGAGGAACTTGGGGTCGTGGCGGCGGGCCTCCTCGATCGCCTCGTCGAGGCCGGAGAGGTCGTCGACCTTGGTGATGCCGATCGACGAGCCGGCCCGCGCGGGCTTCACGAAGAGCGGCCAGCCGTGGTCGCCGGCGAACTCCACGATGCGCTTGCGGGCGGCCTGGGGGTCCTGGTCCCACTCGCGGGGGCGTACGACGACGTACGGCCCGACGGGCAGCCCGAAGGAGGTGAAGACGCGCTTCATGTACTCCTTGTCCTGGCCGACCGCCGAGGCGAGGACTCCGGCGCCGACGTACGGCACTCCGGAGAGCTCCAGGAGGCCCTGGAGCGTGCCGTCCTCACCGTAGGGACCGTGCAGAACGGGGAAGACGACGTCGACCTCGCCGAGCGCCTTGGGGACCGAGCCGGGTTCGCTGTAGACCACTTCGCGGCTGCCGGGATCGACGGAGAGCACCACGCCGCCCTCGTCGGACTCGGCCAGCTGGGCCACGTCCGGCATCTTCCGGTCCGTGATGGCCATGCGTTCGGGTTCGTCGGCGGTGAGCGCCCAGCGGCCGTCCGTCGTGATGCCGATCGGCAGGACGTCGTACTTCGTCCGGTCGATGGCGTTCAGGACGGCGCCGGCCGTGACCACCGAAATGCCGTGTTCGGAGCTGCGGCCGCCGAACACGACGGCCACACGCGGCTTGCGGAGCTGCTGCTCCGTGCTCTGGGGGAGGTTCTCGCTGCTCATATCGCGATGAGCGTACCTGCTGGTACGGGTCGCGTCAGCGCCGCCGGTGCCGTCCGGCGGGGTGAACCCGGCCGCGAGTGGCCCCGCCGGCCGCTCAGTGCCGCTCGGCCTTGGCGCTGCGCGACATCAGCTCCTTGAGCGCGACCATCGGGGGCTTGCCCTCGTGGACGATGCCGACGACCGTTTCGGTCAGGGGCATCTCCACACCGTGCCGGCGTGCCAGATCGAGCACCGATTCGCAGGACTTGACGCCCTCCGCGGTCTGCTTGGTGACGGCGATGGTCTCCTGGAGGGTCATGCCACGACCGAGGTTGGTGCCGAAGGTGTGGTTGCGCGAGAGCGGCGACGAGCAGGTCGCCACCAGGTCCCCGAGTCCGGCGAGTCCGGAGAAGGTCAGCGGATCGGCCCCCATGGCCAGACCGAGCCGGGTGGTCTCGGCGAGGCCGCGGGTGATGAGCGAGCCCTTGGCGTTGTCGCCGAGCCCCATGCCGTCGGCGATGCCGACGGCCAGCCCGATGACGTTCTTGACGGCGCCGCCGAGCTCGCAGCCGACCACGTCGGTGTTGGTGTACGGGCGGAAGTACGGGGTGTGGCAGGCGGCCTGGAGGCGGCGCGCCACGGACTCGTCCTGGCAGGCGACGACGGCCGCGGCGGGGCGGCGTTCGGCGATCTCCTTGGCGAGGTTGGGTCCGGTGATGACGGCGATGCGGTCGGCGGAGACCTTGGTGACGTCCGCGATGACCTCGCTCATCCGCTTCGCGGTGCCGAGTTCGACGCCCTTCATCATGGAGACCAGCACCGTCTTGGACTCCAGGTACGGGGCCCAGTCGGCGAGGTTGGCGCGCAGCGTCTGGGAGGGCACGACGAGCACGGCGAAGTCGGCGCCGCGCAGCGCCTCGGCGGCGTCCGTGGTGGCCCGGACCGACGCGGGGAGTTCGATGCCCGGCAGGTAGTCCGGGTTGGTACGGGTCGTGTTGATGACCTCGGCGACCTCGGAGCGGCGTCCCCAGAGGGTGACCTCACAGCCCGCGTCCGCGAGGACCATGCCGAAGGCCGTACCCCATGAGCCGGTTCCGAAGACGGCTGCTTTTACGGGGTGCGTCACTTGGGTCCCTCTCCTTCGGACTTGCGCCGCTGTTCCGCGCGGGCCTTGCGGTGGTCGTAGAGCTCGGTGGGGGCCTGCTGTCCCCGGACTTCGGCCAGCTGCTCGGTGATCGCGAGCATGATGACCTCGGTCGCCTCGCGCAGGACCTCGGGCGTCGGCTCCTTGTCGTAGAACCGGGAGAGGTCGACGGGCGGACCGGCCTGGACCCGGAGGGTCTTGCGGGGGAACAGGCGCAGCTTCTTGTCCGTGGCGTAGGGCGGCATCGCCAGGTTGGCGCCCCACTGGGCGACGGGGATCACCGGGGCCCTGGTCATCAACGCGACGCGGGCGGCGCCCGTCTTGCCGCCCATCGGCCACATCTCGGGGTCGCGGGTGAGGGTGCCCTCCGGGTAGAAGGCGACACACTCACCGCGCTCGATGGCGTCAACGGCGGCCCGGAAGGCGTCCAGCGCGTTGGTGGTCTCGCGGTACACGGGAATCTGGCCGGTGCCACGCAGCATCATTCCGACAAAGGGGGTCTTGAAGAGCCCCGCCTTGGCGAGGAGCCGCGGCACCCGGCCGGTGTTGTACTGGAAGTGACCGTACGAAAGCGGGTCCAGATACGAGTTGTGATTGACCGCAGTTATAAATCCGCCGTCGGCCGGAATGTGTTCCATCCCCCGCCAGTCGCGCTTGAACAGAACCACCAGCGGCGGTTTTGCGATGACCGCTGCCAAGCGGTACCAGAAGCCGATTCTGCGGCGGGACACCCGGACACCTTTCTCTATGGACCTGACTGTGGAGCTGTGCTGCCTGACTACCGACGGTCAAGTCTCGCCCCAGGCCCCTGCTCTGTCGAGAACACCGTACGCCCCGCCTTCGGGACCGACCCTCCAGGTTGTGGCACCGGCAGGCGAGAATAGGCGGCCATGCGCATCGAGGGGGAGACTGCCACGAACACCGACCTGACCGGCCGCTGGTCCCTGGTCGTCCCGTTGAAGCCCCTGGCTCGGGCCAAGAGCAGGCTGGTACCCGCGTCCGGCGCCCTGTTGCGGCCCCGGCTGGCCCTGGCCTTCGCCCAGGACACCGTGTACGCCGCGCTGGCCTGCCGGGCCGTCGCCGATGTGGTGGTAGTCACGGACGACGCGACGGCCGGCGCCGCGCTGGCGGCCCTCGGCGCCCGCGTCGTGGCCGACTCCCCCGCCGCCGGGCTCAACGCGGCCCTCGCGCACGGTGAGCGTGCGGTGCGCGCGGCCCGGCCCAGAGCGGCCGTCGCCGTGCTCAACGCGGATCTGCCCGCACTGCGCCACATGGAATTGGCCCGGGTGCTCGATTTCTCAGCCGCTTTTTCCCGGGCATTTGTGACGGATGCGGCGGGAATCGGGACGACATTTCTGTCCGCTGGGCCAGGAGTGGAATTGCGCCCGGCTTTCGGCGGCCCGTCCCGGGCCCGGCATCTCGCGTCCGGCGCCGCGGAAATCACGCTTTCCGGCATCGATTCGGTCCGCCAGGACGTGGACACCGGCGACGATCTGCGGGCGGCGCTCGCCCTGGGCGTGGGCCCCTACACGGCGGGGCGCTGGGCCGCGGGGGTCCCCGCGATGGACCGATAGGCTGCCGTTCATGCAGGCGACCTCGTACACGTACGACCCCGAGACGCGCACCGGCAGCGTGCTGCTCGACGACGGCACCCCGGTGGATTTCGACGCCCCGGCCTTCGACGCCGGCGGCCTGCGGCTGCTGCGTCCGGGCCAGCGGGTGCGGATCGAGGGCCGCGGCGAGGGCGCCGGGCTGCGGATCACCCTGGTGACGCTGCAGACCTTCTGAGCCCTGCGGCCCTGCCCTGAACAGCCCGCGGGCCGGGCTCCCCGAGGGGAGCCCGGCCCGGCGCGTGTGAGGAGCCCTGTGCTGCTCGGTCTCACTTCTTCCGTGCGGTGGCCTTCTTGGCCGTGGTCTTGCGCGCCGTGGTCTTCTTCGCGGGCGCCTTCTTCGCCGTGGTCTTCTTGGCGGGCGCGGTCTTGCTGGCGACGGCCTTCTTCGCGGTCGTCGTCTTCTTCGCCGCTGCGGGGGTCGCCTTCTTTGCGGCCGCCGTGGTCTTCTTCGCCGCCGCGGACGTCTTCTTCGCGGTGGTCTTCTTGGCGGTGGCCGTGGTCTTCTTCGCCGCTGCCACGGCCTTCTTGGCGGTGGCCTTCTTCGCCACGGCCTTCTTCGCGGTGGCCTTCTTGGCGGCGGCCTTGGCCGTCGTACGGGTGGAAGAACCGCCCGAGAGGCTGCCCTTGGGCGCCTTCTTCACGGCCACATCGTTCTTGGGGAGCTTCTTCGAGCCGCTCACCAGGTCCTTGAAGCCCTGTCCCGCACGGAAACGGGGCACGGACGTCTTCTTGACCCGTACGCGCTCACCCGTCTGCGGGTTGCGGGCATAGCGGGCGGGGCGGTCGACCTTCTCGAACGAGCCGAAGCCGGTGACCGAAACCCGGTCACCTGCGACAACTGCACGAACGATCGCGTCGAGCACCGCATCGACGGCGTCTGCGGCCTGCTGACGGCCGCCGACCTTGTCGGCAATCGCTTCTACGAGCTGCGCCTTGTTCACGTCTTCCCCTTCGGAGACATAGCCAGAACGAAAGTGTTCAAGCTTTTTCGCACGTTAGGCAGATATATACCGCAAATCAAACACGAAACGGGCTAATCACCCTAGTGCCGCAACGAAGTCGACCGCTGCGCAGTTCCGCAGAGTCAGTCACCTTCGGGGAATCGGCCCTCATCGAGGTCCTTCATCAACCGGTCCAGACGCCTTGCCGCGTCTGGGAGATCGTGCTTCGCCGCGGCCGTGACGACCAGCAGCTTCCGGGACAGCGCCATCCGTACGCCCTCCGGGACTTGCAGTGCACGCACTCGCGAGTGCGCTTCCTTCAATTGGTCGGCGACTTGGCCGTAAAGCTTGAGTTGGCTGTCGCGTTCCATGCACCGATTGTGCCATCTGGGGCGAGTTGTCGCCCGACGGGGTCTCAACAAGCGACTGCGCCCCCTACCAGAAGGCAGGGGGCGCAGTACTGGAAATGCGCTGCTCAGGCGTTAATTGTACGTGGCTTGTGGGTGGGCCTGGTCGCCTCGTAGGCCGCAATGTCCGGTTCGTTCTGCAGGGTGAGGCTGATGTCGTCCAGCCCGTTCAGCAGCCGCCAGCGGGCGTTCTCGTCGAGCTCGAAGTCGGCGGTGATGCCCTCGGCACGGACCTGCCGCGCCTCCAGGTCGACCGTGATCTCGGCCTTCGGGTCGGCCTCCGTCAGCTCCCAGAGGGCGTCGATGACCTGCTGGTCCAGGACCACGGTCAACAGCCCGTTCTTCAGCGAGTTACCTCGGAAGATATCGGCGAACCGGGAGGAGATGACCGCCTTGAAGCCGAAGTTCTGCAGGGCCCAGACGGCGTGCTCGCGGGACGAGCCGGTGCCGAAGTCGGGTCCGGCCACCAGCACCGAGGCGTCCTTGCGCTCCGGGCGGTTGAGGACGAAGTTCCCGTCCTTGCGCCAGGCCTCGAAGAGCCCGT
The DNA here is from genome assembly GCF_017353455.1 of Streptomyces laculatispora. Classification (GTDB taxonomy): domain Bacteria; phylum Actinomycetota; class Actinomycetes; order Streptomycetales; family Streptomycetaceae; genus Streptomyces; species Streptomyces laculatispora. Next base: position 5,828 of record NZ_JAFMPZ010000146.1, read on the forward strand.
CCTCGAAGCCGTCCCGGGTGACCTTCTTCAGCCAGTGGGCGGGGATGATCTGGTCGGTGTCGACGTTGCTGCGGCGCAGCGGGACGGCCCGGCCGGTGTGTGCGATGAAAGCTTCCATGATTCTCAGACTCCGGCGGGCGTGCGGTCGTCGGACAGGTCGGCCGGCGAGGCCAGGTGGCCCAGCACGGCGGTGGCGGCGGCGACCTGCGGGGAGACCAGGTGCGTACGGCCTCCCTTGCCCTGCCGGCCCTCGAAGTTACGGTTCGAGGTGGAGGCGGAGCGCTCGCCGGGGGCCAGCTGGTCGGGGTTCATACCGAGGCACATCGAGCAACCCGCGTGCCGCCATTCGGCGCCGGCGGCCTTGAAGACCTTGTCCAGGCCCTCCTCGACGGCCTGCAGGGCGACCCGCACGGAGCCCGGGACGACCAGCATCCGTACGCCCTCGGCGACTTTGCGGCCGTCCATGATCGCGGCGGCGTTGCGCAGGTCCTCGATCCGGCCGTTGGTGCAGGAACCTACGAAGACGGTGTCCACGTTGATCTCGCGCAGCGGCTGTCCGGCGGTCAACCCCATGTATTCCAGGGCCTTTTCGGCGGCGTTGCGCTCCGAGGCGTCCTCGTACGAAGCAGGGTCGGGGACGTTGGCCGACAGCGGCGCGCCCTGGCCGGGGTTGGTGCCCCAGGTGACGAACGGCGCCAGTTCGGCGGCCTCGATGACCACCTCGGCGTCGAAGACCGCGTCGTCGTCGGTACGCAGCGTCTTCCAGTACGCCACGGCGGCGTCCCAGTCCTCGCCCTGCGGGGCGTGGTCGCGGCCCTGCAGGTAGTCGAAGGTGGTCCGGTCGGGGGCGATCATGCCTGCCCGCGCTCCGGCCTCGATCGACATGTTGCAGATGGTCATCCGGGCTTCCATCGAGAGCTTCTCGATGGCGGAGCCGCGGTATTCGAGGATGTAGCCCTGGCCGCCGCCGGTGCCGATCCGCGCGATGATCGCGAGGATCAGGTCCTTGGCGGTGACGCTCTCGGGCAGTTCGCCCTCGACGGTGATCGCCATGGTCTTCGGACGGGCCAGCGGCAGCGTCTGGGTCGCCAGCACGTGCTCGACCTGGCTGGTGCCGATACCGAACGCCAGCGCACCGAAGGCGCCGTGCGTGGAAGTGTGGGAATCGCCACAGACGACCGTGGTGCCGGGCTGGGTCAGCCCCAGCTGCGGGCCGACCACGTGCACGACGCCCTGCTCGACGTCACCCAGCGGGTGCAGCCGGACGCCGAACTCCGCGCAGTTCTTGCGCAGCGTCTCCAACTGCGCGCGGGAGACCGGGTCGGCGATCGGCTTGTCGATGTCGAGGGTCGGGGTGTTGTGGTCCTCGGTGGCGATGGTGAGGTCGAGGCGCCGCACCGGGCGTCCGGCCTGCCGCAGACCGTCGAAGGCCTGCGGGCTGGTCACCTCGTGCAGCAGGTGCAGATCGATGAAGAGGAGGTCGGGCTCACCTTCGGCGCGCCGGACGACATGGTCGTCCCAAACCTTCTCCGCGAGTGTCCTACCCATCGCTTTCCCTCCGGCCGGCGTCGTCGCCGGCCCAACTAGAGATTCGGTGCGCCCCCGTCCGGATCCCCGTGCGGGGCGGTGGCTACGGGCCGTTGTGGGGCCGCCCCTACAGGTTCGCAACTTCCCTGGAAATTTGAACTTGCGTTTCACAGAGTGAGACGCGAGTATCGTCGTATGGACAACTCTAGCGGCGTCGGCGTTCTCGACAAGGCAGCTCTGGTATTGAGCGCCCTGGAGTCCGGTCCGGCCACCCTCGCCGGGCTGGTCGCGGCGACCGGGCTCGCACGACCCACGGCCCACCGGCTGGCCGTGGCACTGGAACACCACCGCATGGTGGCGAGGGACATGCAGGGCCGCTTCATTCTCGGCCCCCGGCTGTCGGAACTCGCGGCGGCGGCGGGCGAGGACCGGCTGCTCGCCACGGCGGGACCGGTGCTCACCCACCTTCGCGACATCACCGGTGAGAGCGCTCAGCTCTACCGCCGGCAGGGCGACATGCGGATCTGCGTGGCGGCGGCGGAGCGGCTGTCCGGCCTGCGGGACACCGTGCCGGTCGGCTCCACGCTCACCATGAAGGCGGGATCGTCCGCCCAGATCCTGATGGCCTGGGAGGAGCCCGAGCGCCTGCACCGCGGCCTCCAGGGCGCCCGCTTCACCGCGACGGCGCTCTCCGGCGTACGGCGCCGGGGCTGGGCCCAGTCCATCGGCGAGCGCGAACCGGGCGTCGCCTCGGTCTCCGCACCGGTGCGCGGCCCCTCGAACCGGGTGGTCGCGGCGGTCTCGGTCTCCGGGCCGATCGAGCGGCTGACCCGTCACCCGGGCCGGATGCACGCCCAGGCCATCATCGACTCGGCCGCCCGGCTGAGCGAGGCCCTGCGCCGCACCGGCTGACCCGACGGCCCCACCTTTCCGGAACCGGCCGCCCCAGCGCCGTGGCGGCCTCCTCAACTCCCTTTTCGCCCAGCGAAGTCGACCGGGCCCCCCACCGGTCGCAGCGGGACCGCCGCAGCGGGCAGGCCAAGCCCCAACAGGTCTGCGGACACAAGCAGAAGGCCCTCCACCGAAGTGAAGGGCCGTTGCGTGGTGCTCTGTTGTACCCCCGACCGGATTCGAACCGGCGCTACTGCCGTGAGAGGGCAGCGTGCTAGGCCGCTACACAACGGGGGCTTGATTACTGCGACTTGCTTCTTACGCTGGGCTACCAGGACTCGAACCTAGAATGACGGTACCAGAAACCGTAGTGTTGCCAATTACACCATAGCCCATGGTGTTACAAGTACCCCCGACCGGATTCGAACCGGCGCTACTGCCGTGAGAGGGCAGCGTGCTAGGCCGCTACACAACGGGGGCCCTAGCGATCCTGCATCGAGAGCGTGGGTGCGACCCAGATGTTCTCGCGGGAAGGATCTGTACCCCCGACCGGATTCGAACCGGCGCTACTGCCGTGAGAGGGCAGCGTGCTAGGCCGCTACACAACGGGGGCTTGTTCTTACAACGTGCTGTCTTGCGCTGGGCTACCAGGACTCGAACCTAGAATGACGGTACCAGAAACCGTAGTGTTGCCAATTACACCATAGCCCACTGAAAAGCAACCCCGGTAAGGGTTTCAATTCTGTCTGCGTTTCCCGGCCGGTTCTTTCGGCCCGTTCGGGCGACGCAGGAAGAACATTACCTGAAGGTGTCCGGCGCTCCAAAACGGGTATCGCCTGCCAGCAGGCCGGGAAGCTGGTCCAGGGCCGTGATCCGGACGAGTTCGGGGCGTCCGCCCCGGCCACCGCGGTCCAGCCAGATCCCGGTCAGCCCGGCGGCCGTCGCGCCGGCCGCGTCGATGTCGGGTTCGTCCCCCACGTAGACGACGTCCGCCGGCGGCAGCGACAGCGCCTCGCAGGAGGCGAGGAACGCCCTGCCGTCGGGCTTGGAGAAGCCCAGTTCCGCCGCGCAGAGCAGGGACTCGAACCGGTCGCGCACCCCGAGCACGGTCAGTTTGCGGTGCTGTTGCGCCAGGGCGGAGTTCGAGAGCACCGCGTGCCGGTACGTCCCGGCCAGGGCGTCGAGTACGGGAACGGCGTCCGGGAAGAGCCCCCAGGCGGCTTCGTAGTGGGTGATGTGGCGCTCGAACCAGTCATCGGCCTCGGCGTCGGCCAGCGGGCGGCCCAGGAACTCCCTGGCCCGGTCGCGGCGCTGGCCCTGCCAGTCGGTCTCCCCCGCGGAGAACCGCTCCCAGTGGCGCCGGGTGATCCGCTGCCAGGCGTCGACGGCCTCGTCGGCCGTGCCGTATCCGCCGGGCAGGCCCTCGGCCGCGAGGTGCCCGCTCATTCCGCGGACGGAGGCCGTCGTGTGAGCGAAGAGGGTGTCGTCCACGTCCCAGAGGACGGCTCTGATCGGCATGGGCCCGAGCCTACCCGCGGCCCGGCACACGCACGGGGGCCCGGCGACACGTGTGCGGTCGCCGGGCCCCCGTGTACGTACGTGCGTTACGCGGTCAGCTTCGCCAGTGCGGCGTCCACCCGGGCCAGGGTCTTCTCGCGGCCCAGGATCTCCAGGGACTCGAAGAGCGGCAGACCGATCGTGCGGCCGGTGACGGCGACACGGACCGGGGCCTGGGCCTTGCCGAGCTTCAGGCCGTGCTCCTCACCCGCGGTGAGGATGGCGTTCTTCAGGGCGTCCGCGTTCCACTCGGCGTCGGCCAGCTTGGCGCGGGCCGTCACGAGCAGGGCGTCGGAGCCCTCCTTCATCGCCTTGGCCCAGGACGCCTCGTCGGTCACCGGCTCGTCGAGGAAGAGGAAGTCGACGTTGGCCGTGATCTCCGAGAGGACCGTGACGCGGGTCTGGGCGTGCGGGGCGATCGCCGCGAACAGGTCCGCGTCGAAGGCCTCCGGGGCCCAGGGGGCGAACGGAGCGCGCAGCCAGGGGCCGCAGGCCTCGGTGAAGGTCTTCACATCGAGCCGGCGCACGTGCTCGGCGTTGACGTGCTCGCACTTCTTGAGGTCGAAGCGGGCCGGGTTGGCGTTGACGTCCTCGATGTCGAACGCGGCGACCATCTCGTCGATGTCGAAGATGTCGCGGTCCTCGGCGATCGACCAGCCCAGCAGCGAGAGGTAGTTGAGCAGCCCCTCGGGCAGGAAGCCGCGCTCGCGGTAGAGGTTGAGCGAGGCCTGCGGGTCGCGCTTGGAGAGCTTCTTGTTGCCCTCGCCCATGACGTACGGCAGGTGGCCGAACTCAGGGGTCTGCTTGGCGACGCCCAGCTCGATGAGCGCCCGGTACAGCGCGATCTGGCGCGGGGTGGAGGAGAGCAGGTCCTCGCCGCGCAGGACGTGGGTGATGTCCATCAGCGCGTCGTCGACCGGGTTGACCAGCGTGTAGAGCGGGGCGCCGTTGGCCCGGACGATGCCGTAGTCCGGCACGTTCTCCGGCTGGACGGTGATGTCGCCGCGGACCAGGTCGGTGAAGGTGATCGCCTCGTCGGGCATCCGGAAGCGGACGATCGAGGTACGGCCCTCGGCCTCGTACGCCGACTTCTGCTCGGCGCTCAGGTCGCGGCAGTGGCCGTCGTAGCCGGACGGCTTGCCTGCGGCGCGGGCGGCGTCGCGGCGGGCGTCGAGCTCCTCGGTCGTGCAGTAGCAGTGGTACGCGTGGCCGGCGGCGAGAAGCTTCCCGGCGACGTCCTGGTAGATGCCCATGCGCTGCGACTGGCGGTACGGGGCGTGCGGGCCGCCGACCTCGGGGCCCTCGTCCCAGTCGAGACCGAGCCAGCGCATCGAGTCGAGGAGCTGCTCGTACGACTCCTCGGAGTCGCGCGCCGCGTCGGTGTCCTCGATGCGGAAGACCAGGGTGCCCTGGTGGTGCCGGGCGAAAGCCCAGTTGAAGAGAGCCGTCCTGACCAGGCCCACATGGGGGTTGCCCGTCGGGGAGGGACAGAAACGTACACGGACCGGTCCGTTAACCACGCTTGATCACCTTGTTGGTGAGAGTGCCGATGCCTTCGATGGTGACGGCGACCTCGTCGCCGACGTGCAGGGGTCCGACCCCCGCGGGGGTGCCGGTGAGGATCACATCGCCCGGGAGCAGCGTCATGGCTTCCGTGATGTGGACGACCAGGTCCTCGATGGAGCGGATCATCTCGCTCGTCCGGCCCAGCTGGCGTTGCTCGCCGTTGACCGTGGCCTGGATGGTGAGGTCGCCGGGGTCGAGGTCGGTCTCCACCCAGGGGCCGAGCGGGCAGGAGGTGTCGAAGCCCTTGGCCCTGGCCCACTGCTTCTCGCGCTTCTGGGCGTCGCGCGCGGTGACGTCATTGGCGCAGGTGTAGCCGAAGATGACGTCCTTGACCCGCTCGCGCGGCACTTCGCGGCACATCCGGCCGATGACCACGGCCAGCTCGGCCTCGTGGTGCAGATCGTCGGAGAACGAGGGGTACTCGATGGCGTCGCCGGAACCGATCACCGAGGTGGTGGGCTTGAAGAAGGCGACGGGGACGTCGGGGACCTCGTTGCCGAGCTCCGCGGCGTGCTCCGCGTAGTTGCGGCCGATGGCCACGACCTTGTTGGGGAGCACGGGCGGCAGCAGCCGGACCTTGTTCAGCGGGACCTTGGTCCCGGAGAGCTCGAACTCGGCGTACGGGATGCCCTTGATGATGTCGAGGACGAGACCATCGGGCCCGTCGCCCTCGACGGCGCCGAAGGCGACATTGCCGTCGATGGAGAACCTGGCGATGCGCACGGGAAGCTGTGGCCCCTCACTTGCTGGCTGGCTGGCTGAAGACTGACGCTCCAGGCTAGCGCGGGTGAGGAGGGGACGCCGCGCGGATTACTCCGCGGCGGCCGTGACGGCCGCGGGGGCGACCATGAGGATCGTGCGGCGGGGGTTGGCCGTCTGCGTCGGCAGGTCGAGCGCGTGCTCCGGCCGCTCCGGCGTCTGCAGCGCTTCGGCGTCCTCGAGGTGCGCCAGCGTCGTGCGCCGGGGGTTGGCAATGTTGCGGAACATCATCGTCGTCTTCATCTGCCGTTCGGACCCTGTCGGTAGGGGCGCCGCCCGGAGGGGCGCCGGTTGTCGGTTCTGCCATCCCTGTAAAGCGTCAGGCTAAACATCCGATTCCCTCCGGGAGCCCGGAAGAGACGACGATCATCATGTGAGTTTGCTCACCAAGGGCCCGACAATTACCCCAATCCGGGCGGTCGGCTCGACCGGGAGAAACGGACATTGCACCACTGAATGAACCATTCCGCTCCTGATCATGTCGTCTGGGACACCGATCACCCTCACCTGGTTCACCCGCAATAGTCCGTTATGGCAGTGAACCGGCTCCACGGCTTGTTACGTCGCCATCACAACGTGTCACCCAGGTCACAGCCCGGTACCTGGCCCTTGTTGGAGATCCTCCACTGTGCTGGAATTCCACGCACCGCCGCAGGTTTCAGGCCGGCGCGCAGGGGGCGCAACGCAGCGCCGAGCCGAGTGGCGGCGGGAAGGGGAAGAACGCCGGTCACTCAAGACCACCATGGGGCGGTACAACGTCCCACGACGCCGACACCGTTCCATCCGTCCATGACGGGGGGAACGCCTGGTCCAGAGGTTGCGACGCTAGTGCAGGGACGTTTCAAGAGGGATGGCAGCGCAGCGGCTGAACAGGAGCCGCGCGGCGGGACCGACCGCGGCTCCTCGCCCCAGCACGCCCAGAACCCCGGACCGGCCGCGGCCGGCGACACCACCGACCGCGCCAAGCCTTCCGGCGCGGCGGCGAGCGGCGGCTCCGATCCGATCACGTCGCTCAAGCCGCAGGGCCCGGTCAACACGGGCTCGCGGGTAGCTCTCCGCAACTGGCGCATCAGCACGCGTCTGGTCTCCCTGCTCGCCCTCCCCGTGGTCGCGGCGACCACCCTGGGTGGCCTGCGCATCAACGACTCCATGAACGACATCCAGCAGCTGGAGCACATGCAGCTGCTGACCCGGATGACCAAGCAGGCGACCTCGCTGGCCCAGGCGCTCCAGGAGGAGCGCGACCGGTCGGCGGGCCCGCTGTCCAACGGAGTGCCTGCCACCGACTTCAAGGTCACCGAGCCGCGGAAGAAGACCGACCGCGCGAAGAAGGCGTTCCTCACCGCGACGAACGACATCGGTGACACCGAGGGCGACGAGGCCCTGGAGAGCATCCACTCCAGCGTCACGCAGATCGCCTCGCAGCTGGGCGGCATCCGCGACATCCGCAAGCAGGCGTTCGCCAAGGGCACCCCGAGCCTGCAGACCGTCGACGCGTACAGCCAGCTGGTCACCTCGCTGCTGAGCCTCTCGCAGGACATGGCGCAGGCGACCAGCAGCCCCGAGATGATCAAGCGGACCCGTGCCCTGGCGGCCTTCTCCTCCGCCAAGGAGTACGCCTCGGTCCAGCGCGCGATCATCGCCGCGGCGCTGCCGGGCGGCAACGACAAGCAGCCGAGCCTCAATTCGAACGACCGGCAGTTCGGCCTGGCGGCGCTGCGCAAGGAAGACCTGGCGCGTCGCTCATTCGGGTCGATCTACACGACCACCGGCAACAACGCGGACGAGCTGACCGCCACCCTGGACGAGGGCAACCCGGAGATCAAGGCCGCCGACACCTACGCCAAGAAGGTGCTCGACAGCCCGACCAGCATGGCCGGGACGGCCCGGCGTTCGTACCTCGACTGGTACGACCAGGACTCCAACAAGATCCAGGCCATGAAGCAGATCGAGGAGACGCTCCTCAGCGACATGGAGGGCAAGGCGCGCGAACTGCGCGACCAGTCCCAGCGCGAAGCGATCATCAGCGGTGCGCTCATCCTGCTGGTGCTCGGCGTCTCGCTGGTCGGCGCCTTCGTCGTCGCCCGCTCCATGATCCGCTCGCTGCGCCGCCTCCAGGACACCGCGACGCGCGTCGCCCAGGACCGGCTGCCGGAGCTCGTCAAGCAGCTCTCCGAGGCCGACCCGCAGGACGTCGACACCTCGGTCGAGTCGGTCGGTGTGCACTCCCGTGACGAGATCGGCAAGGTCGCCGCGGCCTTCGACGACGTGCACCGCGAGGCCGTCCGCCTCGCCGCCGAGCAGGCCCTCCTCCGGGGCAACGTCAACGCGATGTTCACCAACCTCTCGCGCCGTTCGCAGGGCCTCATCCAGCGTCAGCTCTCGCTCATCTCCGAGCTGGAGTCGCGCGAGGCCGACCCGGACCAGCTGTCCTCGCTCTTCAAGCTCGACCACCTCGCGACGCGTATGCGCCGTAACGGTGAGAACCTCCTCGTCCTCGCGGGCGAGGAGCCGGGCCGCCGGTGGACCCGTCCGGTGCCGCTGGTCGACGTGCTCCGTGCCGCCGCCTCCGAGGTAGAGCAGTACGAGCGCATCGAACTGGCCGCGGTGCCCGCCACCGAGGTCGCCGGCCGGGTCGTCAACGACCTCGTGCACCTCCTCGCCGAGCTGCTGGAGAACGCCACGTCGTTCTCCTCGCCGCAGACGAAGGTCCGGGTCACCGGTCACGCGCTGCCCGACGGCCGGGTGCTCGTCGAGATCCACGACACGGGTATCGGCCTCTCCCCCGAGGACCTCGCGGCGATCAACGAGCGGCTCGCCTCGCCGCCCACCGTGGACGTCTCGGTCTCCCGCCGCATGGGTCTGTTCGTGGTCGGCCGGCTGTCCCTGCGCCACGGCATCCGTATCCAGCTGCGGCCCTCCGACTCCGGTGGTACGACCGCGCTGGTCATGCTCCCGGTCGATGTCGCGCACGGCGGCAAGATGCCGGTTCCGAAGCAGGCTCAGGGCCAGCAGTCCGCTCCCGGCGGCCTGCTCGCCGGCGGCGCGCCCGCCGGTGGACTGCTCGCCGGCGGCAACGCTCCCCGACCCGGTCTCGACGGTCCTCCGTCGGCCCCGGGCGGCCGGCTCCCGGCCGGTCCGGGTGCCGCCCGCGGTCAGGTCGGCGCGGGCTCCGGTCCGCGGGCGGCGCTGCCCGCCCGGGACACCACCGGCCGGTCCCAGAACCAGCCGGGCCGGCCGGGCCAGCCCGGTCAGAACAGCCAGCCCGGCCAGCAGAACTCGGGGTTCCAGAGCGCCGGGATGTCCGGCACCGGTCCGCAGGGCCGGCAGCCGCAGGACGGCTCGCGTCAGGGGCCGCCGCGTCAGGACGGCGGGC
>NZ_JAFMPZ010000147.1 GCF_017353455.1 Streptomyces laculatispora
CCTCGTCGGCTGGCTGCGCGAAAACGCCCCGCACGCCGAACGGCTCGTCTCCGTCTGCAGCGGCGCACTGCTGCTCGCCGCTGCCGGTCAGCTGGACGGTCACCGGGTGACCACGCACTGGATGCTCTGCGACCACTTGGCCCGCGCCTATCCGGAGGTCGAGGTGGACCCCGAACCCATCTTCGTACGCGACGGCAGGCTGGCCACCTCCGCCGGAGTCACCGCGGGCATCGATCTCGCGCTCGCACTCGTCGAGGAGGACCACGGCCGGGACGTGGCGCTCACGGTCGCCCGGCATCTGGTGGTCTTTCTGCGCAGGCCGGGGAACCAGGCTCAGTTCAGCGCCCAGCTCACCGCCCAGACGGCCCGCCGCGAACCGTTGCGCGAGGTCCAGCACTGGATCACCGAACACCCCGGCGACGACCTGTCCGTCGAGGCTCTCGCCGCCCGCGCCCGGCTCTCGCCGCGGCACTTCGCCCGCGCCTTCCAGGCCGAGACCGGTATGACACCCGGCCGGTACGTCGACCGCGTCCGTCTCGAACAGGCCCGCAGGCTCCTGGAGGACACCACCGACGGCGTGGCGGGCATCTCGCGGCTGTGCGGCTACGGCACGCCGGAGGCGATGCGCCGCGCGTTCATCAAGGCACTGGGCACCGCACCCGCCGAATACCGCAGGCGGTTCGCCCCCCGTCCGTCGGCCGGCCCCGTCCACGGGCCCGGCCCCACCGAACCCCTCACCATCGGTCACTGACCGGAAGGCAGGCAGCCACCCATGCAGATCGCCATTGTCCTCTTCGACCGTTTCACCGCGCTCGACGCCGTCGGACCGTACGAGATCCTGTCCCGTGCCCCCGGCGCCGAGACCGTCTTCGTCGCCGAGCGGACCGGTCCCGTGCGCAACGACTCCGGCAGCCTGTCGCTGGTCGCCGACCGGACGTTCGGCGAGGTCCCGGCGCCCGATCTGGTGATAGTTCCCGGCGGCCCGGGGCAGCACGCCCAGATGGAGAACGAGACCCTGCTGGACTGGCTGCGCACCGCCGATGCCACCAGTACCTGGACGACCTCCGTCTGCACCGGCTCGCTGCTGCTCGCGGCCGCCGGGCTCCTGAAGGGGCGGCGGGGGACCTCGCACTGGCTCGCCCTCGGCACACTGAAGGGCTACGGCGTCGAGCCGACCGGCGACCGCGTCGTCATCGACGGCAAGTACGTCACGGCCGCGGGCGTCTCGTCCGGCATCGACATGGGACTCACCCTGCTCGGCCGGATCGCGGGCGACCGGCATGCCCAGTCCGTACAGCTGCTGACCGAGTACGACCCGCAGCCGCCGTACGACGCGGGGTCCCCCGAGAAGGCGCCGGCCGAGATCGTCGAGGAGTGGCGCGCCAAGAGCCGCTTCATCCTCCGGTAGCGGGGAGCGGTCAGGCCCGGGACGGCCAGGTGAAGCGCGGCGCGCGCCGTTCCAGGAACGCGGCGACCCCCTCCGCGGTGTCGCCGCTGCGGCGCGCCTGGTCCGCCCAGTGGGCGTCCCGGTCCTCGCGCCCCGCGGCGAACTCCTTCGCGGCCGACTGGGTCAGCCGCGAACGGGACACCAGGACCCGGACGTACGCCTCGACCCGCTTGTCCAGCTCGCCGGCGGGCAGCACCTCGTCGACCAGACCGGTCCGCAGCGCCCGGTCCGTACCGATCAGCTCGCCGGAGAACAGCAGGTGCTTCGCCGTCGCCGGGCCCGTCAGCGCGACCAGCCGGCGGGTCGACGACGCGGCGTAGACGATCCCGAGCTTCGCGGGGGTGACGCCGAACGACGCCCCCTCCTCGGCGAACCGCAGATCGCAGGCGGCCGCCAGCTGGCTTCCCCCGCCCACGCAGTAGCCGCGCACCGCGGCGATGGACGGCCGGGGGAAGGCGGCGAGCGCCTCCTCGGCCGCCACCGCGAGCCCCTGCGGGGCGCCCGAGGGGTCGCGGAGGGAGGAGATGTCCGCTCCGGCGCAGAAGGTGTCCCCGGCGCCCGTCAGTACCAGCGCGCGCACCGAGGAGTCGGCGGCCAGCTCCTCCAGCAGCACGGGCAGCGACTGCCACATCGCGGTCGTCATCGCATTGCGCTTGGCGGGATTGCTGATGACGAGGGTGGCGACGCCGTCCGCGACGGTGAGCTCCAGCCGGGGTTCCTTACGGTCCATGCGCCGGATGCTATCCGCACCGTTCGAACCTATGATCAAGAAGGGGCCGCGAAGCAGGCACACACCCCGAGGAGCTTCTGGTGGCCGACCCCGTAAGAGAAGGCAGGAAGCTCAGCCGCGGTTTCAGCGGCCTCGCCCTGCTCGGCGCTCTCCTCGTCGTCGCCGGTCTGGTCGGTCTCGTCTACACCGGCGTCGCGACGCTCACCTCGATGATCCTCTTCGGCTGGCTGCTGCTGATCGGCGGCCTGGTCGGGCTGCTCCACGCGATCCAGTCGCGCGGGACCAGCTACTTCTGGCTGGGCGTGGTGGTCGCCGCGCTGAACATCGCCGCCGGGGTCGTGGTTATCCGCCACCCGCACGGCACCGCCGAGGCGCTGACCATGTTCGCCGCGCTGCTCTTCCTGACCGGTGGGGTGTTCCGCCTCGTCGGAAGTGTGGTGGTGCGCGGCCCGCAGTTCGGCTGGACGCTCCTGCAGGGCGCCTTCGGACTGCTGCTGGGTCTGCTGGTCCTCTTCGACTGGCCGCACAGCAGCCTCTACGTGCTCGGCTGCTTCTTCTCGCTCGCCCTGCTCTTCGACGGACTCGGGCTCATCGCGATCGGTGTGGGAGGCCGCCGGATCGTCTCGATGGTCTCGGACCAGATGGCGCCTGCGGGAGGGGCGGCCCGGGGAGACCAGGTCCAGCCGCCAGCAGACGAGCAAAAGCGGTCCGATAACTGACTTACCCACAGCTGTTCGGTCAAGTTCCGTCGATAGAGGTCGACTTCTGCTCAGTGGTACGGACCGCACCAACTACGCCCCGCACCCTGTACTCGACGTGCAGTCACCATCGAGTCGAGAGCGGGTACCGGTCTATGGAGAGCCGCGGGAGTGTCCCCGCCAGGCCCGTGCCGTACGAAGGGGTCTGGCGGTTCACCGCCCCGGCCACGGACGTCTCCGTACCCCAGGCCCGGCACGCCGTACGCGATCTGCTGGACCGCCAGGGCGTACCGCTGGACGACGACATCGCCCAGGGGCTGCTGCTCATCGTCTCCGAACTGGTCACCAACGCGGTGAAGCACGCGGCGCTGCTCTCGCCGGAGTTCGCCGTGGAGGTGGCCGTGGGCGCCGAATGGGTCAGGGTGTCCGTCGAGGACAACCATCCGTACCGCCCGACAGCGCTGGAGACCGACTACGCGCAGACGGGCGGGCGCGGACTGCTGCTGGTCCGGGAGATCACCCGGGAGGCGGGCGGGGCCTGCGACGTGGAGCACACCGCGGGCGGCGGAAAGGTCATCTGGGCGGCGCTGCCGCTCAGTCCGCGCCCCTGACCCCTCCGCGCCCGCGGGCGTCCCTACCAGCCGGCAGCCGGACCGGTCAGCTCCCGGATCGCGGGCCTGGCGGCATCGAGCACCGTCATGAACCAGGCGGAGAACGGCGCCCGGTCATGCCGTTCGGCCAGCTCCTCGGCCGACACGAAGGCCGTCTCTCCCACCTCCTCCGGATCCGGCCGCAGCTGCTCCTGCGCCATGCCCACGAAGAGGTGGTTGAACTCCTGCTCCACCAGACCCGAGGCGGGGTCCGGGTGGTTGTAGCGGACGGTGCCCGCCTCGGCCAGCAGAGAGGGGGAGATGCCCAGTTCCTCGAACGTCCGCCGGGCGGCGGCGGCGAAGGGCGCCTCGCCCGGATACGGGTGACCGCAACAGGTGTTGGACCAGACACCGGGGGAGTGGTACTTGCCCAGGGCGCGCCGCTGCAGCAGTAGCCGGCCCTGCTCATCGAAGAGGAACACCGAGAACGCGCGGTGCAGTTGGCCGGGTGCCTGGTGGGCGGCGAGCTTCTCCGCCGTGCCGATGGTGGTGCCGTTCTCGTCGACCAGTTCGAGCATGATCGCTTCTGCTGAGCCGTTCGACGAGGTGTTCGCCGCGGTGGCTGGTGTGGTCGGCATACCCATCCTTCGCTGTGGTCCCGGCCCCGTGCGCCGGTCCCGTCGAGTGTGCTCAAGTCTGCCGTACAAAAGCGGCTTGTCCGCACTTCGGGTCCTGGCATGTCCGGCCCCGCCGCCCCACGCGGCCGCGGCGCGGCCGGACGGGCGGGTCAGATCCCGAACGCCACCGGGTACTGAATCGTGCCCTGGGGAACCGGCCCGGAATCATCGAGGACCAGCGCCATCATCGCCTCGTCCGGCACCTCGAAGCCCGGCCGGATTCCGTACCGCGACGCGGGCACGAAGCCGAACCTCGGGTAGTACCCGGGATGGCCGAGTACCAGGACCAGCGGCTCCGCGCGCAGGCGGGCCGCGTCGAGCACGGCCCGGACCACGGCCTGCCCCGCGCCCCGGCGTTGATGTTCCGGCGCCGTGGCCACCGGGGCGAGCGCCAGTGCCGGTACGCCCCCGACCAGGCAGCGGGTCAGCAGGGCGTACGCGGCCACGGAACCGTCGGGCGCCTCGGCCAGGCAGGAGAGCCCGGGCAGCCAGGCCTGGGGATCGCCGCGCAGTGCGTCGACCAGATGGGCCTCCGCGTCCGTCGGGAACGCCGCGGCGTTGACCGCGTGCACCGCTGCGGTGTCCGCCGGCGTCTCGGGGCGGGTCCTCCAGCGGGTGTCGTTGCCGCGGGACGGCTGCTCCGGATCGCGGTCGTGCGGGGAGCGGGACGGTTCGTCGTGCTGGGAGTGATCGTTGTCGGTCAACGTGGGAAACCCTTGGGTGAGCGGGCTCCGGCCGACGTGCCGACTCGGTGAGAGCCGGAGGACTAGCCGGGAACCCTGGAGCTGAAGCAGGACCGGAGGGTGCGCAGGGCAGGTGCCTTCGCGGCGGTCATCAGCCCCAGCTCCTCTCTCGGACACGGCTCTCACACGGGTGGAGGCTCGTACGCCTCTGCGAAAACCCTACACCGCCGGTTCTTTCGCCCCCGCGTCAGCGGCAGAGCCTCGCCTCGTGCTCGGCGTGCCCGCTCGGCTCCAGCTGGAAAGTGCAGTGCTCGACGTCGAAGTGGTCGCCGAGACAGCCCTGCAGTTCGTGCAGGAGCTTCTCGTGCCCGATCGAGTCGAGCAGTTCCTGGTGCACCACCACATGGGCGGAGAGCACCGGCATGCCGGAGGTGATCGTCCAGGCATGGAGGTCATGGACGTCCAGCACCCCGGGCAGGGCCGTGATGTGGTCGCGCACCTCGCCCATGTCGACGCCCTTGGGCGCCGACTCCAGCAGCACGTTCAGTGTCTCCCTGAGCAGCTTCACCGTACGCGGAACGATCATGAGGCCGATGAGCAGCGAGGCGATCGGGTCCGCGGCCTGCCAGCCGGTGGCCAGGATGATGCCCGCCGAGATCAGCACGGTCACCGAACCGAGAGTGTCCGCGAGCACCTCCAGATAGGCGCCCCGCACATTGAGGCTGTCCTTCTGCCCGCGCACCAGCAGCGACAGCGACACCATGTTCGCCACCAGGCCGACCAGGGCGAAGGCGATCGTCAGCCCGCCCCTGGTTTCGGCCGGGCTGACGAAGCGCTCCACCGCCTCGAAGAGGAGGTAGCCGCCGACCCCGAGCAGCAGCAGGCAGTTGGCCAGCGCGGCGAGGATCTCGGCGCGGGCGTAGCCGAAGGTGCGGTTCGGTCCGGCCGGTTTGTTGGCGAAGTGGATCGCCAGCAGGGCCATGCCGAGGCCCAGCGCGTCGGTCGCCATATGGGCCGCGTCGGCGATCAGTGCCAGGGAGCCGGACAGCAGCCCGCCGACGATCTCCATGACCGTCACGGTGAGCGTGATGCCCAGCGCGATGCGC
>NZ_JAFMPZ010000522.1 GCF_017353455.1 Streptomyces laculatispora
GGCTTGTGCGTCCGGGGGGTCCGGTGGGGGCACGTGGCCCTTGCGGAGTTCGCCGAGGATGCCGAACGCCGCCGCGCACACCGGGACCGCGAGCAGCATCCCCAGCAGGCCCGCCACACTCGCGCCCGCCGTCAGCGCGATCAGGATCGTGGCCGGGTGCATCTGGACCGTACGGCTCTGGATCATCGGCTGGAGGACGTGGCCCTCCAGCACCTGTACGGCGAGCACCACCCCGAGCGCCCAGAGCGCGATCACGAAACCCCGGTCCGCGAGCGCCACCAGCACCGCGACGGTGCCCGAGATGAAGGCCCCGAGGTACGGGATGTAGGCGCCGACCAGGACCAGCGCGCCCAGCCCCACCGCGCCGGGCACCTTCAGGATCAGCAGGCCGACCGTGATGCAGACCGCGTCGATGAGCGCGATGAACGTCGTGCCGCGCATGAAGCCCTCGACGGCCTCGAACGCCCGCCGGCCCATCGCCTCGACCAGGTCTCCGGCGCCGCGCGGGGCGATGGAGTGCGCGAGTTTCACGCCCCGGTCGGAGTCGCGCAGGAAGAAGAAGGTCAGCAGGAGCGCGAGCACGCTCGTGGCGATGAGCGAACCGACCAGGCTGAGGCCGCTCAGGAGCCCGCCCGCGGCGCTCGCGCCGAACCGCTCGACGAGCTGCTTCGCATTGGCGGCCAGGTCGTCCACATTGGTGTTGCCCGTCACCCCGAAGTGGTCGACGACCCAATGACCGGCGTCCTTCAGCGACCGGACGATCTGGTCGCCGGTGTCGATGAGCGCGGTGACGACGATGTAGCCGGCGCCGCCGACCACCGCGACGAGGAGGGCGCAGGTCAGCCCGGCCGCCACCGAACGGTTCACCCCGTACGCGGTGAGCCTGCGGTGGACCGGACCGAGCAGCGCCGTACCGAGCAGCGCGAGCAGGACGGGGGTGACGGCGGTCTTGAGGGCGACACACAGCCAGATGGCCACCGCGGCGACGCCGGCGACCAGCAGGACGACACCGCACCAGGCGGCCAGTCGCCGCGCACCGATGGGCAGGAGGGGCTTCTGGGTCTGCACCCTCCCACCCGATCACGCCGCGGGGGCGATGTCCCGCTCGCGCCGCCGTACGAGTGACGCACCGTCATACGGCGGCGGCGCGGCTCACATCCCGTGGACGGCGGGCACGGTGCCGAGGCGGCCTGCCTGGAAGTCCTCGAAGGCCTCCTTCAGTTCGGCCTGGCTGTTCATCACGAACGGCCCGTAGTGCGCCATCGGCTCCCGGATGGGACGCCCGCCGAGGAGGACGACCTCCAGCTCCGGGGTGTTGCCGTCCTGCTGCTCGTCCGCGCGGACGGTCAGCGAGGAGCCGGCGCCGAAGACGGCGGTCTGGCCCATGTGGACGGGCCTGCGGTCCTCGCCCACGGTGCCGCGGCCCGCGAGCACGTACGCGAGGCCGTTGAAGTCCTCGCGCCACGGCAGGGTCACCTCGGCGCCGGGGCGCACGGTGGCGTGGATCATCGTGATGGGGGTGTGGGTGACACCGGGGCCCTCGTGGCCGTCGAGCTCGCCCGCGATCACCCGGAGCAGCGCGCCGCCGTCCGGGGAGGCGAGCAGCTGGACCTGGCCACCGCGGATGTCCTGGTAGCGCGGGGCCATCATCTTGTCGGCCTTGGGCAGGTTCACCCAGAGCTGGAGGCCGTGGAAGAGGCCGCCCGACAGGACGAGCGACTCCGGCGGCGCCTCGATGTGGAGCAGCCCGGACCCGGCCGTCATCCACTGGGTGTCGCCGTTGCGGATGGTGCCGCCGCCACCGTTGGAGTCCTGGTGCACGAAGGTGCCGTCGATCAGGTACGTGACGGTCTCGAAGCCGCGGTGCGGGTGCCAGGGGGTGCCCTTGGGCTCACCGGCCGCGTACTCCACCTCGCCCATCTGGTCCATCATGATGAACGGGTCGAGGTGCTTGTAGTTGATCCCCGCGAATGCGCGGCGCACGGGGAATCCCTCGCCCTCGAACCCGCTGGGCGCCGTGGTCACGGCGAGCACGGGACGGGCCACGGCGTCGGCCGGGGCGGCGACCTTGGGCAGGGTCAGCGGGTTTTCGACGGTTACTGCGGGCATGGAAGCCACCTCCGGGGACTGTTCTGGAATCAATTTAGTTGAATGGTGAACATCCTGCAAGGCGGCTTTCATTCCCGCACCGCCCGGAACAGCGCAAGGGGCTCGTGCCGCCGAGCGGTACGAGCCCCTTGCGAGGGGGGAGGGGGCCGGCGGTCAGCCGTACATGCGGCGCATCGCGAAGTCGACCATCTGCTCCACGGCCTTGGCGTCGAAGACCATGCGGTGCTCGCCCTCCATGTCCAGGACGAAGCCGTAGCCGGTGGGCAGCAGGTCGATCACCTCGGCCCCGGTGATCACGAAGTACTTGGACTCCTTGCCCGCGTAGAGCCGCAGCTCCTTGAGCGTGGTGAACATCGGGATGACCGGCTGCTGGGTGTTGTGCAGCGCGAGGAAGCCCGGATTGTCACCGCGCGGGCAGTAGACCTTCGACGTCGCGAAGATCTGCTGGAAGTCCTCGGCGGCCAGCGAGCCGGTCGTGAAGGCCCGTACCGCGTCGCCCAGCGAGGGCGGCGAGGGTTCGGGATACAGCGGCTGCTCGCCGTAGCCGCCACCCATCGGCTGCTGTGCGCCCTGATTCTGGTCGTAGCCGTACATGGGACAAAGAGTAATCGGACACATCTCTGCCTCGGGGGGTTGCGTCTTATTACTGACGGGTAGCATCATCGTAGAGGTCAGCTGATACGTCCGGGCCCCGCCAGGTCCCCGACCGCGCGGCAGACCGGTATCCGCGAGCCCGTCGCCCGTTTCTCACCCTCCACGGGGCGCTGCGCGCCACTGCTATTGATTACGGAGCCTTCCCATGGGGCACTACAAGTCGAATCTCCGCGACATCGAGTTCAACCTCTTCGAGGTCCTCGGGCGCGACAAGCTGTACGGCACCGGACCGTTCGCGGAGATGGACGTCGAGACCGCGAAGAGCATCCTCGACGAGGTCGCCCGCCTCGCGGAGAACGAGCTCGCCGACTCCTACGCCGACGCCGACCGCAACCCCCCGGTCTTCGACCCGGAGACCAGCACCGCACCGGTCCCGGAGAGCTTCAAGAAGTCCTACCAGGCCTTCATGGACTCCGAGTACTGGCGCCTGGGCCTCCCCGAGGAGATCGGCGGCACGACCTCCCCGCGCTCCCTGATCTGGGGTTACGCGGAGCTGCTGCTCGGCGCCAACCCGGCCGTGTGGATGTACTCCTCCGGTCCGGCGTTCGCCGGCATCCTCTTCGACGAGGGCAACGAGGCGCAGAAGAAGATCGCCGAGATCGCCGTCGAGAAGCAGTGGGGCTCGACGATGGTGCTGACCGAGCCGGACGCCGGTTCCGACGTCGGCGCGGGCCGCACGAAGGCCGTCGAGCAGGAGGACGGCTCCTGGCACATAGAGGGCGTGAAGCGCTTCATCACCTCGGGCGAGCACGACATGTCCGAGAACATCATCCACTACGTACTGGCCCGCCCCGAGGGTGCGGGACCGGGCACCAAGGGCCTGTCGCTCTTCATGGTCCCGAAGTTCCACTTCGACTGGACCACCGGCGAGCTGGGCGAGCGCAACGGCGTGTACGCGACGAACGTCGAGCACAAGATGGGCCTCAAGGCGTCCAACACCTGCGAGATGACGTTCGGCGACCAGCACCCCGCCAAGGGCTGGCTGATCGGTGACAAGCACGACGGCATCCGCCAGATGTTCCGCATCATCGAGTTCGCCCGCATGATGGTCGGCACGAAGGCCATCGCGGCGCTCTCGACGGGTTACCTGAACGCGCTGGAGTACGCCAAGGAGCGCGTCCAGGGCACCGACCTGTCGCAGTTCATGGACAAGACGGCCCCCAAGGTCACCATCACGCACCACCCCGACGTGCGCCGCTCGCTCATGACGCAGAAGGCGTACGCCGAGGGCATGCGTTCCCTCGTGCTGTACACCGCCTCCGTCCAGGACGCGATCCAGGAGAAGGAGGCCGCGGGCGAGGACGCGAAGGCGCTGCACGGCCTCAACGACCTGCTGCTGCCGATCGTGAAGGGCTACGGCTCGGAGAAGTCGTACGAGCAGCTGGCGCAGTCGCTCCAGACGTTCGGCGGCTCCGGGTACCTCCAGGAGTACCCGATCGAGCAGTACATCCGTGACGCGAAGATCGACACGCTGTACGAGGGCACGACGGCCATCCAGGGCCAGGACTTCTTCTTCCGGAAGATCGTCCGCGACCAGGGCGCCTCGCTCAACACGCTCTCCGAGGAGATCAAGAAGTTCCTCGCGGGCGCCCAGGGCAACGAGGAGCTGTCCGGCGCGCTGGACTCGCTCGCCAAGGCCGCCGTGGACCTGGAGGCGATCGTCGGCACGATGATCACCGACCTCACCGCGACCGGCGAGGACGTGAAGAACATCTACAAGGTGGGCCTGAACACCACCCGCCTGCTGCTGGCCTCCGGCGATGTCGTCGTCGGCTACCTGCTGCTCAAGGGCGCGTCCGTGGCCGCCGAGAAGCTGCCGGCCGCCTCCGCCAAGGACGTCGCCTTCTACCGGGGCAAGATCGCCGCCGCGAAGTTCTTCGCCGCGAACGTCCTGCCGGGCGTCGGCGCCGAGCGCGCGCTCGCCGAGTCCGTCGACAACTCCCTGATGGAGCTGGACGAGGCCGCGTTCTAGGGCTTCCGCAGCCGGAATCATCGACAGCACCGCCACCCGGACACGCTTTCGGGTGGCGGTGCTGTCGTAGGCGGTCGGGTGGAGGCCCTCGCCGCCCTGTGCCGAGCGCGCCGGCAGGCGCGGGACGGCGACAGGCCCTCCGCGGTGCCCGGACGATAGCCGCGTCACGCCGGGGGACGACGGTGAATTCTCTGGCACGGGCCTGGTTACAGTGAAGAACATGAGTTCTTCCCTCCGCTTCGACCGCGGGCACACCGACGATCTGATGGCCTTCCTGATGGCCGGCCCCTCCCCGTACCACGCCGTGGCGGCCGCCGCGTCGAAGCTGGAGAAGGCCGGTTTCCGGCAGGTCGAGGAGACGGCGGCCTGGGACGGAACGACCGGCGGCAAGTACGTCCTGCGCGGCGGCGCGATCGTGGCCTGGTACGTGCCCGAGGGCGCCGGGGCGCACACCCCGTTCCGGATCGTCGGGGCGCACACCGACTCACCGAACCTGCGGGTGAAGCCGCTGCCCGACACGGGCGCCCACGGCTGGCGGCAGATCGCCGTGGAGGTCTACGGCGGCACGCTCCTCAACACCTGGCTGGACCGGGACCTCGGCCTCGCCGGGCGGATCTCGCTGCGCGACGGGACGCACCGGCTGGTCGACATCGACCGGCCGCTGCTGCGCGTCCCGCAGCTGGCCGTGCACCTGGACCGGTCGGCCAACTCCGACGGCCTGAAGCTCGACCGCCAGAAGCACATGCAGCCGATCTGGGGCCTCGGGGACGTGGAGGAGGGCGACCTCATCCGGTTCGTCGCCGAGGAGGCGGGCGTCGACGCCGAGGACGTCACCGGCTGGGACCTGATGCCGCACCCCGTCGAGGCACCGTCCTACCTGGGCCGTGACCGCGAGCTGGTGGCCGGGCCCCGGATGGACAACCTGCTCTCGGTGCACGCGGCGGTCGCGGCGCTCGCCGCCGTGGCCGGACAGCCCGACGCGCAGATCCCGTACATCCCGGTGCTGGCCGCCTTCGACCACGAGGAGAACGGCTCGCAGTCCGACACCGGCGCGGACGGACCGCTGCTCGGCACGGTCCTGGAGCGTTCGGTGTTCGCCCGCGGCGGTACGTACGAGGACCGCGCCCGCGCCTTCGCCGGCACCGTCTGCCTCTCCTCCGACACCGGCCACGCGATCCACCCCAACTACGGCGAGCGGCACGACCCGACGCACCACCCGGTCGTCAACGGCGGACCGATCCTCAAGGTCAACGTCAACATGCGGTACGCGACCGACGGCAGCGGCCGGGCCGTGTTCGCGTCGGCGTGCGAGAAGGCGGGCGTGCCGTGGCAGACGTTCGTCTCCAACAACTCGATGCCGTGCGGCACCACGATCGGCCCGATCACCGCCGCCCGGCACGGCATCCAGACCGTCGACATCGGCGTGGCCATCCTGTCGATGCACAGCGCCCGTGAGCTGTGCGGCGCCGACGACCCGCATCTGCTGGCGACCGCCCTGGCCTCGTTCCTGGCGGGCTGACCGGAACGGCAACCGCCACCGCACACATGGTCGTTGCCGGGCCGGGTACCCGCTCCTTACACGGCCCGGAGCTTCCGGGGCATCGAGGAGGCGGAAACTCATGGGACTCGGAGGATGCATCATTCTCATCGGTGCGGGGGCGATACTCGCCTTCGCGACCGACTGGGAGATGGACAGCGTCAACGTCGACATGGTCGGCTGGATCATGATGGTCGTCGGCGTCATCGGCGTCTTCGTCTACGCGAGCGTCATGCGGCGCCGCCGCATGGTCGTGCCCCCCACCACAGTGGTTTCCGAGGACGAACGCCGCCTGTGACCCGGCCGGGTGCGCCCCGCAATCCGGGCGCACCCCCTCCCCGCTCTCCGGGAACGCCGGATATTCTGGGATCTTGTGCGTGACCCGGCACCGGGCGCGTCATGCCCGGAAGGGGAGCCGCTCGTGGAGTTCCGGCTGCTCGGCACCGTCTGCGTCGACACGCAGACCGGGCCACTGCCCCTCGGCCCCGCCAAACGCCGCAGCCTGCTGGCCGCCCTCCTGCTGCGCGCCAACACCCCCGTGTCCGTGGCCCGGCTGTCGGACTGCCTGTGGGACGACACCCCGCCGCTGCACGCCCGCACCGTCGTCCAGGGTCATGTGTCGCGGCTGCGCGCCCTGCTGACGGGCGCGGACGCGGAGATGCACGGGGTCGAGCTGGCGACGCTCGGCGACGCGTACGTGCTGCGGGTGCCGGAGACCCTGCTGGACTCCCAGCGGTTCGAGGAACTGCTGATGCTGGCACGGGAGCAGCGCAGCCCGGCCGACAGCGTGCTGATGCTGAAGGAGGCCCTGTCGCTGTGGGAGGGTCCGGCGCTCACCGGTACGTACCCCAGCGCACCGCTCCAGGCGGCCGCGCACGCGCTGGAGGAGTCCCGGCTCACGACGGTCGAGCAGCTGGCTCACGCCTACGCCGTGCTGGGCGAGCACCACCGGGCGGCGGCGGTGCTGCGGGCCGAGGCAGTGGCCCATCCGATGCGGGAGTCGCTGGCGGCGGCCCTGATGACGGCGCTGCACCGGTCGGGACGCCAGTCGGAGGCGGTGGACTGCTTCCACCGCACGCGGCGGCTGCTCGCCGACGAACTGGGCATCGACCCCGGACGCGAACTGGCGGACGCCTACGCGCAGATCCTCCGCGGCGACCCGGAACCCGCACCGGACCTTCCGGGCCGTACGGCGGTGGGCGCCGGGGCCGGGGCCGGCACCCCGGCCGGCACCGGAGCAGGTACGCCGGGCGGCGCCCCGGGCCTGGAAGCCGCGGG
>NZ_JAFMPZ010000148.1 GCF_017353455.1 Streptomyces laculatispora
CGGTGCTCTGGATGGTCCGCCAGGGCCAGGCGGCCGGAGAGCTGGCGGTAACGGGCGGCGGGGCCGGGCGCCAGCAAGGGGGGGCGAGCGCGGCGGGCGGCGGGGTGCTGCTTCTGCTGGGGGCGGCGCTGATGTCGGGGCGCGCCGGCGCGCGGGCGGACCGGAACCGGCCGTACACCGCGCCGGGGTCGGCCGATCCCGACACCTGGCCGCCCACGCGGGAGCCGGGCCCTTCGCTGCAGACGAGCCCCTGGCCGGAGCCGGAGGCGGAGCCGTACGTGGGGCCCTCGCCCGCAGCGGGCCCGGACGGGCCCGACACGGCCCCGTACCCGGCCCGGCACCCGGATGACCCCGAGCCTCCGCAACGCTGAGGCCGCCCGCACCCTCACGCCCGTGCGTACCGGCGCCCGCGGCGGGCCAGGGCCCCTACGGGCGGGGCCTGTTGCCCGTTCCGGTGCCCTTCAGCGCGTCCAGGGCGTACACGCAGCGGTCCTTGCTGCACGCGTACACCACCCCGCCCTGTGCCACCGGCGAACCCGTGATCTCGCCGCCCGTGGCGAGCTTCCAGCGGAGCTGGCCGCCCGCCGCGTCCAGGGTGTAGAGCACGTGGTCGGCCGAGCCGAAGTGCACGCGGCCGTCGGCGACGACCGGTGCGCCCACCACCTCGCCGCCCGCGGCGAACCGCCACTTCGGGGTGCCGGTGACCGCATCCAGCGTGTACAGCGCGCTGCCGCTGCCGACATGGACGTTCCCCGTCGTCACCAACACCGGTTCGGTCGACTGGCGGGACTCCGTGGCGATGCGCCAGCGGTCCTTCCCGGTCGAGGCGTCCAGCGCGTACACCGTGCCGAGGTAGTCCGCGAGGTACACCCCGCCGCCGGTGACCGCCGGGCCCGGCGCGAACGCGGGCGGCGAGAGGAAGACCGCCGGCGACTCGAAGTGCCAGCGCACCCGGCCGGAGCCGATGTCCAGCGCGAGGACCCGGGTTCCCGCGCAGACGTACGCGTAGCCGTCCGGCGCGGGGGTCACCCGGAGCGGCACCCCGCCGCAGGAGGCCGCGTCGCCGACCGGGTACGACCAGCGCTCGACACCCGTACGGGCGTCGACGGCCCGCAGCCGGGCGTCCTGCCAGAGGTAGACCGTGCCGTCGTGGACGGCCGGTCCGGCCTCCGCCGTCTCGAAGTCCGTCTGCGCGCCGGTGGTCTCCCAGAGCTTCTCCCCGGTGGACGCCTCCCACGCCTGGACGCCGCCGCCCCGGGTGCCGGTGACGACCGTGCCGCGGTCGGCCTTGAGCGAGTACACCCACGCATCGGTCTGGAGCCGCCACCGCTCGGCGCCGGTGACCGCGTCCAGGGCGTAGAGCGACGGGCCGTCGGAGGCGTGGATGCGGCCCCCTTCCACGGCCATCGCCCAGGCCACGTCGCGGGTCTTGAACTGGCGCCGGCCGTTGCCGGTGTCCAGCGCGTGCACCTCGAACGAGGTGACGTACAGCAGGTCACCGACGACGACCGGCGTCCCCCACACGTCGTTCGACATCCGGAACCGCCAGGGCCGCCAGCGCTCCGGCCCGCAGGACGCGCTGTCCGGCGCGTGCGCCGGAGCGGGGACGGGGGCGGCCGGGGCCACTGCGTTCACCCCGGCGGGCGGACGCACCCAGCCGGTCGCCGGAGCCACCTCCGCGGCGGCCGAGGCGCGTACGTCCTGGGCGCGCGGACCGGGGCCGATCGGCACCTGCACACCGGACAGCCGCACCGGGCCGCCGTCGGGAGCGGCCGCGGGCGAGGTCGCGGGGGTGGCCGAGGCGGGCCGGGGGCGCAGGTCCGCGCCGCTGCGCCAGGCGGTGTCCCGGTCGGAGCCCGGCCGCCTGGCGGGCGGCGGCGGCACGGGTGCGGGAGGGGGCGCGGCGGCGACCACGCGTCCGCCGCCGCGGCGCAGCTCGATCATCTCGGTGGCGGAGGCCGGCAGCCAGGCCGACGCCGTACCGCTGTCGTCGCCGCCGGAGGCGAAGAGGTGCGGGGCGAGCTGGGACTGAAGCTCGGCCGGGGTGGGCCGGCGCGACGCGTCCATCTGCATGCAGGACTCGATCAGCGGCCGCAGATCGTCGGGCAGACCGGTGACGTCGGGGCCCTCGCGCAGCAGCATGAAGACCGTCTCGACCGGGTTGGCCCCGTGGAACGGCGCATGGCCGGTCGCGGCGAAGACGAGCGTCGAGCCGAGCGAGAAGATGTCGCTGGCCCCCGTGACGCTGCGCGAGTCCCGCGCCTGCTCGGGCGACATGTACGCGGGCGTGCCCACGGCGACGTTGGTCATGGTGAGCCGGGTGTTGGAGACGCCGGAGGCGATCCCGAAGTCGATGACCCGGGGGCCGTCCTCCACGACGAGCACGTTCGACGGCTTCATGTCGCGATGGACGAGCTTCGCACCGTGGATGGACTGGAGGGCCTCGGCGATGCCCGCGGCCAGCCAGCGCACCGCCTGGGTCGGCATCGGCCCGCACTCATTCACTATTTCCTCGAGCGAGGGTGCGGGCACATAGGCGGTGGCGAGCCAGGGCACGGCGGCGCGCGGATCGGCGTCCACCACGGCGGCCGTGTAGAAACCGCTGACCGCGCGGGCGGCCTCCACCTCACGCGTGAAGCGGACCCGGAACAGCTGGTCCTCGGCCAGTTCCGTACGTACCGTCTTGATCGCCACCCGCCGGCCCGACGCCGAGCGGGCCAGATAGACCAGCCCCATGCCGCCGGCCCCGAGCCGTCCCAGCACCTCGAACGGGCCGATCCGCCTCGGGTCGTGCTGCGTCAGCTGCTCCATCACTTACCTGCCACCCTCCCCGTACGGACCTCAGTCGACAGAGGCCCGCGAAAAACCGCCCTGTGCAGCGTCTCACCACTGGGCACCACCCGACGGTGCGCACCCCGATTGTTCCTGCCCGAGGCGCCGGTTGCGAACCCGGGGGCAGAACCGGGTGTCATGGATCACTCCGGGCGGTATCAGGACACCGGTGGCTGAAGTACGGCGAAGACGGCGCCCTGATCGTCCTGGAGCACCGCCATCCGCCCGTACGGGATGTCGAAGGGCGGTGCGGAGACCCGGCCGCCGAGCCGTACGACGGTCTCGGCCGCCTCGTCGCAGTCCGCCACGGCGAAGTAGATGAGGAAGTAGCTGGGCATCATCGCGGGGAACGCGTCGGTGATGACGCTGCGCCCGCCGACCGCGGTGTCCGGCCCGGGTTCCGTGCCGGCCGGCGACCAGATGCGGAAGTCGACGCCGGACTCGTCCGTGCCCGGAGCGCCGGAGCCGGCCTCGTCCGGATCGACGGAGCGGAAGCCGAAGACCTCCTCGTAGAAGGAGTCGACGCGTTCCTTCTGCCGGGTGTAGACCTCGGTCCAGCAGAAGGAGCCCGGCTCGTTCTGCTTCTGGAAGCCCGCGCGCTCACCCGCCTGCCACAGCCCGAAGACCGCGCCGCCGGGGTCGGCGGCCTGGGCGAGCGCCCCCAGCCGGCCGGCCCGGACCGGTTCGGTGATCACCTGCCCGCCCGCCTCCCGGACACGGGCGACGGAGTCGATGATGTCCGCGGTCGCGAAGTAGACGCCCCAGGTGGTCGGCATCCGGCCGTCCTGCTTGGCGGCGAGGGCGGCGACCAGGGCCCCGCCGCTGAGGGCGTCGGCGCGGGGGCCGTCGCCCGGCCGGAAGGTCCAGCCGAAGAGCTCACCGTAGAAGCGCTTGCCCGCTTCGAGGTCGGGGAGCTGCACATCCACCCAGCACGGCGCGGACTGCGCGAATGCGGCCATCGGCCCGGATCCTTCCGTCGCGGTGACGCTCGTCACACCCAACGTAACCGCGCGTCGCGTTGACCGCGCCCCGGACCTTCCCATGCGAACACATTTTCGATATCAAGGCCATCGAACCCCGCCGTCACGGAAAGTTATCCACGGAAGTTATCCACAGGCTGTTCATAACATTAGTCAGACTGTGGGGAACCGGGTGCGAAGCCATGGACACATGGCCGGATATCCCCTCACTCCCCCCACCCCGCCTGCGGCCCTCCCCATTTGCAGTCGGCCGAATCGCGCTCCGATCACCCGTCGGTAAGCTGACGGCATGACAGGACAAGTACGCACCGTCGACGGCCGCGTGGCCGGTCGACGCGGACAGGCGACGCGGCAGAAGCTGCTCGACTGCCTCAGCGAGATGCTCAGCTCCTCGCCGTACCGGGACGTCAAAGTCATCGACGTCGCCCGGAAGGCGGGGACTTCACCCGCGACCTTCTATCAGTACTTCCCCGACGTCGAGGGCGCCGTCCTCGAAATCGCCGAAGAGATGGCCAAGGAGGGCGCCGGCCTGACCGAACTGGTCGCCGGGCGCTCCTGGGTCGGCAAGTCGGGCTGGCAGACCGCCGAAGAACTCGTCGAGGGATTCCTCGACTTCTGGCGGCGCAACGACGCGATCCTTCGCGTGGTCGACCTCGGCGCGGCCGAGGGCGACAAGCGGTTCTACAAGATCCGCATGAAGATCCTCAACTCCGTCACCAACTCCCTTACGGATTCGGTGAAGGAGCTCCAGGCCAAGGGCAAGGTGGACAAGGACGTCAACCCCGCGGCGATGGCCGGCTCCCTGGTGGCGATGCTGGCCGCGGTCGCCTCGCACCAGAAGGGCTTCACCACCTGGGGTGTGAAGCAGGCCGAACTCCGGCCGAACCTCGCGCTGCTGGTGCATCTGGGCATCACCGGCAGGAAGCCGGTGAAGTAGCGCCCGCGCCGGACTCCCCGTACTGGGTGACGCGCGGTGATCCCGGGCGCCCCAGGTCCTGTCTCACCGACGGCGGACCACGCATGTGGTCCGCCGTCGGTGTATCCGGACGTACCGCCGCCCAGGGCCGGGCAGCCGGCACGAACCGGCGCACTCACACGGAATCGCCCCGCCGCTCCAGCCGGAACAGCCGGATCTCGCGGTCGATCCGCGCCTGGTACGCCGCGTAGGGCGGCCAGAACTTCAGCGCCGCCTCCCACACCGCCGCCCGCTCGGCACCCGCCAGCAGCCGGGCCCGTACCGGAATGTCGCGGCCCTTCCAGCTGATGACGGCCGCCTCCGGATGCGCCAGCAGGTTCGCCGTCCAGGCCGGGTGTCCCGTACGGCCGAAGTTGCTGCCGACCAGGATCCAGCTGCCCGGATCACCGTCCCCGCGCTCCGGCATACAGGCCAGCGGGGTGGTCCTGAGCTGTCCGCTGCGCGCCCCCGGCACCGTCAGGACCACCCCCGGCAGCATCTGCGCGCTGAGCAGCACCCGGCCGCGGGTGAGCCGGTGGACGGTGCGGTCCATGGCCGGTACGAGATGGGGTGCGATCCGGGCGAAGGCCCGGGTCGAGGAGACCTTCTGGACGAGGCGGACGCCGGGCGCCATCAGACCGCCACCCGATCGGCCGGTCCCGCTTCGGCCGGTCCTTGTTCGGCCGCTCCCGCCGCACCCGGACCGGGGCCGAAGAGTCCCGCCCGCCGGGCCGCGTGGTCGCGGAGCCGGTGGACCGGGCCCAGGAGCAGTTCGTCGGCGGCGGCCCGCTTGAAGTACAGGTGCGCCTCGTGCTCCCAGGTGAAGCCGATGCCCCCGTGCAGCTGCACGGCCTCGGCGGTGGTGACCCGCAGGGCCTCCAGCGCCTGGGCGAGGGCGAGCCCGCCGGCCTCCGGGTCCCAGGCCGCGTAGTAGGCCGCGGAGCGGGCCGACTGCACCCGTACGTACAGATCGGCGAGGCGGTGCTTCACGGCCTGGAAGGAGCCGATCGCACGGCCGAACTGCTCGCGCTCCCCGACGTAGGCGACCGTCCGCTCCAGCGCGCTCGCCGCCGACCCCACCGCCTCGGCGGCGAGCGCCGCGGCGGCGGCCTCGGCCGGCGCCGGTCTGCTGGGACGGCGGCTCACCTCCGCCGTTCAGGCCGGGGCCACCGCCTCACGGCACGACCTGGTGCTGCCCGTGCCCGCGTCGGCGGCGCCGGCCGTACCGGCGGGAGCCGATCTGAAGATCCGGGGACTGGGCTCCTTCATCACACCGAACAAGAGCTTCTACCGGGTGGACACGGCCCTGGTCGTCCCGCGCATCGACGCGAACGACTGGAGGCTGAGGATCCACGGCAAGGGCGTGGAACGCCCGGTGACGCTCAGTTTCAAGGACCTGTTGCGCCGCGAGATCATCGAGCGCGACATCACCCTGACCTGTGTGTCCAACGAGGTGGGCGGACCGTATGTCGGCAACGCCCGGTGGATCGGCGTGCGGCTGGCCGATCTGCTGCGCGAGGCGGGGGTGAAGCCGCCGTCCCGCGGCGGTCCCGCCAACCAGATCATCACGCGCTCGGTGGACGGCATGACCATCGGCACCCCGGTCGAGACCGTCATGGACGGACGCGACGCGATGCTGGCCCTCGGCATGAACGGTGAACCGCTGCCCTTCGACCACGGCTTCCCGGTCCGGATGGTCGTTCCCGGCCTGTACGGATACGTGTCGGCCTGCAAATGGATGAAGGACATCGAGCTCACCACGTTCGACGACTACGACGCCTACTGGGTCAAGCGGTCCTGGTCCCAGCAGGCTCCCATCAAGACCGAGTCCCGGATCGACACCCCCCGCCCGTTCGCCTCCCCGAAGCCCGGCACGATCCCGGTCGCCGGGGTCGCCTGGGCCCAGCACCGCGGGATCTCGCGGGTCGAGGTCCGGGTGGACGGCGGTCCGTGGCACCCCGCGCGGCTGGCGGCCGAGGACAGCCGGGACACCTGGCGCCAGTGGGTGTGGGAGTGGCCGGCCACCTCCGGCAACCACACCCTTGAGGTCCGCGCGACGGACCGTACCGGCGCCACCCAGACCGACCAACGGGTCGGCACGGTGCCCAACGGGGCGACCGGCTGGCACTCGGTGGTGGTCAACGTGTCCTGAGCGGACACCGCCCCCTCCCCTCCCGCGTTCCGTACGGAGCACGGCCGCCGGCTCTCACGCCCACCATCGCTCACCAAGCGTCATCATCTCGTCACCCAGATCGCCCCAGGAGAACATCATGAACGCCCTCTACGCCCGCCGCGCTGCCGTCGCCATGTCCGCGGCAGTGGTACTCCCGCTCGCCCTCACGGCCTGCTCCAGCGATTCCAAGGACAGCGCGTCCGGCTCCACCGCCACCTCGGACAAGGCATCGGCCTCCGCTTCCGCCGGCGACTCGATGAGCATGGACAAGCCCTTCGGCCCGGGCTGTGCGTCGGTACCGAAGAGCGGTTCGGGCTCCTTCGACGGCATGTCGAAGGACCCGGTCGCCACGGCCGCCTCGAACAACCCCGCGCTCTCCACCCTCGTCACCGCGGTGAAGAAGGCCGGTCTGGTCGACACCCTGAACAACGCGCAGAACATCACGGTGTTCGCCCCGACCAACGACGCCTTCGCCAAGATCCCGAAGGCCGACCTGGACAAGCTGCTGGCCGACAAGGCCGAACTGACCAAGGTGCTCACCTACCACGTGGTGGGCAAGGAACTGACGCCGAAGCAGCTGGGGAAGGGCTCCTTCGAGACACTGGAGAAGGGCAAGCTGACGACGTCCGGTTCGGACATGTCGTACACCGTGAACGACTCCTCGAAGGTCGTCTGCGGCAATGTGCCGACCTCCAACGCGACGGTCTACATCGTCGACACGGTCCTGATGCCCCCGAAGTAGCGGGCCGCGGCCGGACGATGCCCGCTCCCCCCGGCAACCTGCCGGGGGATGTGAGGACTTCGGCCCCACGCGGACACCGCCGCGTACGGATCCGCGACCGTATCCCACCCGGACCGGCCAGGGCGACCACGCCTCCCTGGCCGGTTTCGGCCATCACCAGGAACCGCGCCGGAGCACGGGGCGGTACGCGCGTACGCGAAGCGGTCGGCCTCCGTACGCTGACCGGATGAACTCCCTGAGCAGGCGGGACCGGGTGGCGGGCGCTGTGGTCGGTTCGGCGGTCGGTGACGCGCTGGGGGCGCCGTTCGAGTTCGGCCCGGCGGGCGTGTTCACGGCCCGCTTCCCGGACGGCGCCGGGACGATGTGCGGCGGCGGTGGCTGGGACCCGGGCGAGGCCACGGACGACACGCAGATGGCCGTTCTGGTCGCGGAGTCCCTGCTGGAGCGCGGCGGCCTCGATCCGCCCGACCTGTTCGACAGGTTCCGCCGGTGGGCGGCGGGCGAGCCGAAGGACATCGGCCTCCAGACGGAGGACGTACTGACCAGCGGTGACCCGTGGGACACCGCGGCGGCGCTGCACTTCCAGATCAACGGACGGGCGGCGGGCAACGGTTCACTGATGCGCGCCGCCACCTCCGCCGTGTACTTCGCCCGGCCCGGCCGGAAGGCTGACGCCGCGCGGACGGTGACCATGGACGCGGCGCGCCGGATCGCCGCCCTGACACACGGCGACCGCGCGGCGTGGGAGGGCACCGCCGTGCTGCACGAACTGATCCGGACGGCCCTGGACGGCGCCGATCCGCTCACCGCGGTCCCGGACGCCCTGGCCGCCGCGCACCCGGACCACCGCGAACGCTGGGCCACCGCCCTCGCGCCGGACTGGCGCCCGGAGGCGGCGACGGAGTTCAACGGCGCCGTGTGGCCCTGCCTGGGCACCGCGCTGTGGGCGCTGCGCACGACGCGTTCGTACGAGAGCGCCCTCGCGGCGGCGATCGACGTGGGCGGGGACACCGACACCGTGGCGGCCGTGACCGGGTCGCTGGCGGGCGCGGTGTATGGGTTCGGCGCGATCCCCCCGCGGTGGACCGGACCGCTGCACGTCCCGCTGCCGGGATACGGCGACCGGGTGCTGCGCACACCGGATCTGGTGGCCCTGGCCGAGCGGCTGAACGGCCACCGGACCGATGTGATTCCTGCCGAAATTCAGCCGTCTTGAAACTACACATAAGGCACAAATAAGAGCAGAATGGCATAGCAGGCCGCTTGTCGCACAAGGCGCATCCTGGCCTGCGGGAGCGAAGGAGACGAACCTCATGTCAAACCTCTCGCATGCCGGCCACGATCTGGCCGGACACCCCGACGCCTCCGAAATGCGCGATCGTTACGCCCGGGTGATGGGTGGCCGCGATGTGGCGCTCGTGGACGCACCGGTGTTCCTGGTCGGCCTGTACTGCGCACTCTCGCCCTGGGTGCTGCACTTCACGACGAGCCAGACCACCCTGGTGAACCACAACCTGATCATGGGTATCGCGATCGCCGTGCTGGGTCTCGGGTTCACCGTGATGCCGCAACGGATGTACGGCCTGAGCTGGGCCATGTGCGTCATGGGCGCCTGGATGATCGTCTCGCCCTGGGTGGTGGGCAGCAGCCCGGACATGGGCGTCGTACTCAACAACGTCATCATCGGCGGCCTGACGGTCCTCCTGGGGCTGGTCTGCGCAGGAGCGTCGTTGAAGAGCAGCCGGGACCGGTCGTAGAACGCGCCCGACGGCTGTGACGGCCTGCACCGTGGATCGTTCACGGTGCGGCCGTCCGCGTGCCGGGAAGCTCACGCGCGACGCACCCGGCCTCTCGGTAGGCCGGCAGGACGACCGCAACTACTCATCCCCTTCACGGGTCTTGTGGGTTGACTGCAGCGGCCGGTGCCCCCGCGGGCAGCCGGCGGCACGCCGACCTGGTGAGCGCCGTGGTCGGCGAGGCGGACTCCGACGGCATCCAGAACGCGGGCGCGCTGACCGTCGTACCCGGGACGACGACCGGGCTGGACGCGGCCCGCGCCCGGAAGCTGACCCTGGACTCGCCAGGGGTGATGGGAGTGATGGAGGGCAACGACCAGTTCGGGCGGTCGATGACGGCCGGCGACTTCGACGCGGACGGCTGCGCGGACCTGGCGGTCGGCGCGCCCGGCAAGTATCTGGCGACGGGCGCGGTGAGCGTCATCCCGGGCTCGGCGACCGGACCGACCGGGGCCGGCTCGATCCTCTTCACCCCGGAGTCGCTGGATCACCCGGCCGTGAAGGCGCGCTTCGGCTCAGCCGTCGGGGCGGCGACCACTCGCTGACGAGGGCGCGTACGGGGGCGAGTCGCGATCCGTCCGCCCGACGGCCGGCTCAAGCCCCTCCGGCATCCGGGGAACGGGGGTGCGGGGGCGGCGCCTCCGCAACCCCCGCACCCCCACGATCCGAATCGCCGCATCCGCCGTGGCCGCCGCGAACGCCCCGCAGGCTTTCCTCGGCGGGGCGGCTGCCCTCCGCGAGGAGTTCCCCCGCCAGTGCGGGCGACGGGGCGACGGTCGACTCCAGCAGCGCTGCCGGGAGATCCTGCTCGCCCGCCACGTAGTGGTACATCGTCGCCTGGCCCATACCCGCCCGTTCGGCGACGGCCCTCGTGGTGGGCGCGGCATATCCCCGCGTGGTGAACAGCGTGTGAGGAGCGGGGCCCGGGGCTGAGCCCCGGCACCATCCCCGCCTCACCCCACAGAGCTGTAGGCCACCACTCCCCGCAGCACCTCATCAACCGCCTTTCGCGCGCTCCGCCCCACCGAACTGCCCTCACGCGGCGCCGCAGCCGCCACCTGCCCCAGCACATCGATCACCTGCTTGCACCACCGCACGAAGTCCCCCGCCGGCATCTCCGCCTCGCGCAGCACCTCGTCCAGCGTCCGGCCGGACGCCCACATGTACACCGCCCAGGCGAAGCCGAGATCGGGTTCGCGCTGTCCGACCCCCTCAGCCTGGTTGATCTTGAAGTCCTCCTCCAGGGCATCGAGCCGCCCCCAGATCCGGACCATCTCGCCCATCGCGGTCTTGGCCGGCCCGGACGGCAGCTTGGGCGCCACCGCGTCATCGGACTGCCGCGCCTCGTACACCAGCGCCGAGACGCACGCGGCGAGTTCGGCAGGGTTCAGCCCCTCCCACACACCCGCCCGCAGGCACTCGCTCGCCAGCAGGTCCAGCTCGCCGTACAGCCGGGCCAGCCGCCGCCCGTGCTCGGTGACCTCGCTGCCCCGTAGGTAGTCGAGCTCGGTCAGCAGGGCCACGATCCGGTCGAAGGTCCGGGCGATCGTGTTGGTGCGCCCCTCGATACGGCGCTCCAGCTGCTGGGTGTCCCGCTGGAGCCTGTGGTAGCGCTCGGCCCACCGCGCGTGGTCCTCGCGCTCGTCGCACCCGTGGCAGGGGTGGGCGCGCAACGCGGCCCGGTAGCGGGCAATCTCGCGGTCGTCGGCGGCGACGGACCGCTCCTTGCGATGCCGGTCGGGCACGATGTGCCCGGCCTTGGTGCGCAGCGCGGACGCCAGATCGCGGCGCGACTGCGGCGAACGGGGGTTGAACGACTTCGGGACGCGCATCCGCTCCAGCGCCTCCACCGGCACCGGGAAGTCGATCGAGGCCAGCCGCTTGACCTGCCGTTCGGCCGTCAGCACCAACGGCCGTGGCCCGTCGTGGTATTCGAGCCCGCGGTGCCCGTGCCCGTTGGTCCGCCCGGCGGGCAGCCCGGGGTCCAGGACGAGCGCCAGTCCGGCGAACTTTCCGGTCGGCACATGGATGACATCGCCGGGCTTGAGCTTCTCCAGGGACGCCGCCGCCGCGGCCCGCCGCTGCGATGCGCCGTGCTTGGCGAGCTCCGTCTCCCGGTCCTTGAGGTCGCGGCGCAGCCGCGCGTACTCCTCGAAGTCACCGAGGTGGCAGGTCATGCCCTCCCGGTAGCCCTCCAGGCCCTCCTCGTTCTTCTGGACCTGGCGGGAGATCCCGACCACCGACCGGTCCGCCTGGAACTGGGCGAACGAGGTCTCCAGCAACTCCCGCGAACGGTGCCGTCCGAACTGCTGCACCAGGTTCACGGCCATGTTGTAGGAGGGCCGGAAGCTGGAGCGCAGCGGATAGGTACGCGTACCCGCGAGTCCGGCCAGTGCGCCCGGGTCCATGCCGCGCTGCCAGAGGACCACCGCGTGACCCTCGACGTCGATCCCGCGCCGCCCGGCCCGGCCGGTCAGCTGGGTGTACTCGCCGGGGGTGATGTCCGCGTGCTGCTCGCCGTTCCACTTGACGAGCTTCTCCAGGACCACGGAGCGGGCGGGCATGTTGATGCCGAGAGCCAGCGTCTCCGTCGCGAAGACCGCCTTCACGAGCCCGCGCACGAAGAGCTCCTCGACGACCTCCTTGAAGGTCGGCAGCATCCCGGCGTGGTGCGCGGCGATGCCCCGCTCCAGGCCTTCGAGCCATTCGTAGTAGCCGAGGACATGGAGGTCCTCGGTGGGGATGGACGCCGTGCGCGCCTCGACGATCTCCCGTACCAGCCGGCGCTTGTCCTCGTCGTTGAGCCGGAGTCCGGCGTGCAGGCACTGCTGCACGGAGGCCTCGCAGCCGGCCCTGCTGAAGATGAAGGTGATGGCGGGCAGCAGCCCCTCGGCGTCCAGCCGGTCGATGACCTCGGGCCTCGACGGCGTCCAGATCCGGCTCCGCTGGCGCCGCTCGCGCTCGCGGTCCGCCTCGCGCACCATCTTTCCGCGCCGGCGCTCGCGCGGGTTGTATCCGCGCTGGTTCTCCATGCGGGCGAGCCGGACCAGGTCGGGGTTGACCTCACGGCGTCCGACGCCGCGGCCGCCGTGGTCGCTCTCCTCCTCGAAGAGGTCGTACATCCGGCGGCCGGCCAGCACGTGCTGCCAGAGCGGCACCGGCCGGTGCTCGGAGACGATCACGGCGGTGTCGCCGCGGACGGTGTCCAGCCAGTCGCCGAACTCCTCGGCGTTGGACACGGTCGCCGAAAGTGACACCAGCGTCACGGATTCGGGCAGGTGGATGATCACTTCCTCCCACACCGCGCCCCGGAAGCGGTCGGAGAGGTAGTGCACCTCGTCCATCACCACATAGCCGAGGCCGACCAGTGCCTGGGAGCCCGCGTACAGCATGTTCCGCAGCACCTCGGTGGTCATGACGACCACCGGGGCATCGGCGTTGACACTGTTGTCGCCGGTGAGCAGGCCCACCTTGTCCGCGCCGTAGCGCTTGACCAGATCGGCGAACTTCTGGTTGGAAAGGGCCTTGATCGGCGTGGTGTAGAAGCACTTGCGGCCCTGTTCGAGGGCGAGGTGCACGGCGAATTCGCCGACGATCGTCTTGCCCGAGCCGGTCGGGGCCGCCACGAGCACCCCCTTGCCGGCCTCCAGCGCCCCGCAGGCCTCGATCTGATAGGGGTCCAGATCGAACTCGTACATCTCGCGGAACGGCCCGAGCGCCGTCGCCTGCTCGGCGGCTCGGATCCGGGAAGCCTGGTATCGCTCAGCTGGTGAGAGGTCCTCTGTCATCTTGTCCACGAGCCTACCCGCCGCCCCTGACAGTGAAGCGATCTTTAATTCACCGCGGCAGAACCAGCCCCGAGCACCCTGACGGCGCCCCGAACGCAGGTGGCGGTCAGCGGCAGCGCGCCGAGCGGTTCACCGTCCGCGTACGCGGTGACACCGACGGCTTCGAGCTCGATCGAGGAGACCCGGTGCACGGTGACGACGGGGTGGCCGAGATGGGTGCCCTTGTAGACCTTGGGGAACACCTTGAGCAGGGTGGTGCGGCTGCAGTCGCCGACGACGGTGACGTCGAACAGGCCGTCGTCCATGACGGCGTCCGCGCAGATCCGCATCCCGCCGCCGTACGTCGATCCGTTGCCGACGGCGATGAGCGTCGCCGCGACCTCCCGGACCGGACCGCCGTCGAGACTCATGCGGTAGGCGATGGGCCTGAACGCGGCGAGCTCGGCGAGGATCGCCAGGTCGTACTTGAACCGGCCGCCGACCCAGCGCATCCGGTTGCCGCGGTCGTTGACCCGGGAGTCGAAACCGGAGGCGAGCACGGACCCGAACCACCGGTCGCCGACCAGGCCGAGGTCGATCTCGCGGACGGCGCTCCCCTTGAGCGCCTCGGCGGCCAGCCGGCCGGCCGCGGCCGGATCCCGTATCGGCAGTCCGAGGGCGCGGGCGAAGTCGTTCCCGGTGCCGACGGCCACGACGCCGAGCGGCGTCCGGGTCCCGGCGACGGCCTGCAGGGCGAGGGACATCATCCCGTCGCCGCCGACGGCTATCAGCGCTCCGGTGCCCCCGGCCACGGCCTCGCGCGCCCGCCGCAACGCGTCGTCGGCATCCTCGCCGAGGACCGTACGAACGGAGAATCCGGCGTCCCGCAACGCGGAAGCGGCCGGCTGCGCGGCGTGCGCGCCCCGGCCGCGTCCTGCGGTGGGATTGACGAAGAGAGTGATCTCGCTGGTCACCCGGGGGACCTTACAAGGTCAGGTGATGTCGTCGTAACCGTTCGACCGCGGCGATCGTCCGCCGTCCCGTTCCCCGTCCGCCTGTTCGGGCAGGGAGGGCCGCGACGCCGACACGTTCTCCATGTCGCCGATGTCATCGGGGGTGAGATCCAGCTCCGATGCCTCGTCGTCGTCCAGCTCGGCGTCGGGGTTGTTGCGACGCCTGCGCCGGTCGTTGACGATGCAGATGCCGAGCGCGAGGAAGTAGAGCAGCACGATCGGCGCTGCCAGCGTGATCATCGTCAGCGGGTCCCCGGTGGGCGTGGCGACCGCGGAGAAGATCGTGATGCCCATGACCATGCCGCGCCACCAGCCCGCGAGCCGCTTGGCCGTGAGCACTCCGGTGAAGTTCAGCAGGACGAGCAGGAGCGGCAGCTCGAAGGCGAGACCGAAGACGATCACCATGCGCGTGACGATGTCGAGATAGTCGTCGACGGGCAGCAGGTTGGTCGTGTTGTCCGGTGTGAAGTCGAGCAGAACCGCTGCGGTCTGCGGCATCAGCACGTAGGCCAGAGCCGCGCCCACGAGGAAGAGCGGCACACCCGCGCCGACGAAGCTGAGCGCGTACCTCTTCTCGTGCTTGTGCAGACCCGGAGACAGGAACGCCCAGAGCTGGTAGAGCCAGACAGGAGTGGAGAACACCACTCCCGCCATGAGGGAGACCTTGAGCGCGATGGAGAACGGACCGACCAGACCGTTCACCGTCATCTCGGCGCAGGGCCGGCCGTTCACCTGTTTGGGCGCCCCGCCGGTGCAGCCGACCGACCCGAGGATCGGACGGATCAGGAAGTCGATCAGGTCCTTGTAGAAGAAGGCCGTGATCGACGTTATGACGATGACCGCCACGACCGCGATCAGCAGTCGGTTACGCAACTCACGCAGGTGATCAGCGAGAGGCATCCGCCCCTCGCCGTCCTTCTCCTGCTTGCGGGCAGACTTGAGCAACCCACTTCCCTCGTCTCGTGCGGCAGTGCCGGAGGATCCGTCAGCTGTCAGCTCTGGGTGGTGGGCTTCGCGTCACTCACGGGGCGGGAGCTCGTGACATCACCGGGGGCGGCCTGAATGGTGCGCGCAGCCGCGGGCTGCTGGGCCGTCTGGTCGGCGGCCGCCTCCGTCGTGGCCGCCGCCGCCGGCTCGTCGTCCTTCCGCATCGCCTTGGCCTCGCTCTTGAGGATGCGGGCCGACTTGCCCAGCGAACGGGCCATGTCAGGAAGCTTCTTGGCACCGAACAACAGCAGAACGACAGCGATGATCAGAACGATCTCGAGAGGCTTCAGATTGCCCATGATGTGCTTCCTTCTCGCTGAGGCGGCTGGAGGTGGGCTCGCTGCCCTTGGGCCGGACACGCATCCGACCAATTCGCTGGGAGCGATCGTAACCCGCAGGAGTAAACGCGAGGCAATGCCCGTGCATACTTTGGATAGCGGCCAGCACCTCCCTGCCTGGGCCGCCACCAGCAGCGTACCCCTCGAAACTGAGAAACAGGAGGCCGCGCCCTCCCCGATCGAGCAGGCCCTCTACCTCAGGGTTTCACCCGTGGCCGCGAGATCCGTGGCCGCGCGCTCCAGATCCTCGGCGGCCCGGTTGATGCGCTCGGTGGTACGCGTCACCTGGTGACCGAGGCGCTGTGCCTCGATGAAGACCTTGATGGCCAGCACGCCCAGGACGGCGATTCCGAGGAACCCCAGGGCGATGGCGAGCATGGGCCAGAACATGCGCAGAGCCTCGATGTTTCTCGTGTCCGGGTGTCCGGTGGTCCGACGTTCTGACGGCCGGTGTCCTGTGAAGGCTGGTGTGGTCTGTCTAAAGGCGGGTGTGCAGGCGCAGCGTCCGCACACCGCCGTCGGTGAGGAGCTCGACTATCCGCTCCCCCGCGGGTCTGCGGACGGCGGCGTCGCACTCGGGGCAGGTGAAGGAGTAGAACGTCGTCCGGCTGGTGGCACCGATCGCGAGCCGGATGGCGCCCGCCGCCAGCTCGAACCGTGCGCGGCAGTCCGGGCAGGCGGCCCTGAACCGTACGGACTCGGGAACGACGACGGTCGCCACGGAAGAGACATCCGACACCGCAGACAGGTTGCTCATTTCTCCTCCGCCGTCCCCTCAGGCCGGGCCGTCGTACGCGGTGAGTGCCGCTCGGGCGGCCCGCTGCGCGCTCTGTGCCAGCTCCGGCGGCGAGACGATGCGCCCCTCCCGGCCGAGCCGGAGCCCGAGGCGGCGCAGCGAGGCGGGGTCGGGCGTGCGCAGGGTGATCCGCAGACCGCCGTCGGGCAGCTCGTGGGCGCTGTCGTGCGGGTAGTACTCGGCGACCCAGCGCCCGCCGGGACCGACCTCGACCACGACCTCCGGGTCCTCGGCGGCTGGCTGGACCAGCCCCTCCGACAGATCCCGCAGCTCCAGCTCGGGCGGCGCGGCCGGCTCGTCGAGCAGCCGGATCTCGGCGACCCGGTCGAGGCGGAACGTACGCCGGTCCTCGGAGGACCGGCACCAGGCCTCCATATAGGTGTGCCCCACCGCGAAGAGCCGGATCGGGTCCACCTCGCGCTCGGTGAGCTCGTCGCGCGCGGGCGAGTAGTAGCGCAGCCAGAGCCGGCGCCGCTCGGAGATCGCCCGGTCCACATCGGCGAAGACGCCGCCCTCGGACTCGAAGGTGACCGAGAGCCGGGAGCTCGCCGCCCCCACCTCACCGGCCGCGGCCTCCAGCTTGGCGGTGGCACGCAGCAGCGCCTGCCGGTCGCTCTCGCGCAGTCCGGGCAGCGTCGCGACGGCTCGGGCGGCGACCAGCAGGGCCGTCGCCTCGTCGGCGGCGAGCCGGAGCGGCTCCGCGACATCGTCCGGGTTGTGCCACCAGATCCGGTCGCCGTCGGTGTCGATGTCCAGGAGATCGCCGCCGCGGAAGCTGGTCCCGCACATGGGCAGCACGTCGAGGTCCGAGATGAGCTCGTCCTCGGTGATCCCGAAGGCCCGCGCGACGTCCTGGACGTGGGCGCCGGGGCGCTCGCGCAGATAGGTCACCAGGGAGAGCATCCGGCGGGTCTGGTCGATGGCGTTCGTGGCCATGAATACGGTCCCCTCAGTCCTTGGCCACGGCGCGCAGCCGGTCCACCACATCGGCCCGCAGATCCGCAGGTTCCTGTACG
Source organism: Streptomyces laculatispora (assembly GCF_017353455.1). Classification (GTDB taxonomy): domain Bacteria; phylum Actinomycetota; class Actinomycetes; order Streptomycetales; family Streptomycetaceae; genus Streptomyces; species Streptomyces laculatispora. Next base: position 17,396 of record NZ_JAFMPZ010000148.1, read on the forward strand.
ACCACGTCCGGGCCGAACTCGACGAGCCAGGCGTCCAGACCGTGTCCGTACGGAATCTCCAACTCCTCCCACCCGTTCCCGAGTTCCCGGACCGATATCGCCCGGGCCCGGAGCGGGTAGCCGGAATCGGCCCGCAGCCTGATCAGTGCGGTGCGGGTCGCCGTCTCCCCCGCCCAGCTCTCGACGGTCTCGCGGACGGTGACGACGTCGGGCACCTCGGCGGTGAACGCGCCGGCCCTGGAGCGCACCTTGCCGGCGATCCGGGACAGCCGGAAGACCCGCTCCGCGCCCCGGCCCCGGTCCCAGCCGGCCAGATACCAGTGACCGCGCCAGCACTCCAGCGTCCACGGCTCGACCTGGCGCTGCTCGGGGCGGGCGGCATTGGCCTTGCGGTAGTCGAAGGTCACCGGCCTGCGGTCCCGGCAGGCCAGCATCAGCGGTTCGAACGCGGCCTCGTGGACGGGGATACGGGGTTCGAGGGCGCTGTGCACCTCGTACGCGTCCTCGGCCTCCGGCATCCCCGCCGCCCGCAGCTTCTGCAGGGCGCCGCTGGCCGCGCCGGCCAGCCGGGCCTGCTGCCAGACCTTGGCGGCCAGCCCGAGCGCGGCGGCCTCCTCGGCGTCCAGCGTGATCGGGGGCAGCCGGTTGCTGTCGCGACGGGCGAGATAGCCGGTGTCGCCGTCCAGGTTCTCCACGGTCTCGATGACCAGGCCGAGCTCGCGCAGATCGTCCTTGTCGCGCTCGAACATCCGGTTGAAGGCGTCGTCGGAGCCCGCCTCCAGGTAGGCCTCGATGGAACCGCGCAGTTCGCGCTTGCTGAGCGGGCGCCGGGTCCCCAGCAGACACAGCGCCAGGTTCATCAGCCGCTCGGCCTTGGCAATCGCCATCGACGCCCTTTCTGTTTTGCTCTACGACCGTCGACCGTACCGCTCCGGGGTGCCCGGACGAAAGCGAGGGCCCGCGCCTTGCGGCGCGGGCCCTCGTATCGCACACAGGTGCGGGATCAGACAGCGACCAGGTCACAGACGAAGATCAGCGTCTCGCCCGGGGCGATGGCGCCGCCGGCGCCGCGGTCACCGTACGCGAGGTGCGAGGGGATGGTCAGCTGGCGGCGGCCGCCGACCTTCATGCCCTGCACGCCCTTGTCCCAGCCCGCGATGACCTGTCCGGCACCGAGCTGGAACTTGAGCGGAGTACCGCGGTTCCAGGAGGCGTCGAACTCCTCACCGGTGGAGAAGGCCACGCCCACGTAGTGGACGGAGACGGTCTGGCCGGCCTGGGCGACCGCGCCGTCGCCTTCCCAGATTTCCTTGATCTCCAGGTCGGCCGGCGGCTCGCCACCCGGGAAGTCGATCTCGGGCTTCTCGATGCTCACTGACTTTGCTCCTCTAAATGATGAACTGGGCAACCGGGACAGTCTTACATCTTCGCCAGGATGTCCACGGCGAAGACGAGCGTCGAGTTCGCCGGGATGGACTGCTGCGCCTTGCTGCCGAAGGCCTGGTCCGGCGGGACGACGAGCAGTACACGGCTGCCGATCTTCTTCCCGATCAGGCCGTTCTTGAGTCCCTTGAGGGTGACCTGGGCCAGCGGGAAGGTCTGCGTCTTGCCCGTCGCGTAGGTGCTGTCGAACGTCTTGCCGTCCTTCCACAGCAGACCCACGTAGTTCACGACGACGCTGTCGCTCCCCTTGACGACCTCGCCCTTGGACTCCAGGACGTAGTTGGAGACCAGCTTCTTGGGCGGAGCGGACTTGCTGGGGATCTTGACGGTCGGCGCCTTGCCGTCCGTGTTCGTGCCCACCTTCGGCAGGTCGACGTTGTCCTGGGCGACCTCGGTGCCCTTGGCGGACGCCGGGATCTGCTTCGCCTTCAGGATGTCGACGACGAAGACGAGGGTGGCGTTCGCCTTGATGTCGCCCTGGCCCTGCGCGCCGTAACCGAGGTCCGGCGGGATGACCAGCTGGACCCTGCTGCCGACCTTCTGGCCGACGAGGCCCTTGTCCCAGCCCTGGATGACCATGCCGGCGCCGAGCGTCAGGTCGAACGGCTGCTTGCGGTCGAAGCTGTTGTCGAACGGCTTGGTGGAGTCCCAGGCCTGCCCGAGGTAGTTGACCTGGATCGCGTCGCCGTTCTTGAGCTTCGCGCCGTCACCCTCACTGACAACGTTGGTCTTCAGCTCCTTGGGCGGCGTTCCCGTGCCCTTGGCCAGGGTGGGCTTCTCGCCGAACTTCGCGCCCGCGGTGATTGCGGGGAATCCGTCCTTGGAGGGGGCGGACGCGGAGGCGGAAGCGGAGGCGGAGCCCTTGTCGTCGCTGCCGCAGGCCGCTGACAGCAGCAGCAGGGGGACGACTAGAAGGCCGGCAAGTCGGCGCACTGGTTCCTCAGATCTCAGACGACACATGTGTTGGTTCGTGTCCGCAAAGTATCGCCGCCCGCCCGAAGGGCGGGGCCCGCGGCGTTCGGTGCGTGCTCCCGCAAGACGCCAAAGCGCCCTTGCAGCGGAGCTACTCGGGCACTTCGGCGACACCGCGGGAGTGCGTGCCGGAGGTCGCGGGCCTGACGTGACTTGTGCGGGCACGACCCTGGGGGGTCCCCGACACTCTAGGGCGTGCGCAGGGCCCCGTACGAGGAACGTACGGGGCCCGAGTCGCGCCGGGGTCTGTCGACAGGCCCTGGGAGCCGGAGCACTTCCTGCGCCGGCTCACATACCCGCGATCAGCTTCTCCACTCGGTCGTCCACGGAACGGAACGGGTCCTTGCACAGCACCGTCCGCTGCGCCTGGTCGTTGAGCTTCAGGTGGACCCAGTCGACGGTGAAGTCCCGCCGCTGCTCCTGGGCCCGCCGGATGAAGTCGCCGCGCAGCCGCGCCCTGGTGGTCTGCGGGGGCACCGACTTGCCCTCGAAGATCTTCAGGTCGTTGCAGATGCGGGCCGCCTGACCCTTGCGCTCAAGGAGGTAGTACAGACCGCGGCGGCGATGGATGTCGTGGTAGGCGAGGTCTATCTGAGCGACCCGCGGATTCGACATGGTCATGTTGTGCTTGGCCCGGTAGCGCTCGATGAGCTTGTACTTCATGACCCAGTCGATCTCGGTACCGATCCGGTCGAGGTCCTCGGCCTCGATCGCGTCGAGCGTACGGCCCCACAGTTCGAGGACCTTCTCGACGTTGCCCGTACGGATGCCGCGGCGGTCGACGAAGTCCACGGCCTTCTCGTAGTACTCGCGCTGCACCTCGATGGCGGATGCCTCGCGGCCACTGGCGAGGCGCACCTTGCGCTGCCCCGTGATGTCGTGACTGACCTCCCGGATCGCCCGGATGGGGTTCTCCAGGGTCAGATCCCGCATCACCGTGCCCGCCTCGATCATGCGGAGCACCAGGTCGGTCGCGCCGACCTTGAGCAGCATGGTCGTCTCGGACATGTTGGAGTCGCCGACGATGACGTGGAGGCGGCGGTACCGCTCGGCGTCCGCGTGCGGTTCGTCCCTGGTGTTGATGATCGGACGCGAGCGTGTCGTCGCGGAACTGACGCCCTCCCAGATGTGCTCGGCACGCTGGCTGACGCAGTAGACGGCGCCCCGCGGGGTCTGCAGCACCTTGCCGGCACCGCAGATCAGCTGCCTCGTGACGAGGAAGGGAATGAGGATGTCCGCGAGCCGGGAGAATTCTCCGTGCCGGGCCACGAGGTAGTTCTCATGACATCCGTAGGAGTTTCCAGCCGAGTCGGTGTTGTTCTTGAAGAGATAGACGTCGCCCGCGATTCCCTCCTCGTGCAGACGGCGTTCGGCGTCGACAAGCAGGCCTTCGAGAATGCGCTCGCCGGCCTTGTCGTGAGTGACCAGCTCGGTCAGATTGTCGCATTCGGGGGTTGCATATTCCGGATGCGATCCCACGTCGAGGTAGAGGCGGGCGCCGTTCCGCAGAAAGACATTGCTGCTGCGGCCCCATGACACAACACGGCGGAAGAGGTAGCGCGCCACTTCATCAGGAGACAGTCGGCGCTGTCCCCTGAACGTGCACGTGACGCCGTACTCGTTCTCCAGCCCGAAAATGCGGCGGTCCATGACTGAACATTACGCCTGATGGCCCGAGCTGAAACCGGGTTCGACGGCACCGTTTCGATCATTTTCCGATCCTCGCACCGCAACAGCGCTATGCCCGGGAGCTGCGAGGACCCTTCCGGTGGCCAGCAGAACCAGCAGCGCCGCCACTCCACCGGCCCCCGCGACGGCGAAGCTCCACGCCGTCCCGCCCAGTTCCACGGCCGGGCCCGCCACGGCCGTCCCGGCCGCCGCGCCCACCCCGAACGTCGTCACGAGCCAGGAGAACGCCTCCGTCACCGTGCCCCTCGGGGCGTGCCGGTCGACGACGATGAACGAGCAGGCGATCGCGGGCGCCAGGAACACCCCGGCGACGCCGGCCAGCACGGTCATCGCCACCACGCCGGGGGTCAGCGTCAGCGGCAGGTAGCCGAGCGCGAGCAGCGCCACGATCACCCGCAGCCGGCGCTCGGGCGGCCCCGACCACTGCCGCGCCCCGTACACCGCGCCGCCGATCAGCGCGCCGAGCCCCAGGGCGGCCATCAGCCAGCCGTAGACGGACTCCCGGCCCTGGTCGTCGGCGTACGCCACGCCCGCCACCGTGATGGAGCCCAGCGCCAGTCCGACGAAGAAGAAGGAGCCGAGCAGGGCCAGCAGCCCCGGTGAGCGGAGCGCGCCCAGCCAGTGCGCCTCGCGCGGCGCGGAACGCCAGGTCCTGGACGGTTCGGACAGGACGACCGAGAGCGCCCCCAGGACCCCTATCGCGTTGATGACGAGCAGCGCGGCGGCGGGCGACCAGAGGGAGACCAGCAGGGTCACCAGCAGCGGCCCCACCGTGAACATGACCTCCTGGGCGACCGCGTCCATGGCGTACGCCCGGTGCACCCGGTCCTCGCTGCCGAGGACGGTCGGCCACAGGGCCCGCAGCCCGCCCTCCAGGGGCGGCGTGGCCACCCCCGCGAGGGCCACGGCCCCATAGGCGAGCGGCAGCGACCCGAAGCCCGCCACGGCGAGCAGGGCCATGCCGAGTGCGGACAGGACGGCGGCGGGCAGCTGGACGCGCGGCTGGCCGTGCAGGTCCACGGCGCGGCCCAGCAGGGGCTGTCCGACCGCGGTGCCCAGCCCGTACACCGCGGCGAGCGCGCCCGCGAGGGCGTAGCTGCCGCCCTCCGCACGGGTGAACAGCACGATCGCGATGGGTGCGGTGCCGTTCGGCAGCCGCCCCACGAGGGTGCCCGTCAGCAGCCGGGCGGCGTGCCGCGCCCGGAGGATGTCCAGATATCCCGCGGCCATGTCCCGCCCCTCTCCCTGGGAAGCCTTTCCGGCCACCCGAGGTTTTACGTATAACGCCGGGTTCATACGTACCATGTGGCCAGTCCGCAGGTCCACCTCACGGCGCCTGCCCCGACCGGCCCGGAGGCCCGAGTGACCAGCCCAGCACAGCCCGCCCCGTCTCGGCCCACCAGCCGTGACGTGGCACGGGCCGCCGGCGTCTCCCAGGCCACCGTCTCGCTGGTCCTCGGTGACAAGTGGCGCGGCCGGGTCTCCGAGGCCACCGCGGACCGCGTGCGGGAGGCCGCCCACGGCATCGGCTACCGGCCGAATCTCGCCGCCCGCAATCTGCGCCTGGGCCGCACCAGGACCGCCCTGCTGGTCGTCCCGGCCCTCACCAACGAGTTCTTCGCCCGGGTGTACACCGGGGCCGCCGCGGTAGCCGCGGAACACGGCTTCGGTGTCGTCCTCTACCCCTCGCCCGACGGCACCGGCCCCGCCCGGGACCCCTTCGCCTCGGCCCGCACGGCACTCGACGAGGCGATCACCCCGTCG
>NZ_JAFMPZ010000149.1 GCF_017353455.1 Streptomyces laculatispora
CGATGCGCGCATCGTGCTCGACGCCGAGCTCTGCCTGGCGCTGGGCCGCGGTGAGACGACGTTCGCCGAGGCGGTCGGGGACGGGCGGATCGAGGTGTCCGGCGAGGGGCCGCTGGCCGCGGAGCTGCGTGGCGCATGACGGCGGCGCCGGGATGGTTCGCCCGGCCGACTCCTGGGTAGCGTCGGGGCATTTGGGATGTCGGGGACACCGATGATGCCCGGGACACTGATGCAGAGGAGTTGCCCATGAGATTCGGCAGACAGCAGGGGCGGCTGGGCAAGGTGCTTGTCATCGGGGGCTGTGCGGCAGCGCTCGGCTTCGTGCCGTCGGCGGCCGTCGCCACCCCCGGCAGCGGTGTGAGCGCCACCGTCGTCGCGGAGGGCACATCGCCGGGCAAGCTGAAGGTGAAGACGCCGAAGGGCCGTACCGACGTCACCTTCCGGACGATCACCATCGAGCCCGGCGGCTCCACCGGCTGGCACACCCATCGCGGTCAGCTGATCGCGGTCGTCAAGCAGGGGACGCTGACGCGCACCCTGGACGACTGCTCGGTCGAGGTGACACCCGCCGGAACGTCCTTCATCGAGCCGTCCGGGGCGAAGCACCGCCATATCGGCCGCAATCTGGGGACCGAGCCCGTCGTCCTCTGGGTGACCTACCTGCTGCCCAAGGGCAGCGAACTCTCCGACGACGCCGACGCCGTGGACTGCGGCGGGAAGAGCGGCGGGAAGAGCTGACGCAGGGCTGAGGCCCGCCCCCTGTCGTCCCGGCCGGCCACCGCGCCGCCGGACGCCGGCCGTCAGCGGGCGAGCGTCTCCCCGTACGCGCCGAGGCCGGCGATCACCAGGCCGTCCCGGAACGTCAGCACCTCGTACACCCGGCCGCCGATCTGGTTGCGGTAGTCGATCACCAGGGTGCCGACGCTCACCCGGACGTCCATCACCTCGAACTTCAGGTCGGGGATGAGCTCAAGCCCGCGGGCCCAGTACGCACGCAGCTCGTCCTTGCCGCGCACGGTGCCGGAGGGGTCGCCGGTGAACCGGGCGATCATGGGCGAGCTGAAGGTCACCTCGTCGTGATAGTGCGTCAGAACGCGTTCCAGGTCGTGGGAGTTCCAGTCCTCCTGCCACTGCGCGGCGAACGTGCGGGCGAATTCGAGGTCCATGAGGAAGAGCGTACGAGGCGGGGCGGAGGGGTGGCAGGCCGTGAGCGAAGAGGGCCCCGAGGACCTCGACCCGGCGCGCCGGGCCGCGTTGGCGCGGGAGGTCCTGTGTGCGCTGCGTACCCACTGTGCCGGGTCGCGTGCGGAACCGAGAGGTTCGCTCGCCCGGGGGACCGCCGACGCGTACAGCGATATCGACCTCCTCTGGATCGTGCCCGACGGCCGGTTCGAGGACTGTGTCGCCGCCGTCCCGGACCTGCTCGGCACGGTCCGCGGGGTCGCCTCCCTGCGGGTCGACCCCGATCTGGGGAACTCCCGCAAGAGGCGGCTCCTCTTCGTCGACTTCGACCGCCTGCCCCTCTTCTGGCGCCTGGACCTGGAGATCGTCGCCCGGTCCGTCGCCGGCCGGCCCGGCTACGACCAGGACAATCCGTCGGCGCGCCGTGATGACTGGTCGAGGCCCGCCAGCGCGCTCGCCAACGCGGTCGCCGCGGTGAAGGCGGTGCTGCGCGGACAGCCGCAGACCGCCCGGGGCCTGCTGGAGCGCGGCTTCGCCCGCATCGGGGTGGCGGACACCGTCTCCGGTGACTGGTTCGCCGACATCACCCGCCTCGCCGAGGCCGCCGCGGCGATCGAACCGGCCCGGGGGCCGCTCGCCGAGCGCGTCGTGCGGCTGGCGGCGGACCATCGGGCGGAACTTCGCTGACGGGCCGGGCCCGGCGCCGGCCGGGGGTCCGCCAACGCCCCGGGTGATGCGGACAGCCTCGCCGCGACGGGGTGATGATGGATGCGTGCGATATGAAGCGATCACCTGGGAACGGCTGGCGGACGCCCTTGCCTCGCACGCCGACGCGCTGAAACCGTCCGACGGCGGGCCCTGGCTCAAGGTTGCCGTCGACGGGGCCCCGGCCGCCCGGACCGGCGAGCTGGCCGAGTCGGTCGCACAGGCGCTGCGGCTCCGCGGCCGGGCCGTGCTCGCCGTGTCCACGGCGGGATTCCTGCGGCCCGCCAGCCTGCGGTACGAGTACGGCAAGCGGGACCCCGACTCGTACTACGGCAGCTGGTTCGACACCGGGGCGCTGTGGCGTGAGGTGTTCGGGCCGCTGGAGGCGGGCGGCAGCGGGCGGGTGCTGCCCGATCTCTGGGACCCGGCGACGGACCGGGCCACCAGGAGCCCGTACCGGCTCCTGCCGGAGGGCGGGGTGCTGGTGGTGCACGGGCCGTTGCTGCTGGGGCACTGGTTCCCGTTCGACCTGAGCGTCCACCTGAGGCTGTCGCCGGGTGCGCTGCGGCGGCGCACCGAGGAGGACGAGCGGTGGACACTGCCGGCGTTCGCGCGGTACGAGGACGAGGTGGCGCCCGCCGGGAGCGCGGACGCGGTCGTCCGGGCCGACGACCCGCGCCATCCCGCCTGGACGGGGCTGCGGCGGGACGGATAGCTCTGAGGCGTAAGGGCGTAAGGGCGTAAGGGCGTAAGGGCGCACGGGTGAACGCTGCGGAGTCCGTACGGCGGGACGGGCGGAACCTCGCCTCCGAAGACGCGCCCGCCGGGGATTGCGGGACAGCCCTTGGGCGATTCGCGCCGAGGGATGTGCCGAGAACGACCTGCCCGCCATGCCGACGCGGGCATGCGAGTTCCGCCCCGGCTGTATCGGGCCCCTTGCCGACGCCGTCCCGAAAGGCCGAGGCCCGCAATTCGCTGTGACATTGCCGTGCAACGCGATGATCGGCCGTGCGCGCATATCCCCGGTGGGTCCGTCGGCGCGTGTGAAAGTGCCAATGGCCGTGAGGAATTCGGCCTTGAACCCTTTCGGGTTCACGGCCTGCTCCTTTGCTCACGCGGCGGCCGGGCCGAAATGAACATGCGGAACGACAGTGCGGGACAGCCCTTGGGCCGTTGCCTGTCCCGAACTATCACTCCTCCCGCTTACGTCTCACTCACGTTTCACTAACGTTTCGCTGACGTGACGCCCCTGGGCTGCGGGCTTGCGGAACGGGGTGCCGATCGGGCTTGCCCGATCCCGGGCATTCGGTACAGCATGGCCGCCTCGCGTGACGTCACGACCGGACGTCCCCCGGGGAAGGGAGCCTTGGCGGCAGTGCCCGGCGGCGTCAGGCCAGAGAAGCGGCCCGGGCGGGGTCGATGGCATGCCGGAGCGGCAGGTCCTGTGTGAACCGGCGCAGTTCGTCGAGCACGAGCTGTCCGAGACGGTGGCGTTCGGCGCCCAGGGCGCCGCCGAGGTGCGGTGTCAGAACAACGTTGGGAAGGGTGAAGAGTGGCGAATCATGGGCCGGGGGCTCGGGATGCGTTACGTCGAGCACGGCGGTGAGGTCGGGCCTGGCACGCAGGACCTGAGCGGCGGCCGTCTCGTCGATCAGCGCGCCCCGCGCGGTGTTGATCAGCGTCGCGCCGGGCCCCAGGGAGTTCAGCAGCGGTGCCCCGATCGTGCCGCGGGTCTCGGGCAGGAGCGGTGCGTGGAGGCTGACGACATGGCAGGTGGCGAAGAGTTCCTCGACGGGGACCAGCCGGACGCCCGCCTGCTGGGCGGCATCCGGGGAAGCGACGGGATCGGTGGCGAGGATCTCGACGTCGAAGCGGGTGAGGTGGGCGGCGACGAGCCGGCCGATGTGCCCGAGTCCCAACAGGCCCACCCGTGACCGGTAGGCGCCCGGGACGTCGGGATTGCGCGGGAAGCGGCGGCTGCTCGCGACCTCCCGCGCGATGCGGTGTGCCTGCTTCAGTCCGAGGAGGACCTGGGCGAGGGTGAACTCCGCGACCGGGACGGCGTTGGCCGCGGCGGCGGAGACGATCGGGATGCCGCGCTCCCAGAAGGCGGGCGTGGTCAGGTGCCGGACGGACCCCGCCGCGACGAGAACGGCCCGCAGCCCGGCGGCGTGCGACAGGAAGGCGGTATCGAGGACGGGCGCCCCCCAGCCCGTGAGCAGGATGTCGACGTTCCTCAGCACCTCGGGGTCCTCGTCGAGCTCCTGCTTGGTGAGGGGCGGTCCCTGCCAGTGCACGAGCCGGCCGATCCCGGCCAGCACCTCGGGCGGGTAGACGTCCGCCCGGCGCTCTTCCTCCATGACCAGCAGGGCTGTCGGTGCGGTGGCCGGTTCGCTCATGTCGGGTCTGTCTCCTCGGCCCGTCCGGTGCTGGCCCGGCAGCCGGGCGGCCGTCGGTCCCTGCTCGGATCTGTGGGCAAGTGTCTGACTGAATGTCGTGGATTGGTATGGCCTGTTTGCTTCTCAGGCCTGGATGGCTTGCAGGGACGATACATCGGATCACTGGAATGTCCTCGCGTACAGCTCGGATGTCCAGCCCTCGCTGTTCGGGTGGTTGTTGTCGCGGTCCGTACCGTGCCGGATCGGAGTGGTTGTTGGTGTGGATGATTGAACTGGCCTGCTATCAGGTGATATCTGACGGCGATACCACCCTCGCGCGTTCCGGATTGCCGGGGGTGTGCCCGGGAGGGTGTCCGGCGGGGGTCGTGCCGGCCGGTGGAAACTTTTTGTATTCATCGGACTATTGACCACTGATTCCGACCCCGTTACCGTCCCAGAAAGCGCTTTCCAGGCCAACTGTGATGCGGCGAAAACGGGAGTTGTGATGCAGAGATCGCGTTGGATCGGTGCGGGTGTCCTCGCCTCGACACTGGTCCTCACCAGCTGTTCATCCGGGCCTGCGGGAGTGGATGCCAAGCAGGACACCAAGGCGCCTCTGGAGCTCTGGACCAGGACGACACCGGGCGGACCGGGGGAGCAGGGCGCGCTCAAGCTCGCCACCGCCTTCGAGAAGGCCACGGGCTACAAGGTCGAGGTCACGGCCATCTTCGACGACTTCGAGACCAAGCTGCAGCAGCGGGCCGCCCAGAAGAATCTCCCCGACATCGTCATGAACGACGTGACGCAGCTCGGGGCCATGCACAGCCAGGGTCTGCTCCGGGAGATCGACCTGGACAAGGTCAAGGACAGCGAGCAGATCATCGGCCAGGGGCTGGACTCCGGGAAGACCGTGGACGGCAAGCAGTACGGACTGCCGTACTCGGCGCAGGCGTCCGCGCTGCTCATCCGCAAGGACTGGCGGCAGAAGCTCAAGCTCGACGTCCCGCAGAACTGGGACGACTTCGCCGCGATGGCCAAGGCCTTCACCACCCAGGACCCCGACGGCGACGGCAAGAAGAACACCGCCGGTCTCGCCGCCCCGCTGTCCACCAAGCGCGGCTACGCCTCCTGGTACTTCTCCAACTTCCTCTGGGCCGCGGGCGGCGACTTCATCACCGAGGCCGGGAAGGGCAAGTACAAGCCGGCGGTGACCACGAAGGCATCGGTCGAGGCCATGCAGTGGTTCCGCGACCTGGGCTGCAAGGCCAAGGCCATCCAGCCCGGCGCCGTAACCATGGACACCCCGCCGACGAACGAGACGTTCGAGGCGGGCCGGACCGGCATGTTCGTCGTCGGCCCGTACCTGCTGCCCCGCTTCGACGAGACCCTCGGCAAGGACAAGTACGAGGTCGTGCCGATGCCCAAGGGCCCCAAGGACGCCACCGTTCTCGCCGAGGGCGGTTCCGTCTATCTGATGGCCGGCTCCGAAAACCGGGCCGGCCAGGACGCCTTCGCCGGCTTCGCCGTCTCCGCCGAGGGCCAGAAGACGGCGATGGCGGGCGACACCGGCTACATCGTGCAGCTTCCCGTCAACAAGACCGTGGACATCTCCCAGGTGCGTCCCGACCCGCGCTGGAAGACCTACGCCCAGGCGTACCAGGACTCCGGCCGGTACGCGCCGTCCATCCCGAACTGGACCCCGGTGCGGCAGGCGACGGCGGACACCGTGAACGCGCTCATGGCGGACTGCGGTCTCGACACCGAGGCCAAGCTGGGTGAGCTCGACAAGCAGCTCGCCGACATCCTCAAGGAGCAGGGGATCGCCGCGTCATGAGTCTCGACCAGGCGGAACCGGCCGCCCCTCCGGCGGCCGGGCCCGCCCCCCGGAAAGCGGGGCGCCGGGACGGCGGGGCCACCGGCCTCCTGGGGCGCAGCCGCAGATCGGGCCGGTGGTGGACGCCCTGGCTGTTCCTCGCCCCCGCTCTGCTTCTTTTCCTGTACTTCAAGTTCATCCCCATGGCCAACGCGCTGACCATGTCCTTCCAGGAGGTTCAGCCCTACCTGGGGAACAAGTGGGTCGGCACCGAGAACTACGCCACGGTTCTGCAGTCCCACGGATTCCGCGAGGCCGCGTGGCACACGGTCGTCCTCGCCGCCGGGCAGACGGCCGGCTCGATGGCACTCGGCCTCGCCCTCGCCCTGCTGATGGAAGGGCAGAGCCGCCGGCTGAAGGTCGTGCGCTCCGCGGCGTTCCTCCCGGTGGTGGTGCCGATCGCGGTCGTCGCCGAACTGTGGCGGATCATGTACCACCCGACCGGGGACGGCATGCTCAACTCCCTCCTCGGCCTGGTGGGGATGGGCCCGTCGGGGTTCATCAACGACCCCGACACGTCGATGGCCTCCATCATGCTCACCGGCATCTGGCGGGGCGCCCCCTACGACATGATGATCATCCTCGCCGGTCTGACGAGCGTGGACCGCGGTCTGTACGAGGCCGCCAAGGTCGACGGAGCGTCGAGGCGGCAGCGGGTCTGGCACGTGACCGTGCCCGGACTGCGGTCGGTGTTCTCGATCCTGTTCATCCTCGCCGCGATCCGCGGACTGCGGGTGTTCACCGAGGTGTTCCTGCTCACCAACGGTGGACCCGACGGTTCCACCGAGGTCGTCATGACCCTCATCTACAAGCTCGGGCTTGAACAGAACCGGCTCGGTGTCGGAGCGGCGGGAGCGGTCCTGCTGTTCGTCGCGACGCTGCTCCTGACCGTCGTCGTCCAACTGCTGCGGCGGAGGGAAAGTAAGTGAGTGCGCAGACCGAGACCGCGCTGGGCCTGACCGAGAGCCGGAGTGCCGGCGGACGGATTCTGAGGGCCGTTGTCTACCTGCTGGTCCTGATCGTCTTCGCGGGGCCCCTGCTGGCCCTGCTCGTCAGCGCCTTCGGCCACGTCAAGGACCCGACCCAGCTGAGCGTCATCCCCTCGGGCATCACACTGGACAACTTCAGGATCGCCTTCGACCAGGGGGTGCTCACGTACCTGCTGAACTCGTTCTTCGTGGTCGGCGGCGGGCTGCTGCTCCAGGTGGCCGTCTCCGTCCTGGCCGGGTACGCGCTGGCCAGGAAGGTCTTCCCCGGGATGACGCTGGTGCTCGTCGCCGTCCTGGCGACGCTGATGCTGCCCGAGGAGATCCTGGCCCTCCCGCTGTCCCTGATCCTCGCCGATCTGCCGGTCGTCCACTTCAACCTCATCGGCACCCTGGCCGGAATGATCGTTCCGCTGGGTGCCTGGGGATTCTCCATCCTGGTGATGACCGAGTTCATGAAGGACGTGCCCCGCGAACTGGAGGAGGCCGCCCGCATCGACGGCGCCGGAGATCTGCGGATCTTCGCCCAGATCATCCTGCCGATGTGCAAGCCCGCCCTCGGCGTCATCGGGGTCTTCGGCTTCACCATGATCTGGGACCAGTACCTGCTGCCCCTCCTCGTCTCCACCAACTCCTCCTCGTACACGCTCCCGCTGGCGCTGCGGACCCTGCGGATCGACCCCTCCGTCACCCCCGGAGTGGTGATGGCCGCCTCCCTGCTGGCCCTGCTGCCCTCCGTGATCGTCTTCCTGTTCTTCCAGCGGTCCTTCGTCAGCGGTCTGTCCTCCGGCGCGCTCAAGGGCTGACCCCGCCGCCCGCGCCCTGCCCTGCCCCGCGTACGGCAC
>NZ_JAFMPZ010000523.1 GCF_017353455.1 Streptomyces laculatispora
TCACCGCGTACGCGGTGACCCCCGCACTGCGCGAGTGGTACGTCTCCGACGACATCGAGGAACTGGAGTACGCGGCGCTCAGCCGGGCCGCGTCCGCGTCGCTGCGGATGATCGCCGGAGACCCCGCTGCCACCCGCCGTCGCGTCGTCGTCGCGGTCGATGTGCCGGACGGGGACGCCGTCGCCGACCCGGACCACATCCTGGACGCCTCGTCGCTCGGTGAGGTCGCGATCGCCTCCGCGGTGGCGCTGGCGAAGGCGGCCGCGGTGCACGTCGACTCGGACGAGGCGGACAAGGACGTCACGGCGGCCGCGGCCGCCCTGGGGGCGGCGGACCTCGGTGACGGCGACGCGCAGTTCACCGTGGACGGCGCCGAGGACCACGAGCTGCTGTGGTTCGGCATTCAGGAGATTCCGAACCTGATCGGCTGACGGCGGAGCGCAGCGGCCCTGGCGGCGGCCGGAGCACCGGTTGTCGGTGCCGGCGGGTATTTTTCTTCGCATGGGGACGCAGGAGCAGTACCGCACGCATCTGGTCTGGGACTGGAACGGCACGCTGCTCGACGACAACACCGCGGTCGTCGGCGCGACGAACGCCGCGTTCGGCGAGGTCGGCGTGGCGCCGATCAGCCTGGACCAGTACCGGGAGATGTACTGCATCCCGATACCCCGTTTCTACGAACGGATGATGGGCCGGCTGCCCACCGAGGCCGAGTGGGATCTGATGGACGTGGTCTTCCACCGCCACTACACCGAGCAGCGCGAGGGCTGCGGGCTGACGGAGGGGGCCGCGGAGCTGCTCGCGCGGTGGCAGCAGGCCGGCCGGAGCCAGTCCCTGCTGAGCATGTACGGGCACGACGAGCTGGTCCCCGTGGTGCGGGGATACGGCATCGAGCGGCACTTCGTGCGCGTCGACGGCCGCACCGGGCGCTCCGGCGGCAGCAAGGCCCAGCACATGGAGCGGCATTTCGCGGCGCTGGGCGGGATATCCCCGGAGCACGCGGTGATCATCGGAGACGCGGTGGACGACGCGGTGGCCGCCGCCCATGTCGGGGCGCGGGCGGTGCTCTACACGGGTGGTTCGCACAGCCGGGCCAGCCTGGAGGCGGCCGGGGTGCCCGTCGTGGACACCCTGGCCGAAGCGGCGGCCCTCGCCGAGCAGCTGGGCCGGTAGGGCAGCCGGCGGCCGGTACCGGCCGCCGCCCGCTCCGCACCGGCTGGGGAGCCGGTGCTCGGGTGACCCGGCCCTCCGTGCGGAGCACCCGCGCTCAGGTGACCGGGGCCTTGGTGCGGAGCACGGTCAGGAATTCACGCATCCAGGCCGAGTGGTCGGGCCAGGCGCGGGACGAGACCAGGGTGCCGTCCACCACGACCTCGGTGTCCTGGAAGGAGGCCCCGGCCGACTCCATGTCCGGTTCCAGCGCGGGATAGGCCGTGACACGGCGGTTCTTCAGCGCACCGGCCGCGGCCGTCATCAGCGGGCCGTGGCAGATCTGGGCCACCGGGCGGTCCGTGTCGAAGAACGCCGTGAGGATCTTGCGCAGGCCGGCGTCGTTGCGGAGGTACTCGGGGGCGCGGCCGCCCGGGACGACCAGGGCCACGTAGTCGGCCGGGTCGACTTCGGTGAAGGCCAGATCGGCGGGCCAGGCGTAGCCGGGCTTCTCGGTGTACGTGTCGAACCCGGGCTCGAAGTCATGGACCACGAAGCGGAGCATCTTGCGGGACGGGGCGGCGATGTGGACCTCGTACCCCTCCTCGCGCAGCCGCTGGTACGGATAGAGGACCTCAAGGGACTCGGCGGCGTCGCCGGTGACGATCAGGATCTTCGGTGCCATGGCAGGGCTCCCCACGGTTCGTCGGCCTGTTCCGGTTACCAGAGTGCGACACCACGGCACGATGCGCTGTCCAGAGTGTCAAAGTTCGGGGCTTTCTTTGTACACATACGGCTCGTGACGGTTACCGGGGCGGGGGAGATAGCCTGGACCCCGTGATCAGCGCGATACGCCTCGGGGGCAGCGAAGCCCCCGGCCTGCGCCCGGAGTGCCACAGCACCCGGGCCCTGACTGATCCCCTCAGCCCGGCCCGAGTGCCAAAAATGGCCAATATGGTCCCGGGCGTCTCTCATAGCGGCATAGCGTCGACTCAGACCGGAAACCCCGTGTCGTGGCGGTACGTCGTCTTTTTCACCTACGTCACGCAACGGCGCGCGACAGGAGCCAGAGGACATGCAGACCAAGCTGGACGAAGCCAAGGCCGAGCTGCTCGCACGGGCCGCCAAGGTAGCTGACAACAGCCCGGGCGGTGGTGTCGGTGGCCCGGGCGGTACCCCCCGGGTGCACGTTGCGGCCACCGGGGCCGACAACGGCAACGGGGCCGGGCAGGAGCGTTCGCGCCAGGACGTGCTGCTCGCCTATCTCCAGCGCTACTACCTCCACACCGCTCCGGAGGACATCGGCGGCCGGGACCCGGTCGATGTCTTCGGCGCCGCCTCCTCCCACTACCGGCTCGCGGAGAACCGCCCGCAGGGCACGGCGAACGTCCGGGTGCACACCCCGACCGTCGAGGAGAACGGCTGGACCTGCAGCCACTCCGTCGTCGAGGTCGTCACGGACGACATGCCGTTCCTGGTGGACTCCGTCACCAATGAGCTGTCCCGCCAGGGGCGTGGCATCCATGTCGTGATCCACCCGCAGGTCATCGTCCGACGCGATGTGGCCGGCAAGCTGATCGAGGTCCTCGCCGACGGCGCCGGCATTTCGACCGGTGTGCAGAACGGGCGCAAGAACGCCAAGGGGGCGAAGGACGCCAAGGCCGAGCTGCCGCACGACGCGCTCGTCGAGTCCTGGATCCACGTCGAGATCGACCGTGAGTCCGACCGTGCCGACCTCAAGCAGATCCAGGCCGACCTGCTGCGCGTGCTCTCCGACGTACGGGAGACCGTCGAGGACTGGGAGAAGATGCGGGACGCGGCGCTGCGCATCGCCGACGACCTGCCCGGCGAGCCGCTCGACGACCTCGCCGACGACGAGGTGAACGAGGCCAGGGAGCTGCTGCGCTGGCTGGCCGCCGACCACTTCACCTTCCTCGGCTACCGCGAGTACGAGCTGAAGGACTCCGACGCGCTGGCCGCCGTACCCGGCACCGGCCTCGGCATCCTGCGCTCCGACCCGCACCACAGCGAGGACGAGGCGCACCCGGTCAGCCCCTCCTTCGACCGGCTGCCCGCCGACGCCCGCGCCAAGGCGCGGGAGCACAAGCTCCTCATCCTCACCAAGGCCAACAGCCGGGCGACCGTGCACCGCCCCAGCTACCTCGACTACGTCGGCGTGAAGAAGTTCGACGCCGAGGGCAATGTCATCGGTGAGCGCCGCTTCCTCGGACTGTTCTCGTCCGCCGCCTACACCGAGTCCGTGCGCCGGGTGCCCGTCGTCCGCCGCAAGGTGGCCGAGGTGCTGGAGGGCGCGGGCTTCTCGTACAACAGCCACGACGGCCGCGACCTGCTCCAGATCCTGGAGACGTACCCGCGCGACGAGCTGTTCCAGACGCCGCCCGACCAGCTGCGCTCCGTCGTCACCTCGGTGCTCTACCTCCAGGAGCGGCGCCGGCTCCGGCTCTACCTGCGCCAGGACGAGTACGGGCGCTACTACTCCGCGATCGTCTACCTGCCGCGCGACCGCTACACCACCGGCGTACGCCTGCGGCTGATCGACATCCTCAAGGAGGAGCTGAACGGCACCAGCGTCGACTTCACCGCCTGGAACACCGAGTCGATCCTCTCCAGGCTGCACTTCGTCGTCCGGGTCGCCCCCGGCAGCGAGCTGACCGGCCTCACCGACGCCGAGGCCGACCGCATCGAGGCCCGGCTCGTCGAGGCCGCCCGCTCCTGGGCCGACGGCTTCCAGGAGGCGCTGAACGCCGAGTGCGGCGAGGAGCGCGCCGCCGAGCTGCTGCGCCAGTACGGGCACTCGTTCCCCGAGGGCTACAAGGCCGACCACTCAGCGCGCGCGGCCGTGGCCGACCTGGTCCACCTCGAAGCCCTCAAGGAGCACGAGCGGGACTTCGCCCTCAGCCTGTACGAGCCGGTCGGCGCCGCCCCCGGCGAGCGCCGCTTCAAGATCTACCGGACCGGCGAGCAGGTCTCCCTCTCCGCCGTCCTGCCGGCGCTCCAGCGCCTCGGGGTCGAGGTCGTCGACGAGCGTCCGTACGAACTGCGCTGTGCGGACCGTACGCACGCCTGGATCTACGACTTCGGGCTGCGGATGCCGCAGGGCGCGGGCGGCGGCAGCCACCTGGCCGACGACGCCCGCGAGCGGTTCCAGGAGGCCTTCGCCGCCGTGTGGACCGGCGAGGCCGAGAACGACGGCTTCAACGCGCTGGTGCTGAGCGCCGGTCTGAACTGGCGCCAGGCGATGGTGCTGCGCGCCTACGCGAAGTACCTGCGCCAGGCCGGATCGACCTTCAGCCAGGACTACATGGAGAGCACTCTCCAGAACAACGTCCACACCACCCGGCTGCTGGTCTCGCTCTTCGAGGCCCGGATGTCGCCGGGGCGCCAGAGCGCGGGCACGGAGCTGACCGACGGGCTCCTCGAAGAGCTCGACGGGGCCCTGGACCAGGTCGCCTCGCTCGACGAGGACCGGATCCTGCGGTCCTTCCTCACCGTCATCAAGGCCACCCTGCGCACCAACTTCTTCCAGCGCGCGGACAGCGGCCTGCCGCACAACTACGTGTCGATGAAGTTCGACCCGCAGTCCATCCCGGACCTCCCGGCCCCGCGCCCGGCGTTCGAGATCTGGGTCTACTCGCCGCGGGTCGAGGGCGTCCACCTGCGGTTCGGCAAGGTCGCCCGCGGTGGTCTGCGCTGGTCCGACCGCCGCGAGGACTTCCGTACCGAGATCCTCGGCCTGGTCAAGGCACAGATGGTGAAGAACACCGTCATCGTGCCGGTCGGCGCCAAGGGCGGCTTCGTCGCCAAGCAGCTCCCCGACCCGGCCGTCGACCGTGACGCCTGGATGGCCGAGGGCATCGCCTCGTACCGCACCTTCATCTCGGCACTGCTCGACATCACCGACAACATGGTGACCGGCGAGGTCGTGCACCCCAAGGACGTCGTCCGGCACGACGAGGACGACACCTACCTCGTCGTCGCCGCCGACAAGGGCACCGCGAAGTTCTCCGACATCGCCAACGAGGTCGCCGTCGCGTACGGCTTCTGGCTGGGCGACGCCTTCGCCTCGGGCGGCTCCGCCGGCTACGACCACAAGGGCATGGGCATCACCGCCCGGGGCGCCTGGGAGTCCGTCAAGCGGCACTTCCGCGAGCTCGGCCACGACACCCAGACCGAGGACTTCACCGTCGTCGGCGTCGGCGACATGTCGGGTGACGTGTTCGGCAACGGGATGCTGCTCTCCGAGCACATCCGGCTCGTCGCGGCCTTCGACCACCGGCACATCTTCATCGACCCGAAGCCGGACGCCGCGATCTCGTACGCCGAGCGGCGCCGCCTCTTCGACCTGCCGCGCAGCTCCTGGGCCGACTACAAGAAGGAACTGATCTCCGCGGGCGGCGGCATCCACCCGCGCAGCGCCAAGTCCATCCCGGTCAACGCGCACATCCGCGAGGCGCTCGGCATCGAGTCGGGGGTCACCAAGATGACGCCCGCCGACCTGATGCAGACGATCCTCAAGGCCCGCGTCGATCTGCTGTGGAACGGCGGCATCGGTACGTACATCAAGTCCTCCGCCGAGTCGAACGCGGACGTCGGCGACAAGGCCAACGACGCGATCCGTGTCAACGGCGAGGACCTGCGGGCCAGGGTCGTCGGCGAGGGCGGCAACCTCGGCGCCACCCAGCTGGGCCGGATCGAGTTCGCCCGCACCGGCGGCCGGATCAACACCGACGCGATCGACAACAGCGCCGGGGTGGACACCTCCGACCACGAGGTGAACATCAAGATCCTGCTCAACGGGCTGGTACGGGACGGCGACATGACCGTCAAGCAGCGCAACAAGCTGCTGGCCGAGATGACCGACGAGATCGGTCATCTGGTGCTGCGCAACAACTACGCGCAGAACACGGCGCTCTCCAACGCGGTCGCGCAGGCGCCCTCGCTGCTCCACGCCCACCAACGCTTCATGCGCCGGCTGGGCCGCGACGGCCATCTCGACCGGGGGCTCGAGTTCCTGCCCAACGACCGGCAGATCCGCGAGCTGCTGAGCGCCGGCAAGGGGCTCAGCCAGCCCGAGCTGGCCGTGCTGCTCGCCTACACGAAGATCACGGCGGCGCAGGAGCTGATCGGGACCAGCCTGCCGGACGACGAGTACCTGCAGAAGCTGCTGCACGCCTACTTCCCGCGGCAGCTGCGCGAGCAGTTCCCGGAGGCGGTCGACGGGCACGCGCTGCGCCGCGAGATCATCACCACGGTGCTGGTCAACGACACGGTGAACAGCGGCGGTTCGACGTTCCTGCACCGGCTGCGGGAAGAGACCGGGGCCTCGATCGAGGAGATCGTGCGGGCGCAGGTCGCGGCCCGTGAGATCTTCGGGCTCGGCAGGGTGTGGGACGCCGTGGAGGCGCTCGACAACCGGGTGCCCGCCGATGTGCAGACCCGGATCAGGCTGCACTCGCGGCGGCTCGTCGAGCGCGGTTCGCGCTGGCTGCTCGGCAACCGGCCGCAGCCGCTGGAGATCGCCGGGACGATCGACTTCTTCCGGGCCGGTGTCGAGCAGGTCTGGGCCGAGCTGCCCAAGATGCTGATGGGCGCCGACCAGAAGTGGTACCAGTCGATCCTGGACGAGCTCACCGAGGCGGGTGTCCCGGACGAGCTGGCGCAACGCGTCGCCGGATTCTCGTCCGCCTTCCCGACGCTCGACATCGTGGCGATCGCGGACCGTACGGAGAAGGACCCGCTGTCCGTCGCCGAGGTGTACTACGACCTCGCCGACCGGCTGTCCATCACCCAGCTGATGGACCGGATCATCGAGCTGCCGCGGGCCGACCGCTGGCAGTCGATGGCCCGCGCGTCCATCCGCGAGGACCTGTACGCCGCTCACGCGGCGCTCACGGGTGACGTGCTGAGTGTGGGCAACGGGTCCTCCACGCCGCAGGAGCGGTTCGAGGCGTGGGAGGAGAAGAACGCGGCGATCCTGACGCGGTCGCGCTCCACGCTGGAGGAGATCCAGGGGTCGGACGCGTTCGACCTGGCGAACCTGTCGGTGGCGATGCGGACGATGCGGACGCTGCTGCGTACGCACGCGTAGCGGTGGCGGGGGCGAGGCGGCTGCCGGGTGTGTCCGGCGGCCGCCTCGCCCTCAGTCGCCGGACGGGCTCGAAGTGCCGCCCCCGGGCCGGGGGCGGTTATTTCTTGCCGGTGAACTTCTCGTAGGCGGCGACCACTTCTTTCGCCGGGCCGTCCATGCGCAGCGTTCCCGCCTCCAGCCAGATCGCCCGGTCGCAGGTCTCGGTGATCGACTTGTTGTGGTGGCTGACCAGGAAGACCGTGCCGGCCTGCTGACGCAGTTCGATGATCCGTTCCTTGCTGCGGCGCTGGAACTTGGCGTCACCGGTGGACAGGGCCTCGTCGATCAGCAGCACGTCGTGGTCCTTGGCCGCGGCGATCGAGAAGCGCAGCCGGGCGCCCATGCCGGAGGAGTACGTGCGCATCGGCAGGGTGATGAAGTCGCCCTTCTCGTTGATGCCGGAGAAGTCGACGATCCCCTCGTAGCGCTCGCGGATCTCGTTGCGGCTCATGCCCATCGCGAGTCCGCCGAGGACGACGTTGCGCTCGCCGGTCAGATCGCTCATCAGCGCGGCGTTCACCCCGAGCAGCGAGGGCTGGCCCTGGGTGTGGACGCGGCCCCTCGTGGCGGGCAGCAGACCGGCGATGGCCTTCAGCAGCGTCGACTTCCCCGAGCCGTTGGAGCCGATCAGGCCGATCGCCTCCCCCTTGTACGCGGCGAAGCTGACCCCCTTCACGGCGTGCACCTCGCGCACCCCGGGGGACTGCCGGCGCGAGGCGAGCCGGCTGAGGGCCGAAGTGGCGCTGCCCTTGCCGGTGCGGGCGCCGTTGACCTTGTACGTGATGTGGACGTCGTCGACGACGACCGTCGGTACTCCGGGCGAAGTGCTGTCAGCCACGTCCGTAACTCTCCTCGGCCTGCCAGAAGTAGATGAATCCGCCCACGCCGCACACCAGGGCCCAGCCCGTGGCGATGGCCCACACGTGCGGGGGCAGCTGTCCGCCGTCGAAGCTGTCGATGAGCGCGAACCGCATCAGGTTGATGAAGACGGCGGCCGGATTGATCTCCAGCGCCAGCTTCACCAGGTGCGGGACCCGGTCGCCCTGGAGCATCGTGCCGATGCTCCACATCACGCCCGACGCGTACATCCAGGTGCGCAGGATGAACGGTGTCAGCTGGGCGATGTCCGGGGTCCGCGCGGCGAGGCGGGCCATGGCCATCGAGATGCCGGTGTTGAAGACGGCCTGCAGCGTCAGGGCCGGTACGGCCAGCAGCCAGGAGGGCTGCGGGTACTGGCCGAACACCAGCAGGATCAGCACCAGTGCGCCCAGCGAGAAGATCAGCTGCTGGAGCTGTTGCAGGGCCAGCGCGATGGGCAGCGAGGCGCGCGGGAAGTGCAGGGCCCGCACGAGCCCGATGTTGCCGCTGATCGCGCGGGTGCCCGCGGTGATCGAGCTGCTGGTGAAGGTCCAGATGAAGACGCCGGTGACCAGGAACGGGACGTAGTCCGGGACGCCGTGCTTCGTCTTCATCAGGACGCCGAAGATGAAGTAGTAGACCGTCGCGTTGAGCAGCGGGGTCATGATCTGCCAGATCTGGCCGAGCTTCGCCTGGCTGTACTGGGCGGTGAGCTTGGCGGTGGCGAAGGCCGTGATGAAGTGCCGCCGTCCCCACAGTTCCCTGACGTACGCGGGAAGGGACGGCCGGGCCCCGCTCACGGTCAGCCCGTGCCGGGCGGCGAGGGCCGCGAGCTCTCCGGGCGCGTACACGGGAGGGGACGCGTCGGGCGGGGTGACCGCCGGGGCCGCCGGAGCTGTTGTCTGGCTCACCACGATCGCTTTCGTCGAGGGGGGGAGGGACACACGCAAGCGACGGGACGGAACCGTATCGTCGCAACGCCGAGGGTAGGACGAGACGACGTCGCAACGCAACCGTTTCGTCGTCGCGGACTATGATTCGGGCCATGACCACCGACCCGGGAAGCCGCCGCCGTGTCCCCGCCGGAGCCGCCGTGCTGCGCGAGGACGTGACCGATGCGATCCGCAGCGCGGTCTTCGAGGAGCTGGCCGCGGTCGGCTTCGCCCGGATGTCCATCGAGGGCATCGCCCGGCGCGCGGGCGTCGGCAAGACCGCGGTCTACCGCCGCTGGAAGTCCAAACTGCACATGGTCCTCGACCTGGTCTCCGCCGTCGCGGTGCAGGGCATGCCCGCCCCGGCCACCGGCTCGCTGTACGGGGACGTCCGCGCCGTGCTCGAACTGGCCGCCTACGCCCTGCGCCACCCGCTCGCCTCCCAGGTCATCCCGGACCTGCTCGTCGAGGCGGCCCGGAACCCGGAGATCTCCGCCACCATCAAGGCCGCCCTGCTCGACCCGCAGCTGGGCATCGCCGCCGTGGTCGTACGGGACGCCGTGGCGCGCGGGGAACTGCCGGAGGGCAGCGACCCCGACCGCGCCCTCGACCTGATCGTCGGCCCGCTCTACTGGCGCCTCGCGGTGGTCCGGGGCGAGCTGCCCGCGGGGTATCTGGACGATCTGGCGGCCTCGGCCGTGGCCGCGCTCACCCGCTGACCGCGGGAAGGAACCGGCCTCGCGCGTTCCGCGTCTTGTCTGGCGGCAGACCCGGTGGTTCCGAGCGGGTCCGTCCCCGGCTGCCGCTTCGGACCGGGGTGTGAGTGTGCTTTTAAGAGCTGCCGGTCCATCGGATAGTCTGGTGGGCGGGCCGCCCACCGGGCCTCCCGGAGCATGCGCCACACCGTGCTCCCGGGCCGTCCGGGCGAAGCCCCGGGCACTGCCGTCACCGCCGAGGACGAACCCTGGATCGGAGCGGCTTTGCCCACGGGGCGAGCACGGTGCAGGCGTAGTCACTCGTTCGGGACCGTAACCGGTGACCCCCGACCGTTCACACGGTTGAGCCATACGGACAGCCAGGCCCCCGATGAACGGACGTGCTCAACATGCCGCCACGGCTCAGTGTCGTTGTCCCCGTCTATAACGTGGAACTCTTCCTGACGGACTGCCTGAAGTCCCTCGCGGAGCAGACCATGACCGACCTCGAGGTGGTGATGGTCGACGACGGGTCCACCGACGGCAGTGCAGCTCTGGCCGCCGAGTTCGCCGCGCAGGACGACCGCTTCCGGCTGGTGAGCCAGAAGAACGGCGGGCTGGGGCACGCCCGTAACACCGGTGTCCGCAACTGCGACCCGGAGAGCCGCTACCTGGCCTTCGTCGACAGCGACGACATCATCCCGTCGAACGCGTACGAGCTGCTCGTCGGGGCGCTGGAGGAGACCGGCTCGGACCTCGCGTCCGGCAATGTGCTGCGGCTGCGCGCCGGCGGCAAGCTCCAGCAGTCGCCGATGTTCCGCAAGCCCATGGCCACGACCCGGCTGCGCACCCACGTCTCGCGCGACCTGGATCTCCTCGGCGACCGGATCGCCTGCAACAAGGTCTTCCGCCGCTCCTTCTGGGACAAGCACGAGTTCGCCTTCCCGGTCGGCGCGCTCTACGAGGACATCCCCGTCGTGCTGCCGGCCCACTTCCTGGCCGGCTCCGTCGACATCGTGAAGGACCCCGTCTACCAGTGGCGGGACAGGCCGGGCTCGATCACCACCAGCCGGGCCGTCGTCCGCGGCGTCCGCGACCGGGTCGCGCACGTGCAGGGGGTCTCCACCTTCCTGGCGGAGAACCGCACGCCCGCCGACAAGAACCACTACGAGGCGCACGCCCTCGCCAACGACCTCTGGTACTTCATGGAGGTCCTCCCCGACGGTGACGCGGAATACCGCGAGGCCTTCCTGACGCACTGCAACGCCTTCATCGACCAGGTCGACCCGACGGTTCTCGACGGACTCCCGCTGCGGCTGCGCCTGATGTGGTACCTGGTGCGCGAGCACCGCATGGAGGAGCTGCTGGCGCTGCTCGCCTACGACAAGCGCGAGCCCGGGGCGTTCGCCGTACGCGGGGTGCGCCGCCGGCAGGCCGAATACCCGGTGCTGAAGCAGCCGGTGCCGGCCCAGGTGCTGCGCGTGGCCGACCGCGACCTCCCGCTCGCCGCCCGGCTGCGGGACGCGCAGTGGCGCGACGGCAAGCTGCACCTCAAGGGGTACGCCTACATCCGCAACCTGCCCGTCGCCGCGGGCCCCAGCGAGTTCCGGATCGGCTGGCTGCGGGCCGGCCGGCGCAACGTGGTGCCGCTGCGGCTGCGCAGGACCGACGAGCAGGAGGCCACCGCCCGCTCCCGCCAGAGCCTGCACGACTACGACCGGGCGGGCTTCGAGGCGGTCATCGACCCGGCGAAGCTCCGCATCGCCGCCGACGGCACGCCCAAGCAGCTCACCTGGCAGCTGGAGATCGGCATCGCCAGGAACGGCCTGCTGCGCCGCTCCTTCCCCTCCGTCCGCGAGGCCTCCGTGGCACCGCCCGTGTACCGGCCGGACGGGGACCACCGGATCGTCCCGGCCTTCGACGCCGACAAGCTGGTGCTGCACGCGGAGCGGATCGACGCCCGGTTCGAGACCCACCGCGCGGGCGACACGTCCGGCACCGTCATGGTGTCCGGCATGGTCCGCGACCGCCTCGCGGGCGGCGCGCTGCGGCTCGGCCTCACGCACAAGGCCACCGGCACCGCGTACGACGTCCCGGTCACGGTGGGCGAGGGCACCGAGTCCTCGGCCGCCGGCTGGCGCCGCTTCACCGCGGAGCTCCCGCTCGCGGCTGTCACCGAGGCCCGTCCCACGGCGGACGACGCGCCGAAGAGCCTCGGGTACAGCGTCCACCTGGTCGGCCCCAAGAACCAGAGGACGCCGATCGACGTGCCCGGCCCCGTGCTGCCCGGCCGCTACCCGCTCGGCGACGGCGCGGACGGCGTGCGCCGCGAGCTCGCCTTCGTCACGAGCTCCCGCGGGAACCTGCTGATCAGCGACCGCACCGTGCAGCCCGCCGTCGAGCTGGCGAGCTGGACCGATGACGGGCGGCTGTTCCTGGAGGGCACCTTCCCCGAGGACCCGGCGCACCCCGTCGAGCTGGTGGCCCAGAACAGCAGCCACCGCGAGGAGGCGACCTTCCCGGTCGAGTTCTCCGGCGACGACGACGCACGGCGCTTCCGCGCCGAACTGCGGCCGGACGCCGTCGAGGGACCCGGCGGCCCGCTCCCGCTCGGTGAGGGCAACTGGTACTTCTTCTTCCGCGAGAAGGGCGCGGGCGACGAGAGCGGCGACATCGCGCTGCGCATCCCGGCCGCCGCCTTCCGCAGCCTGCCCGCCACCCGCACCCTCACCGGCCGCGACTACACCATCGAGCGGCGCTTCGGCGACCAGCTCCTGGTCGTCTCCGCCCCGGTGCTCACTGCCTCGGAGCGCGGTCTGCGCGCCAAGAAGCTGTTGAGCGACTCCTACGCGGCGCAGCGCACCGCGCCGCTGCGCGAGGCCGCCCTCTACAGCAGCTTCGACGGCCGCCAGTTCTCCGACTCGCCGCGTGCGGTCTACGAGGAACTGGTGCTCAGGGGAGCCGAGTTGGAGCACCTGTGGGTGGTGCGCGACCAGCAGGCCATCATCCCCGCGGGCGCCACCGCCGTGGAGCACGGCTCGGCCGCCTGGCACGAGGCGCTGGCCCGCAGCCGGCACATCGTCACCAACACCCAGCTGCCCGAGTGGTTCGTGCGGCGCGAGGACCAGACCGTCGTCCAGACCTGGCACGGCACCCCGCTCAAGCGCATCGGCCTTGAGCTCGCGGGCACGATCCAGGCGAACACCGCCTACATCGGCACGCTCAAGCAGCGCGCCCGGCAGTGGAGCTTCCTGGTCTCCCCGAACACGTTCTCCACCCCCGTCCTGCGCCGTTCGTTCGGTTTCGAGGGCGAGGTCCTGGAGTGCGGCTATCCGCGTAACGACCTCTTCCACGCCCCCGACCGGACGAAGGTCGCCGAGGCGGTACGGGAGAGGCTCGGGATTCCCGCGGGCAAGCGGGTCGTGCTGTACGCGCCGACCTGGCGCGAGGACCAGCAGCTGGGCGGCGGGCGCTACTCCCTGGGCCTCCAGCTCGACCTGGCCGCGGCCGAACGCGAACTGGGCGCGGACACCGTGCTGCTGGTGCGCCGTCACTACATGGTCACCGACCGGCTCCCGGACAGCGGCACCGGATTCGTTCGCGACGTCTCGCGCTACCCGGACGTCGGCGAGCTGATGCTGATCAGCGACGCGCTGGTCACCGACTACTCCTCGCTGATGTTCGACTTCGCCCAGACCGGCCGTCCGATGCTCTTCCACACCTACGACCTGGAGCACTACCGCGACACGCTGCGCGGATTCAGCTTCGACTTCGAGGCGCGTGCTCCCGGCCCGCTGATCCCGGGCTCCGACGACCTGATCGACGCCCTGCGCGACCCGGTCCGGGCCATCGCGGGACACGCGGAAGCCTACGAGGCATTTCGGCGGGACTTCTGCGACCTCGACGACGGCCGTGCGACGGCCCGGGTGGTCGACCGGATGCTGTAGTCCGCGTATCGCGCGAAACGTCGCCCCCGCAGGGGCACATGTGCCCGGCCGGTACCCGTACCGGCCGGGCACCGGCGTGTGGTGAACCGCGGTACGACGCCGCGGTGAACGGGAATTGACGTACGGACTGACCGAACTGCGTGAACCGTTCGAGTGATTCGGCATTCCCGGTGTTTGTGCAGACCCGCAGCGCATTCGAGCCGCGAGCCCCATAAGTGTGTTCATCGGTGCGTTGCATAGCGTCGCCGGGTTGCTACGTTCTGCTTTCATGGGTATCCGAATGCGGTGCGAGTCCTGGGACGTGCGGCGCGCGAGAGCCGTCGTGCTCGTTGCCGCGGCCGTCGGCCTCCTGACTCGCATGCTCATCGCGGCGAATACGCCGGGCCCGGCCGATGTGCGCATCTTCGCGGATTTCGCCAAGGCGGTCACCGTCTACGGCCCCGTCCGGATCTATGAACACCCGCTGCCCGGACTGCCCGTCTACAACCATCCGCCGCTGGCCGGCTGGATGCTGCTCGGCCTGAACGGTCTTTCCGAACTCGGAATGTCGTTCGCCACGCTCATCCGCTCACCCGCGTCCATCGCCGACTTCTGCTGCGCGATTCTCGTGTTCGAGATCGTCCGGCGGCGGGCCGCCCAGGGGACGGCGGTGCTGTGCGGCGTCGGAGTCGCCGTCAGCCCGGTACTGATCGCCACCTCCGGCTATCACGGCAACACCGACGCGGTCGCCATCGCGTTCGCCCTGGCCGCCGCCCATCTGCTGGCCGACCGGAAGTCGCCGTTGGCCGCGGGAGTGGCCGCGGCGCTCTCGATCAGCGTCAAGTTCATTCCGGTGGTGGTGATCCCGGCGCTGTTCGTCGCCGCGCTGCGCGGCGGCCGGCCGGTGCTGGTCCGCTTCGCCGCCGGGTTCGGCGCGCTGTTCGCCCTGGTGTGGGGGCCGGTCCTGGTGACCGTGCCGCAGCACCTCAGGGAGAACGTCCTGGAGTACGCGGGCGGCACCTACCACCTCTGGGGGCTGGTCCGGTTCGCCGATGTGCTCGGGCTGCCGGATTCCGTCATCACCTCCATGCAGGGCGGCGGCCACTTCCTCTTCGCGCTGGTCTGCGTGGCGGCCGGGGTCTGGCTGGCGTGGCTGCGGCCCGGTCAGCTGCCCGGGGCCGTTGGCGTCACCCTGGGCCTGCTGCTGCTCCTGTCCACCGCCTCCGGTCTGCAGTACCTGACCTGGGCGGCCGCCGGAACGTTCGTTCTCGGGTTCTGGGAAGGGCTCGCGTACAGCTGTGCGGCCGGGCTGACCGCCGTCCTCGGCTACAGCGGACGCTCCGCCGTGCGCTGGAACGAGCTGACGCTGGAAGTGGGCGCCGCCGGATGGACCGTCCTCGCGGTCGGCCTCGCCGTCGGCGTCCGCCGGATCCTCGCCGCTCAGCCGGACACACCCCCGAAGCCCCCCGCCGAGCGGGCACCGCTCGGCGCTCCCCGTACCTCGCGGCCCTCCGGTTCCGCGGTCAACTGACCGCGCGCAGCGGCGCCGCATCCCCCCGCCCAACCGTCCTCGACCCCAGCACCGAGCACCGAGCGCAACTGGAGAACGCCCCGTGAAGGAAAGCCCGAGCCCCAGGATCGGCATCCTGGTGGTCGCGTACAACGCGGAGACAACGCTGGAGAAGACCCTCGACCGGATTCCGGAGGACTTCCGGTCCAGGGTCGACGAGATCCTCATTCTCGACGACGCCAGTCATGATGCGACCTTCACCGCCGGCTGCCGATGGTCCCAGGCGGACGGAATGCCGCGGACCGTGGTGATGCGGCACACCAAGAACCTGGGATACGGCGGAAACCAGAAGGCCGGATACGCGCTGGCAGCCGCGCACGGACTGGACATCATCGTGCTCCTGCACGGCGACGGACAGTACGCCCCGGAACTGCTCCCCGATATGGTCGCCCCGATCGAACGCGGCGAATGCGAAGCGGTGTTCGGATCGCGGATGATGAAATCCGGCACTGCCCTCAAGGGCGGAATGCCGGTCTACAAGTGGCTGGGCAACCGCATTCTCACCCGGCTGGAGAACGGCCTCCTCGGTTCGCAGCTGACCGAATTCCACTCCGGGTACCGCGCCTACAGCGTCGAGGCGCTGAAGAGGCTGCCGATCGACCGGAACACCGACGCCTTCGACTTCGACACCCAGATCATCGTCCAGCTCCTCAACGCGGGAATGCGGATCAAGGAGATCCCCGTGCCCACGTACTACGGCGACGAGATCTGCTACGTCAACGGCATGAAGTACGCGAAGGACGTCGTCAAGGACGTCCTCGAATACCGCCTGGCGGTCAAGGGGTTCGGCACCTGCGCCTGGATCCCGAAACCCGTCGAGTACGCCTTCAAGGAGGGCGACGGCTCCTCGCACGCGGTCATCCTGGAGAAGATGCGGAAGCTGCCGCCCGGCCGGGTCCTGGACCTCGGCTGTTCCGGCGGTCTGTTCGCGGAGCGGCTGGAGGCACTCGGCCACGAGGTGACCGGTGTGGACTTCGTCGAGGTTCCCGGAGTACGGGAGAAGTGCACGTACTTCCACCTCGCCAATCTGGAGGAGGGCCTGCCGGTCGAGGCCGGCGTCGACTTCGACTACGTCGTCGCCGGGGACGTCATCGAGCATCTCTCCCGCCCCGAGCGGGTGCTCACCGAGGTCGCCACCGTGCTCCGGCCGGGCGGCCAGGTGCTGCTGTCCGTTCCGAACTTCAGCCACTGGTACTCACGGATGCGCGTCGCGCTCGGCGCCTTCGACTACGACCGCCGCGGCATCCTCGACGAAACGCATCTGCGGTTCTTCACCCGGGCCAGCCTGCGCCGCACGGTACGCAACGCGGGCTACGACGTCCTGGACATCACCTCGACGGGGGCGCCGTTCTGGTCGCTGCTCGGACGGGGCCCGCTGGCCGCGGTACTCGGCGGGTTGTCCAGGCTGCTGACCCGGATCAGGCCGACGCTGTTCGGCTATCAGCACGTCGCACTGCTCACCCCGCATGCGGCCGAGACGATCATCGCTGGAGAGCACGTCGATGTACAGGACATCCTCAACCCGCAGTACGTCCCTGCCGACCGGGTCGCCGTCTGAGGCGACCGTTCCCCAACCCACCGCCGCCCAAGCGTCCGAGAATCCGGCCGCCGCCGTCAGGAGCAAGGTCTTGCCCCTTCCCAGCCTGCTGCTGCTGCTGTTCGCCGTGTTCTCGTCCGCGGGCGGCCAGATCATGCTCAAACACGGGATGAAGGGCGCCGCGGCCGCCGCCGGGGAGCACGGCGGCTCCGTCGCCCTGCGGGCCGCCACCAGCCCCTGGGTGGTGGTCGGGCTGGTGATCTTCGCGGTCTCCGCCCTCGCCTGGATGTCCACCCTGGCCAAGGTGCCGCTCTCCATCGCGTACCCGTTCAACGCGCTGGGCTATCTGCTGATCGTGCTGGCCGGGGCGACCGTGCTGCACGAGCGGACCTCGATGTGGACCTGGGGCGGCTCGCTGCTCGTGGTCGTCGGCCTCGATCGGGTGGGTCAGGCGGTTCCGGTCGCCGGCTCCTCGCCCAGCAGGACCCGGCGCACCACGCGCTCCGCGGCGCGGCCGTCGTCGTACGGGCAGAACCGCTCGCGGAACGCCTTCAGCAGTGCCTCGCTCGCCGGGCTGTCCCAGCTGCCGTCGGTGAACGCCCGGGCCAGCTCGTCCGTGGTCGTCGCGACGGCACCCGGGGTCTCGCCGGGCTTGCCGGACAGCAGGTCGAAGACCACGCCGCGGACCGTGCGGTACGTCTCCCAGTCCGGGGCGTGCACCACGATCGGGCGGTTCAGGTGGGCGTAGTCGAACATCACCGACGAGTAGTCCGTGATCAGCGCGTCGGCGGCCAGGCAGAGGTCCTCGATCCGCGGGTGGTCGCTGACATCGATGATCGACGGGTTCTCGGGGAGTCCGGCGCCGCCGTAGAAGTAGTGCGCGCGGACCATGACCACGGTGTCCGGGCCCACCGTCTCGCAGAACCGGGCCAGGTCGAGGCGGCTGGTGAAGCCGGCCTCGTAGTCGCGGTGGGTGGGCGCGTACAGCAGGGCGCGCTGGCCGGGACGGATGCCGAGCCCCTCGCGGATCTTGTCGGTCTGCTCCTGCGTCGCCGTCGCGAAGACGTCGTTGCGGGGGTAGCCCGTCTCCAGCGAGCGCGCGGCACTCGGGTAGGCGCGGGACCACACCTCGGTCGAGTGCGGGTTGGCGGAGACGCTCCAGTCCCACCGGTCGACCCGCTTGAGCAGCCGGTCGAAGTTGAGCCCCTGCGCGGCCGCCGGATAGTTCTGCTGGTCCATCCCCATGATCTTCAGCGGGGTGCCGTGGTGGGTCATCACGTGGATCTGGCCGGGGCGCTTGACCAGGTGGTCGGCGAAGTTGACGTTGTTGAAGAAGTACGTGGCACGGGCCAGCGCCGACCAGTAGCGGCGGGTGCCGGGCACCACGTAGTCGATGCCCTTCGGCAGCGAGTCCACCTGGTTCTTCGACACCACCCAGACCCCGTGCACATCGGGGGCCAGCTCCTGGGCCTTGCGGTAGATCGCCTCGGGGTTGCAGCTCACGCCGCGGTTCCAGTAGGCCGCGTAGACGGCGAGCTTCGGGTCCAGCGGAAGCTTGCGCTGCGCCTTGTAGTAGCGCGCGGTGAACGACTTCTTCGCCTTGGCCCGCGCCGTGCTGGGGGCCGTGCGCAGGCTCCGCCGGGTGGCGAGGGCGGTGTCGAGGGCGCCGAGAGCGGCGTACTTCCCGCCGCCCATCAGCTGCGGCCGGAGCCCCTTCGCGCCGCCCGGGAAGGTGAAGCCGTCGGGGCGGTGGCCGCTGTGGAACGAGGCGACGGCGCTGACGTACTGCCTGCGGCGCTTCGTCACCATCGGGTACGCGGAAAGCAGCTCCTGGACCGCGCGGTCGAAGATCAGCCCGCGTACGGGGCTCAGGGCCGGGCGCGCCTCGACGAACGTCATCAGCTCGCCGTACGCGTCGACCAGCTCCAGCGGCGTCGAGCCGGCCGTCGGCTCCGCCGCGTCCGCGAGGCCGGGCAGATAGCGCTGCTGGCGGTGCTCGACGCAGGCGGTGCCCAGCGTGGCGACCGAACCGGCGACGGCGAGCGTCTTCAGCGCGTACATGCGCTCACCGTGCGGGCCGGGGCCGAAGGCCAGGCTCTCGCTCTCGGCGAGGGTGCGGCGGACCGCCCGGTTCCAGGACACCGGCGCGATGTCCAGGAGGCCGGGGCGGGCGGCGAGGGTGTGCGGGCCCGCGGGCATGCCGCTCAGCAGCTCCAGCGAACGGGTCATCCGGGTCTTGCCGCGGAACGGGCGCTTGCGGTGGCCGAACACCAGCACATCGGGAGCGTCGGCGGATTCCAGCCGGTCCGCGATGTCCTGCAGCGCGCCCGGAAGGTAGATGTAGTGACCCTCGAGGAAGAGGAGGTAGTCCCCGGTGGCCCGCTCGGCCCCGGCGTTGCGGCGGCCGTGGGCTCCCGAGCCCTCGGGCAGGTGGATGGCCTGGACCCGGCTGTCACGCGCGGCGAACTCGTCCAGCACCAGTCCCGAACCGTCCGGAGCGCCGTCATCCACACCGATCACCTCGATGTCCGTGAACGACTGCGAGAGCACCGACTCCAGGCACTCGCGCAGACTTCCCCGGGCGCGGCGGACGGGGATGATGACACTCAGCCGGGGCATACAGACTCTTTCTCGGACTGTGCGTACTGGGGCGCACACAGATTACTGCGGGGCGCTCAGCAGAACGGGCAGGGGGCTGACAAGGGTGCGGTGGTCGGGAGGCAGGCGGGCCGGGCCCTGGTGGGGCCGCCGGCCGGTCGGAGCCGTCCGGTCCATGGATATGGACGCGGTGATTCCGGCCGGGACCGGTAGACGCACCACTCTGCCGTCGATGTGGTCGACCGCGTGGCTGATGAAGGCCCCACTTATCATACTACCCACGCTCTTAAGTGAACCTTGGACATCCAGGGGCGTGCGGGACCACTGCACCCCGGGCACGCGGACGGGGCAGTCCATGGTGGCTGACCGGACTGCCCCGCGTTGACGCACATGCCCCGGGAGGGTGTGGATCACGCCCGGCGGCTACTTGACCGCGCCCGCCATGACGCCGGAGACGAACTGGCGCTGGAAGGCGAAGAACACCGCGAGCGGTATCACCATCGAAACGAAGGCACCGGGCGCCAGGACGTCGATGTTGTTGCCGAACTGCCGTACCTGCTGCTGGAGTGCGACCGTGATCGGCGGCGAGCCGGAGTCCGCGAAGATCAGTGCGACCAGCATGTCGTTCCACACCCAGAGGAACTGGAAGATCCCGAGCGAGGCGATCGCGGGACCGCCCAGCGGCATCACGACCCGGGTGAAGAGCCGGATCTCGCCCGCTCCGTCGAGCCGCGCCGCCTCCAGCAGCTCCCGCGGGATCTCCGCGAAGAAGTTCCGCAACAGGAAGATCGCGAAGGGCAGGCCGAAGGCGGTGTGGAAGATGATCACGCCGAAGGTCGTCTCGAAGATGCCGACCGCGCCGAAGAGCTTGGAGACCGGGATCAGCGCGACCTGCACCGGGACCACCAAGAGCCCCACCACCACCAGGAACCACCAGTCGCGGCCCGGGAACTCCATCCAGGCGAAGGCGTATCCGGCGAGCGAGCCGATCACCACGACCAGGACGGTCGACGGGACGGTGATCATGACGGTGCTGAGCAGTGAATCGGTGATCGTCGAATTGTCCAGCAGCCGGGCGTAGTTGTCGAAGGTCAGCTCGGACGGGACGGTGAAGACCTTCCACCAGCCGGTCGCCGCGATCTTGTCCGCGCTGCGCAGCGAGGACAGCAGCAGCCCGATGGTGGGCATCAGCCAGAACAGCGCCACCAGGATCAGGACGACCCGCATCACGCCGCCGCCGGCCCGTGCCGCGATCCGGGCGCCGAGCGACCGTCCGGCCTTCGCCGCGCCGGTGTCCGGGGCGGCGCCCGCCCCGGCGGGCGGGGCCGTGGTCGAGGGTGTCGTCATCGGCGCCCCTCCTTCCGTATCCGCCTGATGTTGAAGAGCATCACCGGGACCACCAGCAGCAGCAGGAGCACGGCGATGGCGCTGCCGATCCCCAGGTCCGCGTCCGTGCCGAACGAGGACCGGTAGAGCTGGAGCGCCAGCACGTTCGCGTCGTCCTGCGAGGAGCCCGGCGCGATGATGAAGACCAGGTCGAAGACCTTCAGGACGTTGATCATCAGCGTCACCAGCACCACCGCGAGGACCGGGGCGAGCATCGGCACCGTGATCCGGCGGAACACCTGCCACTCGTTGGCCCCGTCCACCCGGGCCGCTTCGAGGAGTTCGCGCGGCAGGCCCGCCAGGCCGGCCGCGATCAGCACCATGGCGAAGCCCGCCCACATCCAGACGTAGCTGCCGATGATGCCGGGCGTCACCAGGGTCGGCCCGAGCCAGTCGACCCCGTTGTACGGCTCCTTGAAGTTGGAGGCCGGCAGCCGGAGTTCGGCGCCGTCCGCCGCGGCGGGCAGCGTGAACGTGCCGTCGGCGCCGGCGGTGGCCGAGGCGACCACCTCGCCGTCCTTGACGGCCTCGACCTTGATGCCCTTGAGCCCGAGCTCCTTGGGGTCGATGACGTTGGGCTTCCCGCCGCCGCCCTTGGTGAAGTCCAGCCAGGCGGTGCCGGTGATCTTCCCGCCGGTCACCGCCGCGGGGGCCCGTGCGGGCTTCGCGTCACCGGGCATCTTCGCGGGCGCCACCCCGACCAGGGGCAGTTGGACCGGCTCCCCGGCCCGGACCGGCACCTTGGTCACGAAGGACCCGCCGCCGGCCGCCTTCAGCGCGTGGACGGGCAGCGGATGCGCCTTGGGGAACCCGGTCGATTCGGCGAACGTGTCGTGCACGCCCACCCATACGGCGTTGGCGACCCCCCGCTCCGGTGCCTGGTCGTACACCAGCCGGAAGATGATGCCCGCGGCGAGCATCGAGATCGCCATCGGCATGAAGACGATCAGCTTGAACGCCGTTCCCCAGCGGATGCGTTCGGTCAGCACCGCGAAGATCAGGCCGAGGACGGTGGAGACGGTCGGTGCCAGGACGACCCAGATCGCGTTGTTCTTGACCGCGGTACGGATGGTGTCGTCGGTGAACAGCGCCTTGTAGTTGTCGAGTCCGGCGAAACCGGTCCCCGCCTGGTCGAAGAAGGACCGGTAGACGGAGTACACGATTGGATACACCACGAGCGCGCCGAGCAGCGCCAGCGCGGGCAGCAGGAAGAGCGCCGCGATGACCCTGCGGGTGCCGGTGACGCTCTTGCGGCTGGGCACCTCACGGGCGGGCGGCTGCCCGGAGCCGGGCTGCCTGGGGGCGGGTACCGGGGTCCCGCCGCGGGGTTGGGTGTCTGCGGGGGACGCCTCGTCGGCGCCCCCCGCTTCGGCTGTCGTCCTCCCGTCAGCTCTTGTACGCCTTGGCCGCGTCGGACTCCAGTTTCGCCTGGGTCCCCGCGTTGTCCTTCGGGTTCTTCAGGAAGTCCTGCAGGCGCTTCCACTCACCCTT
>NZ_JAFMPZ010000524.1 GCF_017353455.1 Streptomyces laculatispora
GTACAGCAGGAGTTCGAGCTGTGACCGCCCCCGTCGAAGACAACATCGTGCTGGCCCCGCAGGCCGCAGCCCACACCAACAGCCTCGTTGCCAAGCTCTGGAACTACTGCAACGTCCTCCGGGACAACGGCCTCTCCACCATCGAGTACGTCGAGCAGCTCTCGTACCTCCTCTTCCTCAAGATGGTCGACGAGATCGCCGAGGACCCCTTCTCCGAGGCGGACGCCGCCGAGATCGTGCCGACGGCGTACGCCTGGAAGTCCCTCGCCAGCAAGAAGGGCCAGGCGCTCGAACTCCACTACCGCAACGTGCTCGACGCCCTCGGCACTCGCCCCGGTACCACCCTCGGCACGATCTTCACCAAGGCCCAGAACCGCATCACCGAGCCCGCCCTCCTCGAAAAGCTCGTCGTCGACCTCATCGGCAAGCAGGACTGGACGGTCGGGGACGCGGACCTGAAGGGCGACGCGTACGAGGGGCTGCTCGCCAAGGGGGCCGAGGACACCAAGACCGGCGCCGGCCAGTACTTCACGCCCCGCCCGCTCATCGACGCGATCGTCGAGGTGATGCGCCCCCGGCCCGAGGACACCATCACCGACCCCGCCTGCGGAACCGGTGGCTTCCTCATCGCCGCCCACTCCTACATCCGCAAGCACCACATGAAGGACCTCACCAGGGAAGAGCGCCTCGCGCTCGGTGAGGGTCGCAAGATCTGGGGCAACGAACTCGTCCCCGGCACCGCCCGCCTCGCCGCGATGAACCTCCTGCTCCACGGCATCGGCAGCAGCGAGGGCAAGAGCCTGATCGACATCGGCGACGCGCTCGCCACGAAGCCGGGCGCCAAGCACGCCTCACTGGTCCTCGCCAACCCGCCCTTCGGCAAGAAGTCGGCGATCACCATCATCGGATCGGAAGGCAAGGCCGAGAGGGAGGACATCTCCTACGACCGTGACGACTTCCGCGCCACCACCACCAACAAGCAGCTCAACTTCCTCCAGCACATCATGTCGCTGACGGCCATCGACGGCCGGGCGGCCGTCGTCCTCCCCGACAACGTCCTCTTCGAGGGCGGCGCAGGCGAGAGGATTCGCCGGCGCCTGCTGGACGAGTTCGACCTCCACACGATCCTGCGGCTGCCCACCGGCATCTTCTACGCGGGCGGCGTGAAGGCCAACGTTCTCTTCTTCAACAAGAAGACCCCCCGCGCCGACGGCAAGCCGCACACCACCAAGGTCTGGGTGTACGACCTCCGTACCGCCAAGCACTTCACCCTCAAGCAGCGCCCACTGACCCGTGCCGACCTGGAGGACTTCGTCCAGGCGTACGGCGAGAAGCCGGCCGACCGGGTGGACACCTCCGCCGAGGAAACCGGCCGGTTCAAGGCGTACACGTACGACGAACTGGTCAAGCGCGACAAGGTCAACCTCGACCTCACCTGGATGAAGGACCCCGCCCTTGAGGACGCGGACAGCCTTCTGCCGCCCGAGGTGATCGCCGCCGAGATCGTCCAGGACCTTCAGGCGGCGCTCAGCGAGTTCGCGGCGATCGCCGAGGCACTGGGCGGCGAGGTCCCGGCCGACGCGGAACCGGAATAGCCGCCCCTCTCCCACCGGACGGAACCGTCACCCATGTACGTCTCCCGCGTGTTCGTCGAGAACATCAAGTCGTTCCGTGGTTCGCGGACCGTCGACCTGACGCTGACCCGCCCGGACGGCTCGCATGCCGGCTGGACGGTTCTGGCAGGCCGTAACGGGGCCGGGAAGACGACGTTGCTGCGGGCCTTGGCCTTGGCGCTGAGCGGGCCGGTGCCCGCGCGGGGGCTGGTCCAGGGTTTCGAGAACTGGATCGCACGCGGGTCGGCCGACGGCAGCGCCCTGGCGAAGATCGTCAGGGATACGACCTTCGACAAGTTCACCGCCTCGGGAAGCACCCCCAAGAACAGTTTCTGGGTGGGCTTGCAATGGACTGCTCCAGCCGAAGGCGTCGGAGGCCGGAAGGCGGCCCAGCCGGCGCTGACCGAACGCAAGTATTCGACTGCCAAGAACGCGAGCCCTGCTCAGCGTGGTCCCTGGGCCGACAACCCGAGGGGCTGGTTCTGTGCCGCGTACGGGCCCTTCCGACGGATGGCCGGAGGCTCGGGAGAGGTGCAGCGGCTGATGCTGGCATCGGGGCCCGTAGCCCGGCAAGCGAGCCTGTTTCACGAGGATGCGTCGCTGGCCGAAGGCGTCGGCTGGCTGATCGAGCAGCATCTACGTGCGTTGGAAGGGCGTGAGGGCGCCACGGCTCTCAAGGAGGCAGCGCTCTCCGTCCTGGGAGACGGGCTCCTTCCCGACGGGTACCGCGTCGAGGAGGTGGACTCCGAGGGACTGTGGGTCACACGCGACGGGCACCGATACCCCTTGCGGGAGATGAGTGACGGCTTCCGAACCGTGGCAGCGCTGGTGGTCGACCTGCTGAGGCAGATTCACGATGCCTTCGGTGACGAGGTGTTCGCCGGAGACGGCGAGGGGCCAAGCCTCCTCCAGGTCCCCGGCGTCGTGATCATCGACGAGATCGACGCCCATCTCCACGTCTCCTGGCAACGGCGCATCGGCCCGTGGCTGACTTCGCACTTTCCCAACATCCAGTTCATCGTGACGACTCACAGCCCGTACATCTGCCAGGCCGCCGATCCCGGTGGACTGATCCGCCTGCCGGGTGTGGACGAAGATGCCGCTCCCGAGGTAGTCCCAGAGGACCTGTACGAGCGCGTGGTCTACGGCAGTGGTGACGACGCGGTCCTCTCCGACCTCTTCGGCCTCGACACTCCGTACTCCGAGAGGGCAGAGCACGTCCGGGCCGAGTTCGTGGCGCTGGAATCCAAGGTGTACGACGGTGACGCCTCACCCGAGACGGTCTTGCGGTACAAGGAGTTGAAGAGCTTGCTCTCAAGCTCGCCGACAGCACGCGTCCACGAGATGTCCGTCCAGCTTCAGCGGATTGCCGGGGAGATCGAGGACGGAGAGGGTGACGACTCGCAGTGATCCGACTGAGACGTACCGAGTTACCCTCTGGCGCTGCGGCGCACTTGAAGGCGTACACCCAGCAGATCTCGGAGGCGGCGGAGCCTGACCGTAAGGCCAAGGCGGCAGATTTGTGGGGTCACACCACCGTACGTCGTCGCGTATACGGTGAACTCAGCGCTGCTCTCGCGGACATGGCTCCCGGCCATGAGCGCTGCATATACTGCGGTGACGGGCAGGGCACGGACATCGACCATTTCGAGCCGAAGAGCCTCGCCCCGCTGCGCACTTTCGACTGGCTCAACCATCTGCTGGCCTGCTCGTACTGCAACAGTAACCAGAAGCGAAACAAGTTCCCGCGCGCCGAGGAGGACGGTAGTCCGCTCCTCCTCGACCCCACGCTCCAGGACCCGTTGAACCACCTTCGGTTGGTACTGCCGCTCTGCACGTACAAGAGCCTGACTGCTCAGGGCGCCGCATGCATAGAGGTGTTCGGCCTCAACACCCGGGGAGTCCTTGTCGAGGGACGCAGGACTGCCTACGGAACAGCCAAGCAATCGGTCGAGCTCTGGCGCATCGCCACGGACCGGGGCCAGCACGGTAAGGCCGCGGAGGTGGTTCGCATCGCATGGAACCGCCCGCTCGCCGACGTATTGGCTTCGATGTTCCACCAGTCCGGTCACCCGGCCGCGGATCTCCTCTTCGACGGGGAGGAGGAGACCCTGGGGCTCCTCAGGGACCAGGGCTTGCGCGCGGCATTTCTGTCCCGCGCGTGACATTGCCCCGTCGAACCTGAATGTAGTGAGGGTGAGTTCGCCGGGGCGCGGTGCGTGATCAGGTGGCGAGGTAGCCGTCCTTGACCGCTTCGACGAACGACGCCCAGCCGCCTGCGGAGAAGACGACGGTCGGGCCGGTCCGGCCCGCCTTGCTGTCGCGTACGGGGACGGCGGCGTAGCCGTCGACGACCTCAAGGCACTCGCCGTTGGCCCCACCGCTGTAGCTCGACTTGCGCCATCCGTTCAGTGACCTGTCGTCAATGCTGGGTTTGGTGTTGTGCATGCTCGTGCTCCTCCGCGATGGCTCTGACGAGGGCCAACGACTCCCGTTGCGGGGCCGCGTCGCTCAGGGCGAGAGTGTAGGACGTGTGGCATGCCGCCACCGACGCCGGATCATCCATCAGGTGCCCAGTGTGAAGACCCTCGACGTACGAGACCGGAGCGGCATCCGCGAAGTTGAGCAGGTAGACCATGCTCTCCAGGAGGGCGTGTGCGCCGGATGCGAGGGTCAGTACGTGCAGCCGCAGGCGACCGGCCTCGGCCATGTCCGCCACTTTGTGCAGTTGCTCCGCCATCGCGTGCGGTCCGCCGACACAACGCCTGAGCGCGGCCTCGTCGAGCAGTGTCCAGGCGACCGGAGTCGACGACTTACTGAGCAGTTGGGCGCGTTTGGCGCGGCTGACAACGAACTCGTCAAGTTCCTCCGGGCAGTAGTTCGGGCGATATGCCTCGAACACGGCACGGGCGTACGCTCCCGTCTGGAGTAGACCGGGGATGAGAGCGCCGCCGTACTGGCGAATCTCCGTAGCCTCGCGCTCCAACTCGGCTACCACCGTGAAGTACCGGGCGAACTTCGAGTCCAGGTCGGCCAGCCAGCGGACGAAGAAACCGTCAGTGTTCAGCGCGATATCGATGCGCCGGGCGTCGTCCGGCTTCGGCAGCCGCCGCCCCGCCTCCCAATGACTGATCAGCGTGGGGGAACAGACCACCTGCTCACTCAGGGCCTCCTGCGTCAGCCCGGCGGCGATCCGCCGTAACCTCAGCTCCTCCCCGTACTTCTCGCGCGGCGTACGCGGCTTCCGGGTGATCTCCATGCGGCCTCAACTCCCTGACCTGACCTGCGCACTGTCATCCCCCAACCCCTGGCAGCGTAGCCACTTCCGACCCCACTCTGTGATGGGTTCGCTACAGAACGCAGTGAACTCGTCATCGAGATCGAGAGACGAAGACCCCCGCGACCGAGGTGAACGGTCCGGGGGCATGGCCACCCTGAGAAAGCAGGCTGACATGAAGCACGCTATCGCCCGGCTCCTTGAGTCGCTGGTGCGGTGCCGAAACCGGCGGAAGCGGAAGCGGGACCTCTACCTGTACCCGTACTCCTGCGACTACGTGAGCGGGCCGACCGCGTACCGCACCGGCGAGCGTCCCCCGCGAGGCGAGGACAGTCCGCTCGTACGCCCGTACCTCGTCGCGCACGAGCGGCGCATGGCCGAGGAACGGTGCCGCCGTGCGCGCCGCAGGACGTTGTGGATCGCCGCGTGCGGGGCGGACGGCGCTCGGGTCATCCGTGGAGCCGAGGTCACCGCATGAGCGGGGGCAGGCGCGAGGTGGACGGGATCAGGGAGCTGCCCTGGACGGGGCAGGACGGCAAGCCGTGTTACGTCATCGGGGACGGCGCCGGGTACGTGTCGCGGATGGCGGACGGCATCGAGAGCGTCCAACTCGGCATGGCGGGCGACCTGATCGGTCACGCCGCCGACCTCCTGGCGGACCGGAAGGTCACCGGGGTGGAACTCCACTTCCTCGCAAGCCGGTTGACGGAGTCGTTGCGGGAGGTCAAACGGGTCGCGGAGAGCCGGGGCTCGCGGCTGAGCGCGATGGGGACCGATCCGGGCAGGTACGGGCCACAACGTCGAGAACCGGACATCGACGGCGGGTGACTCGGCCACCTGCTTGACGAGCCCCCGACTGTCATCAAGCCTGTTCACGCAGCTCAGCGAACATATGACAGTACGGGGGTTTGCCCGATGGCCATTCCCAGGCCGAGCACCAGCCAGTTCGAGGCGTTCACCACGAACATCGCCTACGCCCGCAAGATGGTGGACGCGGGGCGCTATCTGGCACCCTTCCAGCCGGGTGCGGTCGATGTCGACGACTTCTATCGCGCCGCCTGGGTGCAGGCCGTGGCTGCGATCGACCACTGGTTCCACGAGGAACTCTTCTGCCGCGTTGCCGATCTGGCGGCCAGGGACAGCCCCGACATGCCGCTCCAGCTCCGCAACTACGAGATCCCCCTGCACCGGGTCGAGGCGGTGCAGCGCGGGGATGTCACGCTGCCCGAAGTAGTCGTCGACCACGTAAAGGAG
The DNA here is from genome assembly GCF_017353455.1 of Streptomyces laculatispora. Taxonomy (GTDB): domain Bacteria; phylum Actinomycetota; class Actinomycetes; order Streptomycetales; family Streptomycetaceae; genus Streptomyces; species Streptomyces laculatispora. The sequence continues at coordinate 6,145 of NZ_JAFMPZ010000524.1, forward strand.
AAGTGGGGCAATGCCTCACTTCAGCATGTCGATGCCATCTCCAAGGCGCTGAAGCTCGTGACCGAGAAGAACATCTGGCAGTGCGCGGCCACCCAGATCAACACCTGGCAGGGCGGCCGCACCGCGTACACGGACAAGACGCTGAGGGCGCAGTTCTCAAGCATCACCACCCGCCGCAACAAGATCGCGCACGATGCGGATCTGGTGGCCGGCGATCTGAAGCGACGACGCCCCATTTCCGAGCCCGACGTGACGGACGCGATCAACTGGATCGACCGCATCGCCCTGGCCGTGGCGCACGTGCTCGACGAGTAGGATCCGGACGGGACCGGTAGGCAAAGGCCGCTGAAGGGCGGCCCGGTTCATTGCGCGACGGACTCCTCGGGCTCCGGTACGGAGGCGCGTTCCTTGTGTGCCCCCCGTGCGTCCAGCAGTGTCGGCAGGTGCTCCGCCGCCCACGCGCAGCAGGCGGCCATGGGCGCGAGCAGGGTGAGGCCGAGCGGGGTCAGTTCGTAGGTGACCGGGGCCGGGACGCCCGCGTGGACGGTTCGGGTGATCAGTGCGTCCCGCTCCATCGCGCGCAGGGTCTCGGTCAGGACCTTGGGTGTGATGGAGCGCAGCGGGATCTCCAGTTCGGAGAAGCGGCGAGGTCCCGCCTCCAGGCACCTGATGATCTGTGCGGTCCATTTGCCGCCGATCCGGAACGGTGAGGCCGTGTGGGAGCACCCGGTGAACATTTCGGGATCAAGTGGTTGGCTCACCCTGGCCAGCGTACGTAACTATCGTTGCGGAAACCATGGGGTGCGGGGCTAGCGTCCGCTGCGTCGGCCGGCGGTCCGCTGGCCTTGGCGAGGGGAACTCCATGAGCAGCAGGATCGTCATCTTCGGAGCGGGTGGACGCGCGGGCCGGCATGCGGTCGCCGAGGCTGTCTCCCGTGGCCATCAGGTCACCGCGGTCGTGCGGGACGTGGCCAAGTACGGGGATCTGGCAGGTGACGGCGTGAGCGTGGTCGCCGGTGACGTCACGCGGGCGGACAGCGTCGCGGAGGCCGCCGCCGGGCACGACGCGGCGATCAGTGCCGCCGGCCGGCTCGATGTGCCGGCGGATGAGTTCTATGTGAGCGCGGCGCACGCCCTGCTGGACGGTCTGGGCCGTGTGGGGGTGGGCCGGCTCGTGTTGATCGGGATCGGCACCACGCTGGAGGTCGCGCCCGGAGTGGCGGTGCACGAGACCCCCGGATTCCCGGAGGAGGGGCTCGCCTTCTCCCTCGGGCATGCGGCGGAACTCGACGTTCTCCGGGCGGCGGAGACGGAGATCAGTTGGCTGGTGCTCGCCCCGCCGCCCGTCTTCCTGGACGCCGAGGCCCCGCGGACCGGCCACTACCGGATCGGCGGCAACCAGGTGCTGCTGGCCGCTGAGGGCGAAACCACCTTCCCCTACGCGGACTTGGCGGTCGCGCTGATCGATGAGATCGAGACCCCGAAGCACCATCGCTCGCTGACCGCGGTGGCGGGCTGAGATGACCGGCCCCTGCGGCTGCCGCGACGTCAGCCGCAGGAGGGGCACGGTGGGCAGGCGACGTCCGTGACGTCGTCGAGTACGGGCCCGTAGGCCGTGTTGACCGAACTGGCGAACCCCGGCGTCGCGGTGGACTGGTGGCGGCGAAGTTCACCTGCCGGTAGACGTAGCCCATGTCCGTGTACGTCTTGCCGGTGATGCCGAAGGTGAAGTCCTGGAAGTTCTGGCCGTTGATGAGGACCTTGCCCGATTTCACCGTCGGCGGACCGGCGGACCGGCGGGCTTGCCGGCCACGGCGTACGTCACCGTGCACTTCGTTCCGGGGACGGTGGTGAAGCTCTGCGACACCGACCCCGCCTTGACACCGCTGAGGTCCAGCGACTGGTCGCCCTCGGCCCTGTGACGTGAGTCACGGGAACCGCCCCTAGCTCCCGGACAGGTCAAAGGTCATGGAGACACAACTGCGGGCCCGGATCCGGGACGGGGACGACGACGCCTTCGCGGAGCTGTTCGACCGGTATGCACGCTCCGTGTACAACCACGCGTTCCGGCTGACGGGGGACTGGTCGACCGCTGAGGACGTGGTCTCGCTGACGTTCCTGGAGGCCTGGCGGCTGCGGGGCCGGGTGGATGCCGAAGGGGGTTCGGTGCGCCCCTGGTTGCTGGGCGTCGCGACGAACGTCGTACGCAACACCCGGCGCGCCGCCGGCCGGCACGCCGCCGCGATCGCGCGGCTGCCCCCGGGCACCCCGGTGAGCGACTTCGCCGACGAGGTCGCGAGCCGGGTCGACGACGCGGAACTGCTGGGCGCGGTACGGCTGGCGCTGGACACCCTGCGGCGCGGCGAACGCGAGGTGCTCGCGCTCTGTGTGTGGTCCGGCTTCGACTACGCGTCCGCCGCCGAGGCGCTCGGGATTCCGCGGGGCACGGTCCGCTCCCGGCTCTCCAGAGCCAGAAGGAAACTCGCGAAGGCCGCCGGGAATCAGACCGCCGGGAATCAGACCGCCGCAAACAGGGAACCGCTCGGCCGCCCGCGACAGGTGAGAGATGGCCGCACGAACGCGGCCCAGCCCATTCAGGAGGGAAACCGATGAACGACAACACGTCGCTCCCCGAGAAGGACCTTCCACCGGGCCGCCACCGTCATCTCAAGGAGCACCTGATGCGAGAGATCCGGCAGACCCCCGTTCCGGAGGCAGAGGAGGCGAGGACCGCCCGCCGCCGCAAGTGGCTGCGGCCCGTCGTCGCAGGCCCGGCTCTCGCGGGAGCGCTGGCACTCGCGGTCGTCGCGGGGATCGCGATGACCGGGGCGGACGGTCCCGAGACACCGGTGGGGCGGGAGGGCAGGGCGACGTACGCCTTCGCGCCCAAGGTGAACGCGGACACCACCGGCGGTGCGGCCGAACTGCTCGACCGCATCGCGACGGTCGCGGCGCACTCACCGGCGGGCGACACCATCCGCGACGACCAGTTCGTCTACGTCCGCAGCCGGGTGGCCGCCGCGACCGTGGGGGAGGGCATCGAGACGAAGCTCGCCGCCCTGCACCGGCGCGAGGTGTGGCTCTCCGTCGACGGGACCCGTCCCGGGCTGCTCCGCGAACCGGGCGGCAACCTGGACAACGAGGTGCTGGAGCGCGATTCCGCGCCGGGCGAGCTCGGCTACGGGCAGAGCACCAACTACCGGCACCTCCAGACCCTGCCCACCGATGCGGACGCGATGCTGAAGTGGCTCCGCTCCCAAGGGGACTCGGGAGACTCGGGGGACTCGGGGGACACGGAGCGGAATCCCGACCAGGACGCGTTCGTACGCGTCGGGGACCTCGTCAAGGAGTCCCTGATGCCGCCGGACGTCAGCGCCGCACTGTTCCGCGCCGCCGCGAGGATCAAGGGGGTGGTCGTGGTGCCCGACGCCGTGAACGCCGCCGGGCACCACGGCGTGGCCGTCGCCCGCTACGACGCGTACAACCCGGGGCTCCGTGACGAGCTGATCTTCGACAGCAAGAGCCTGCAACTCATCGGCAGCCGCAGCGTCGCGACGCGGGCCACCGACAGCATCGAGGCGGGGCAGGTCCTGTCCACCTCCGCCGTTCTCGAACGGGCCGTGGTGGACACGAAGGGACGGCGTCCGTAAGGAAGACCCAGGGAAGGCCGGGCGCCCCTCGGGAGGGGCGCCCGGCCCGGACCGCCTGTCCGAGGGAACCGGTAGCGTCAGCACATGTCCACCATGCCGAACATGGCCGTCCTCGAAGGGGTCCTCGAACGGATCACTTACGCCAACGAGGAGAACGGGTACACGGTCGCCCGCGTCGACACCGGACGCGGCGCCAACGATCTGCTCACCGTGGTCGGCTCGCTGCTGGGCGCACAGCCCGGCGAGTCGCTGCGGATGGAGGGGCGTTGGGGCTCGCACTCGCAGTACGGCAAGCAGTTCACCGTCGAGAACTACACGACGATCCTCCCCGCCACCATCCAGGGCATCCGCCGCTACCTCGGCTCCGGCCTGATCAAGGGCATCGGCCCCGTCATGGCCGACCGGATCACCACCCACTTCGGCGTCGACACCCTCGACATCATCGAGCAGCAGCCGAAGCGGCTGGTGGAGGTACCGGGGCTCGGTCCGAAGCGGACGAAGATGATCGCCGCCGCCTGGGAGGAGCAGAAGGCGATCAAGGAGGTCATGGTCTTCCTCCAGGGCGTCGGCGTCTCGACCTCCATCGCCGTCCGTATCTACAAGAAGTACGACGACTCCTCGATCTCCGTCGTGAAGAACCAGCCCTACCGGCTGGCCGCCGACGTCTGGGGCATCGGCTTCCTCACCGCCGACAAGATCGCCCAGGCGGTCGGCATCCCGCACGACAGCCCGGAACGGGTCAAGGCCGGACTCCAGTACGCGCTGTCGCAGTCCACCGACCAGGGGCACTGCTTCCTCCCCGAGGAGCGGCTGATCGCCGACGCGGTGAAGCTGCTCCAGGTGGACACCGGGCTGGTCATCGAGTGCCTCGCCGAACTCGCCGAGGACCCGGAGGGCGTCGTACGGGAGAAGGTGCCCTCGCCCGAGGGTGGCGAGCCGGTCACCGCCGTCTATCTGGTGCCCTTCCACCGCGCCGAGATCGCCCTTGCCGCCCAGGTGCGGCGGCTGCTGCGGACGCCGGAGGAGCGGATGCCGGCCTTCGGCGACGTGGACTGGGACAAGGCCCTGAAATGGCTCGCGGGCCGGACCGGCGCGACGCTGGCGCCCGAGCAGGAGGCCGCCGTGCGGCTCGCGCTCAGCCGGAAGGTCGCCGTGCTGACCGGCGGGCCCGGCTGCGGGAAGTCGTTCACCGTCCGGTCCATCGTGGAGCTGGCGCGTGCCAAGAAGGCCAAGGTGGTGCTCGCCGCGCCCACCGGCCGGGCGGCGAAGCGGCTCTCCGAGCTGACCGGGGCCGAGGCCTCCACCGTGCACCGGCTGCTGGAACTGAAGCCGGGCGGCGACGCGGCGTACGACCGGGACCGCCCGCTGGACGCCGATCTGGTCGTCGTCGACGAGGCGTCGATGCTCGATCTGCTGCTCGCCAACAAGCTCGTCAAGGCGGTGGCACCCGGTGCCCATCTGCTGCTCGTCGGGGACGTCGACCAACTGCCGTCGGTCGGCGCGGGGGAGGTGCTGCGGGATTTGCTCGCCGACGGCGGCCCCGTACCGGCGGTCCGGCTGACCACCATCTTCCGCCAGGCCCAGCAGTCCGGCGTCGTCACCAACGCCCACCGGATCAACTCCGGCGTACCGCCGCTCACCCAGGGGCTCAGCGACTTCTTCCTCTTCGTGGAGGACGAGACGGAGGACGCGGGCGTGCTCGCGGTCGATGTCGCGGCCCGCCGCATCCCCGCGAAGTTCGGTCTGAACCCCCGCCGTGACGTGCAGGTACTCGCTCCGATGCACCGCGGCCCGGCGGGCGCCGGCCACCTCAACGGTCTGCTCCAGCAGGCCATCACGCCCGCCCGCCCCGATCTGCCCGAAAAGCGGTTCGGGGGCCGGGTGTTCCGGGTCGGCGACAAGGTCACCCAGATCCGCAACAACTACGACAAGGGCGAGAACGGCGTCTTCAACGGCACGGTCGGCGTGGTCACCGCCCTCGACGTGGACGAGCAGAAGCTGACCGTGCTCACGGACGAGGACGAGGAGATCCCGTACGACTTCGACGAGCTCGACGAGCTGTCCCACGCGTACGCCATGACGATCCACCGCTCCCAGGGCAGCGAGTACCCGGCCGTCGTCATCCCGGTCACCAAGAGCGCCTGGATGATGCTCCAGCGGAACCTGCTCTACACCGCTGTGACGCGGGCCAAGAAGCTCGTCGTGCTGGTCGGCTCCCGGCAGGCGATCGGGCAGGCGGTCCGCACGGTTTCCGCAGGCAGACGTTGTACAGCGCTGGATTACCGGCTTCAGGGAGGTACGGAAGGAGGATCCGCCGAAAAAATGATCGATCAAATCGGTGGGAAACATCACGGAGGTCTTCCGGAACCGCAGTCAAGGGGGCAGGATGAATAAGCTCGCGGCACTCAGTGCCGCGAGTAGGTCCAATGGACGACCCCGAGTGCACTCTCCTGAGCCAAATGGGGGAGGGTAGAGACAGTCAGGGAACCTCGAAGAAGAGGCACTACGTCGGTGAGGGATGACGTGAGCGACAACTCTGTAGTACTGCGGTACGGCGATGGCGAGTACACCTACCCGGTGATCGACAGCACCGTCGGCGACAAGGGCTTCGACATCGGGAAGCTCCGGGCGAACACCGGCCTGGTGACGCTGGACAGCGGATACGGCAACACCGCTGCGTATAAATCGGCCATTACCTATCTCGATGGCGAGCAGGGCATCCTGCGGTACCGCGGCTACCCGATCGAGCAGCTCGCCGAGCAATCGACGTTCCTCGAGGTCGCGTACACGCTCATCAACGGTGAGCTTCCGAAGGTCGACGAGCTGTCGGCCTTCAAGAATGAGATCACCCAGCACACGCTGCTGCACGAGGACGTCAAGCGGTTCTTCGACGGTTTCCCGCGCGACGCCCACCCGATGGCCATGCTGTCCTCGGTCGTCAGTGCGCTGTCCACGTTCTACCAGGACAGCCACAACCCGTTCGACGAGGAGCAGCGTCACCTCTCGACGATCCGGCTGCTGGCCAAGCTGCCGACCATCGCGGCGTACGCGTACAAGAAGTCGATCGGTCACCCGTTCGTCTACCCGCGCAACGACCTCGGTTACGTCGAGAACTTCCTGCGCATGACCTTCTCGGTCCCCGCCCAGGAGTACGTGCCGGACCCGGTCGTCGTCTCGGCGCTGGAGAAGCTGCTCATCCTGCACGCGGACCACGAGCAGAACTGTTCGACCTCCACCGTGCGTCTGGTCGGCTCCTCGCAGGCGAACATGTTCGCCTCGANNGATGGGCTTCGGCCACCGGGTGTACAAGTCCTTCGACCCGCGCGCCAAGATCATTAAGGCCGCGGCCCACGATGTGCTGTCCTCGCTCGGCAAGTCCGACGAGCTGCTCGACATCGCGCTCAAGCTGGAGGAGCACGCGCTCTCCGACGAGTACTTCGTCTCGCGCAACCTCTACCCCAACGTGGACTTCTACACCGGTCTGATCTACCGGGCCATGGGCTTCCCGAGCGAGATGTTCACGGTGCTCTTCGCGATCGGCCGGCTGCCGGGCTGGATCGCCCAGTGGCACGAGATGATCAAGGAGCCGGGTTCCCGCATCGGCCGCCCGCGCCAGATCTACACCGGCGAGGTCCTGCGCGACTTCGTCCCGGTCGAGGGCCGCTGAGCCCCGGACCACCGCGCTCTGT
>NZ_JAFMPZ010000150.1 GCF_017353455.1 Streptomyces laculatispora
CGGGCGCGGGAACCGGCTCCTGCGAGGACGGCACCTGCGGGCGGCGCCCGGCCTGTGCGGCCACCGCGACCCGGTCGTTCTCAGCGCCCCGGCTGCGCGAATCGCCCGCGTCGGCCCTGGCCGCGGAGTGCTCCTCCTGCGCGGAGGGAGCCGTTCCCGCGGGGGCCTCGGAGCCCGTCCCCGGGGCGTCGGCCCCGGAATCGCTCTCGCCGGCCGGTGCGGGCACCCGGGCCTCGCCGTTCGCCTTGCGCCGCCGCTCCGCGGGGGAGGAGGACTGCAGCCCCATCCCCCCGGTGGTACGGAACAGTTCGTCGGCCCCCGGCAGACTCACTCGGCGTGACACCGGGCGAGCACCTCCCTGGCGAGCTGGCGATAGGCGGCGGCACCGACCGAGTTGGAGGCGTACGTGGTGATGGGCTCGCCGGCGACCGTGGTCTCCGGGAAGCGGACCGTGCGCCCGATCACCGTGTGGTACACGTGATCGTCGAAGGCCTCGACGACACGCGCGAGGACCTCGCGGCTGTGCACCGTACGGGAGTCGTACATGGTGGCGAGGATGCCGTCGAGTTCCAGCTCGGGGTTGAGCCGCTCCTGGACCTTCTCGATGGTCTCGGTGAGCAACGCCACACCTCGCAGGGCGAAGAACTCGCACTCGAGCGGCACTATGACCTTGTGCGCGGCCGTCAGGGCGTTCACGGTGAGCAGGCCCAGCGAGGGCTGGCAGTCGATCACGATGTAGTCGTAGTCGGCCATCAGCGGCTTCAGGGCGCGCTGCAGGGTGGACTCCCGGGCCACCTCGCTGACCAGCTGGACCTCGGCGGCCGACAGGTCGATATTGCTCGGCAGCAGGTCCATGTTGGGCACGGCGGTCTTCAGGAGGACCTCGTCGGCCGCCATGCCCCGCTCCATGAGCAGGTTGTAGACGGTGAGGTCGAGCTCCATCGGGTTCACGCCGAGACCGACCGACAGGGCTCCCTGCGGGTCGAAGTCGACGAGCAGGACACGCCGTCCGTACTCCGCGAGCGCGGCACCCAGATTGATGGTCGACGTGGTCTTGCCGACGCCGCCCTTCTGGTTGCACATCGCGATGATCTTCGCGGGGCCGTGATCGGTCAGCGGGCCCGGGATCGGGAAGTAGGGCAGGGGCCGGCCGGTCGGGCCGACTCGCTCGCGGCGCTGCCGGGCGGCGTCGGGCGCGAGAGTGGCCGCGTACTCCGGATCGGGCTCGTACTCGGCGTCGGGGTCGTAGAAGCGCCCTTGGGGCGCCGCGTCGAAGTCGGCGAAGTGGGCGGTGTCCCGGCCACTCTCGTTGCCGGCCATGGCGTTCACGTGTAGGCCGTCCATCATCTGGGGGGCTGTCGTCATGTGCTGGTGGGTGGCGAAGGTGCGGACAGCGACGGAGCCGACAGCCTCCAGCCCGTTCGGGCTCTGGCCCCGTGCAGGCATCCCTGGATGAACACCCCCGGGAGTAAATGTCGACTCATTCACAAGTCGTCTTACCTCCTTGGACGTGACCAGGAAACTTATCGATAGGTCAGCGTGGCACCATGCCGACGATTGGCGACTCTATGGCGTGTCACCGGTCCGCAGCAACACAATCCGCCGGACCCGGCCCGATGTGTCGGCAATCGAACACCCCGCTGTCAAGGGCGCGCAGCCCTCCGGGCACACTCTTCACGGGTGCACGAATCGGTTAAAGGGTTACGTTCGAGGCGAGTTGCGCGGGGCCCGCAAGAGCCCCGACACGCCTCCGGCCGGACCTTGCTCGGCAAGGTCCGGCCGGACGCACGAGGTTGACGGGAAGCGGAAGAGCGCCCCCGCCACTCCCTTCGGAAGGCGGTGGGCCGTCAGCCGAGGAGCGCGCTCAGTTCGACATGGGCGAGGCCGTGCGCCTCCGCCACCTCACGATAAACGACCTGCCCGTCATGGGTGTTGAGCCCCTTGGCGAGTGCGGCGTCACGGCGCAGCGCCTCGGCCCAGCCGCGGTTCGCCAGCTCCACGATGTAGGGCAGCGTCGCGTTGGTGAGGGCGTACGTGGAGGTGTTCGGCACCGCGCCCGGCATGTTGGCGACGCAGTAGAAGACCGAGTCGTGAACCATGAAGGTCGGCTCGGCGTGCGTCGTCGGGTGGGAGTCCTCGAAGCAGCCACCCTGATCAATTGCAATGTCGACAAGTACACTTCCGGGCTTCATCTTGGCGACGAGCTCGTTGGTGACCAGCTTCGGGGCCTTCGCGCCGGGGATCAGCACGGCGCCGACGACCAGGTCCGCCTCGACGACGGCCTTCTCGAGTTCGAAGGCGTTGGAGACGACCGTCTGCACCTTGGTGCCGAAGATCCTGTCGGCCTCGCGGAGCTTGTTGATGTCCTTGTCGAGCAGCGTGACGTGGAAGCCGAGACCGACGGCGATCTGCGTGGCGTTCCAGCCGGAGACACCGCCGCCGATGATGACGGCCCGCCCGGCCGCCGTACCCGGGACACCGCCGGGCAGCACGCCGCGGCCGCCGACCGAACGCATCAGGTGGTACGCGCCGACCTGCGGGGCCAGCCGGCCCGCGACCTCGGACATCGGGGCGAGCAGCGGCAGCGCGCGGTTCGCGGTCTCGACGGTCTCGTAGGCGATGGCGGTGGTGCCGGACTCCAGCAGCGCGTCCGTGCACGCGCGGGAGGCGGCGAGGTGCAGGTACGTGAAGAGGGTCTGGCCCTTGCGGAGGCGGTGGTACTCCTCGGCGACCGGCTCCTTGACCTTCAGCAGCAGGTCGGCGGTGGCCCAGACCTCGTCGGCGGTGGGCAGCATCCGCGCCCCGGCCGCGACGTACTCCTCGTCCGTGATGGAGGAGCCGGCCCCGGCGCTCTCCTCGACGACGACCTGGTGGCCGTGACGGACGAGCTCGTGCACACCGGCAGGCGTGATCGCCACGCGGAACTCGTTGTTCTTGACTTCGCGGGGGATGCCGACCTTCACGTCGATCACGGTCCTTGACTCAGAGGGTTACCCGGACATGGCACTACATACCCGGATATACGCAGCGTAAATGGAGACACCGCGAACACCCGCGGCAGAGCCAGTCTAATGAAGGGCTTCCCGCTGTCTAGCCTTACAAAGCATTAATTTTCCGTCACCGCACTACGGATTTCGTAGGTTGCACTCTTCTCGCCCAGCAATCTGTCGGCCGCACCCCGGTGCAGTGCCGCGGCTGCCGGGTCACCGAGCCGGTCCAGCGTGTCGGCCAGCCGCAGCTCAAGGGCGGCCTGCAGCCGTACGTCCTTGGCCTGCCGCGCCCACTCCACGGCCTCCCGGCAGGTCTGCAACGACTCCTGCGGACGGCCCGCGTACTCCTGGACCCGGGCGACCTCACTGAGCGCCCGCGCCTGGGCGAGCAGATCGCCGAGCCTGCGGTAGCCGGCCGCCGCGGCCCGCCAGTTCCGCAGCGCCTCGCCGTACCGGCCGGAGTAGGTGTGGACGGTGCCGAGGCGCCCGTACAGCCGCGCCTCGTCGGCCTTCTCGCCCTGGGTCAGCCGCTGGGCGAGCGCCCGGCCGTACCAGTCGGAGGCCCGGTGGAAGTCCCCCAGCTCCGCGTAGGCACCGCCTACGGATTCCATCGCGCGTCCGGTGGCGTACGGATCCTTCGCGGCCCGTCCGGCATCCAGCGCGGCCCGGTAGCGGGCCAGCGCCTCCCGGGTCCGGCCGGTCCCGGCGTCCAGGTCGGCGAGGTTGAGCAGGGCCGCCGCCCGTTCGCGCGGCAGCTCGCGCCGCTCGGCGACCGCCAGCACCAGACCGTGCAGTCCGTACAGCTCGGGCGCGGCCGCCTCGGTGCCTTCGTGCACCGCCAGCGCCCGCACCAGCGCGGCCACCAACCGCCTTGCCAGCGTGTCGAGTTCACCGTTCTCCACGGCGATCCGGGCGGAGGCGAGCAGTGCGGGGCGGCGGATCCGCAGCCATTCGGCGGCGGCCTCGGGGCCCGGGAAGCGCAGGGAGCGCGGCAGCCCGGCGAGTCTGCGCCGGGCCGGGGAGCCCTCGGGTTCGGTGACCGCACGGCAGGACTGGAGCCGGCGCACGGTCCGCTCCAGCATCCTCGCCTGCGCGAGCTGGATCTCGCCCGGCCGGTCCCGGTCCTCCAGCAGCGCCCGCAGCAGCGGGGCCAGGCAGCCGGGCACCTCGTACTGCGGCCGGCCGGCCCCGTCGCCGCGCAGCACCCCGAGCCGCACGAAGTCGTCGAGCGTGGTCTGGGCGGCCGAGACGGAGCAGCCGGCCAGCGCGGACGCGGTGTGGGCGTCGGCGAGTCCGGCCGGGGCGAGGGAGAGCAGTCGCAGTATCCGGGCGGCGGTCGGCGGCAGTGAGTCGTGGATCAGCCGGAAGGCGCGGGCCAGCGGACGGGCGCCGGTGGACTGCTCGGCGTCGTCCGGCAGTTCCCGAAGCTGCTTGGTGACGTCGGCCACCGAGGCCGTCGGGTGGGCGGCCAGCCAGCCCCCGACCATGACGAGTGCGGCGGGCTGACCTCCGCACTCCTCGGCCAGCGTCTCGGCGGTCCGCGGATCGACGGTGATGCGGACCTGTCCGATGGTGCGGGCGAGCAGCTGGACCGCCGGCCCGGCCTCCAGTCCGCCGATGGTGCAGGGGCGGACGCCGGGGATACCGGTCAGCGGGCCCTGCGCGGTGGCGACGACCAGGCAGTCCGGGTTGTCCGGGAGCAGCGGGTCGACCTGTCCGGCGTCCGGCGCGTCGTCGATCAGGAGCAGGGCCCGGCGTACGGCGAGGGCCTCGCGCACCATCTCGGAGAGTTCGTCCTCGTCCGCGCCGGGCGGTCCCACCACGTCCAGCTGGCCCAGCAGGTCCCGGGCGGCGCGTTCGGTGGGGACCGGGGCGCCGCCGGGTTCGGTGAGCCGGACGCGGAGCAGGCCGTCGGGGTAGTCGCCGGTGCCGAGCAGCCGTCGGGTGAGTTCGCCGGCCAGCGCGGTGCGGCCGGAACCGGGGCGTCCGGCGATCAGCAGGACCCGGGCCCGGCCGCTCTTGCGGCCGGCCATGGTGTCCAGTCCGGCCCGTTCGATGTCGGCCCGGAGCTCCTTCAACTCGCGCTCGCGCCCGAAGAATTGGGTTGGTTCGACGACGGCCGGCTCCTCGGTCCCCGCTGCCTCGGCCGGGCCGCTGGTGTCCACCGCCTGATCCGTCACGGGCCACGCTCCACTTCGCTGCACGCGTCGCCCGCCGGGACTCCGGTCAGGGCATTCCGAGCGTAGTTCAGGCGGGTGGGCGAATCCGGTGGAGCGCGGCGGATACATCCCTCGATCGGATCAGCATTTTTTCCGATCGGGAGAACTCCGGGTGATCCCGGGGAGCGGCCGCGCGGCGGCGGCTCCCCGGGATCACCGACGGTCCGTCAGGCCTCGAACGGCCGGGCGGGCCAGGGCGCCTCGGCGGGCCGCAGCGATTCGACCCCGTCGCCCGCGAGCACCGCGGCGAGCGACAGCACTCCCACCACCAGGCAGTTGTTGTGCAGGTCCCCGGCGAGCACGCCTCGTACGAGGTCCTGGAGCGGCACCCTGGCCAGCTCCATGTCGGCCTCCTCCTCGGAGACCTCGAAACGCTCACCGTCCGCCTCGGAGATGTTCCGGGCGAGGAAGATCCGTACGGCTTCGTCGCAGCCGCCCGGCGTGGTGTAGACGTCGGTCAGCACCCGCCAGTCCTCGGCCTTGACGTACGCCTCCTCGTAGAGCTCGCGCTGCGCGGCGTGCAGCGGGTTCTCACCGGGGACGTCGAGCAGTCCGGCCGGGATCTCCCACAGCTTGTGACGCACCGGGTGGCGGTACTGGCGCAGCACCAGGACGCGGCCCTCGTCGTCGAGTGCGAGCACGGCGACCGAGCCCGGGTGGACCTGGTAGTCGCGGCGCACGACCGTGCCGTCCGGCATCGCGACGTCATCGGTGCGGACGCTGGTCTTGTTGCCCCGGAACGGAGTCTCGGTCGCGGTGACCGGCCACTCCTCGGGCGTGTCCTGGAAACCCATCTACGTCCTCCCACAAAAAACAGTGACCGGGGCACCCGTCCTCGAAGGACGCGTACCCCGGTCAACCGTAACGCCTGCGGGGGTGCCGTTACTTGCCCGGCGTGCCCTCGGCCGCGGCGCCCGTCCTGCGCGCGACGGCCGCCTTCACCAGGCCCGCGAACAGCGGGTGCGGGCGGGTCGGGCGGGAGCGCAGCTCCGGGTGCGCCTGGGTGGCGACCAGGTAGGGGTGGACCTCGCGCGGGTACTCGACGTACTCGACGAGCTTGTTGTCCGGGGAGGTGCCGGAGAAGACCAGACCGGCCTTCTTCTCCAGCTCGGCGCGGTAGGTGTTGTTGACCTCGTAGCGGTGGCGGTGACGCTCCTCCACGTACGGCTGGCCGTCGTACGCCTCGCGGACCAGCGAGCCCTCGGCGAGCTTCGCCGGGTAGAGGCCGAGCCGCATGGTGCCGCCCAGGTCGCCCGCGCCCTCGACGTACGCCAGCTGCTCCTCCATCGTCGAGATGACGGGGTGGGAGGTGGCGGCGTCGAACTCGGTGGAGTTGGCGTCGGGGATCTCGGCGAGGTTGCGCGCCGCCTCGATCACGATGCACTGGAGACCGAGGCAGAGGCCGAGCAGCGGCACCTTGTTCTCACGGGCGTACTGGATGGCGCCGACCTTGCCGATCACGCCGCGCTCGCCGAAGCCGCCCGGGATGCAGACGGCATCGACGTCACCGAGCTGCTTCTTGGCGCCCGCCGGGGTCTTGCAGTCGTCGGAGGCGACCCACTTGACCTTGACGCGGGCCTTGTTGGCGAAGCCGCCGGCCCGGATGGCCTCGGTGACCGAGAGATAGGCGTCGGGCAGGTCGATGTACTTGCCGACCAGGGCGACGGTGACCTCGTGGTCGGGGTTGTGGACGCGGTCCAGCAGATCCCCCCAGGTGGTCCAGTCCACGTCCCGGAACGGCAGGTCGAGCTTGCGCACGACGTAGGCGTCCAGGCCCTCGGAGTGCAGCACCTTCGGGATGTCGTAGATCGACTTGGCGTCGGGGCAGGCCACCACGGCGGCCTCGTCGACATCGCACATCAGCGAGATCTTGCGCTTGATCGCGGTCGGCACCTCGCGGTCGGCGCGCAGCACGATCGCGTCCGGCTGGATACCGATGTTGCGCAGCGCCGCCACCGAGTGCTGGGTCGGCTTGGTCTTGAGCTCACCGGACGGACCGATGTAGGGCAGCAGTGAGATGTGCACGACGAAGACGTTGTCCCGGCCGACCTCGTGGCGGACCTGGCGGACGGTCTCCAGGAACGGCAGCGACTCGATGTCGCCGACCGTGCCGCCGACCTCGGTGATGACGACGTCGACGTCGTCGGTGGCCATGCGGCGGATGCGGTGCTTGATCTCGTTGGTGATGTGCGGGATGACCTGCACGGTGTCGCCGAGGTACTCGCCGCGCCGCTCCTTGGCGATGACCTGCGAGTACACCTGGCCGGTGGTGACGTTGGCGGAACCGTCGAGGTCCACGTCGAGGAAGCGCTCGTAGTGGCCGATGTCCAGGTCGGTCTCGGCGCCGTCGTTGGTGACGAACACCTCTCCGTGCTGGAAGGGGTTCATCGTGCCCGGGTCGACGTTCAGATAGGGGTCGAGCTTCTGCATGGTGACCCGAAGGCCGCGCGCCTTGAGCAGGGCACCGAGGCTGGAGGCAGTCAGACCCTTGCCGAGGGAAGAGGCGACACCCCCGGTGACGAAGATGTGCTTGGTCGTCGTGGATGTGGGCTGCATAGCCAAAGGGGGCTCCCGTGGTCGCGATCGTGAGGTGCGTACCGGCGTTGCCGTCCGGAGATTTCCGGAGGCGCCGTCGCTGCGGTTCGGGGGCCTCGTCTGCTGTCGCTAGACGACCACCGGTCCACGGGCTACCAGGGTAACAGCGACGAGGGGAGCCTGCTTCCGGCCACACCCGACACAGTCACCACACACCATCACCGCATGTCTCTCACGCCGCACCCGTTCGGCTCATCTCTCTTGTCAAGACCGTCGCGCGGATCACCCGGGTGCGTCGTATCCTGCTCGGACACTCGCTCCGGGCGAGGTATGAGCTCGCAGGTTCCCCCACATCAACCCCTAGCAACGACCTCTTGACCCGCAGTAAGCGCCCTACGGGGCGACATGGCCGTTCGACTGGAGATGCACGTGGCCGGGCGCATCGAGGATTACGCACTCATCGGAGACATGCAGACCGCAGCCCTGGTCTGCCGGGACGGCACAGCCGACTGGCTGTGCCTGCCCCGCTTCGATTCACACGCCGTCTTCGCGGGACTTCTGGGCACCGAGGAGCATGGCTTCTGGCGCCTCGGACCGGCCCGCGCCGAGGGAGCACAACCGCCGTCCGCGGACCGCCGCCGATACCGCGGCGACTCACTGATCCTGGAATCGGAGTGGGACACGCCGCGCGGCACGGTCAGGGTGACCGATTTCATGCCGCCGCGTGACGGCGCACCCCAGCTGATCCGGATCGTGGAGGGTGTCAGCGGCCGGGTGCCGGTGCGCTCGGAGCTGCGGATGCGGTTCAGCTACGGACGGGTCACTCCGTGGGTGCACAAGGTGGACGGCCGCACGGTCGCCGTCGCGGGACCCGACTCGGTCTGGCTGGACACCACGGCCGAGACCTTCGGCGAGAACCTGACGACGTACTCGGACTTCACCGTCGCCCCCGGTGACCGGATCACGTTCACCATCAGCTGGCAGCCCTCGCACCACGAACCGCCCGCGCTCCCGGACCCGGAGGGCTCACTGGAGGCGACCGCGGACTTCTGGCGCGAGTGGGTCGAGCAGTGCACGTACCACGGGCCCTACCGCGAGGCCGTGGTCCGCTCGCTGATCACCCTGAAGGCCCTGACGTACGCACCGACCGGCGGCATCGTCGCCGCGCCCACCACCTCCCTGCCCGAGGACATCGGCGGCTCCCGCAACTGGGACTACCGCTACACCTGGCTGCGTGACGCCGCGATCACCCTCTCCTCACTGCTGCGCACCGGCTACCGCGAGGAGGCCCGTGCCTGGCGCGAGTGGCTGCTGCGGGCGGTCGCGGGCGACCCCGAGAACCTGCAGATCATGTACGGGATCGCGGGCGAGCGGGAGCTGGGCGAGGCCGAGCTGGACTGGCTGCCGGGTTACGAGAACTCGGGCCCGGTCCGGGTCGGCAACGGCGCCGCGGGCCAGCTCCAGCTGGACGTGTACGGCGAGGTCACCGAGGCACTGCACCTCGCGCACATGACGGGGCTGACCCGTAACGACTACGCCACCGGCCTCCAGCTCAAGCTGATCGAGTACCTGGAGAAGCACTGGGAGGAGCCGGACGAGGGCATCTGGGAGGTGCGCGGGCCGCGCCGGCACTTCGTGCACTCCAAGGTGATGGCCTGGGTGGCGGTCGACCGGACGATCAAGCTGATCGAGGCCGGGGACGCGGAGGGGCCGCTGGAGAAGTGGCGCGGGCTGCGCGACGACATCCACCGCGACGTCTGCGAACGCGGTTTCGACAAGGAGCGCAACACCTTCACCCAGTCCTACGGGTCGAGGGAACTGGACGCCTCCCTCCTGCTGATCCCCCAGATGGGTTTCCTGCCGCCCGACGACAAGCGGGTCATCGGCACGATCGAGGCGATCCAGCGGGAGCTGTCCACCGAGGACGGCTTCGTGCTCCGCTACCCCACCACGGGCGACAGCGCCGGTGTGGACGGCCTGGAGGGCGACGAGGGTGCGTTCCTGGCGTGCTCGTTCTGGCTGGCGGACGACCTGGCGATGATCGGCCGGGTCGACGAGGCCCGCCAGCTCTTCGAACGGCTGCTGTCCCTGCGCAACGACCTGGGCCTGCTGGCCGAGGAGTGGGACTCGCGGCTGCAGCGCCAGGTGGGGAACTTCCCGCAGGCGTTCAGCCATGTGCCGCTGATCGACACGGCACTGCGGCTGACGGCGAGTGGGGCGTACGTGGGCTGACGGCGACGCTGCGGTGTGCCGGAGGGCTCACCGCAGCGGGTCCGGGGCGCCGGTGAGGCGCGCACCGGACCGGCCGGCCGGTCCGGGCTGTCAGGCGCTCCGCGGTCCCGTCACGACGGGGCGCCGCTCCGAGGGCAGTCCCCACTCGCTCCAGGAGCCGTCGTACACGGCCGGCTCGCGGTATCCGGCCAGCTCCGCCCCCAGCGCCAGGACGCAGGCGGTGACACCCGATCCGCAGCTGAAGTACAGCCGCCTCCGGTCGCCCGCCAGGGCGCCGAACTCGGCGCGCAGCTCGGCCGCCGGGCGCATCCGGCCCGCGCGCTGGACCTCGCCGAACGGCAGGTTGACCGCCCCCGGCATATGGCCGCCGCGCAGCCCCGCACGCGGTTCCGGGGCCGTACCGAGAAAGCGTTCCCGTGACCTGGCGTCGAACACGGCGGCCGCCGGGTCGGCCAGCGCCTGCGCCACCTCGTCGGCGCCGACGACCAGCCCCGCACGCGGCGCGGCCGTGAAGTCACCCCGCTCCGCGGCGGCCGCGGGCGCACCGCTCTCCAGCGGCAGGCCGGCCCCGGCCCAGCCGGGCAGACCGCCGTCGAGCACGGCCACCCGGTCGAAGCCCATCGCCCGGAGCATCCACCAGGCCCGGGGGCTGGAGTAGATGCCCGCCCCGTCGTAGACGACGACGGTGTCAGCAGTGCGCAGGCCCAGCGAGCGCAGCTCCTCGGCGAACCGGGCCGGGTCCGGCATCGCATGGGGCAGCGGGACCGAGTGGTCGCAGAGCGCACCGTCGATGTCGAACGGCCGCGCCCCCGGAATCCGCTGCCCGGCGCCCCGGTGCGCGCCGACCGAGGCGTCGAACACCAGCAGTCCGGGCGTGCCCAGCCGCTCGGCGAGCCAGTCGGTGCCGACGAGCGGGCCGGGCAGCCGGACGGGCGGCCCGGTCACGGGCGTCTCCCGGCCGGCTGCTCCGGCATCGTGCTGATCCGGCCGGTCCGCGCGGGGCCGTACGTCGTCGTCCACTGTTCCCCCAGTCCCCGGGGTACGGGCCCGAGTGCCCGCACCGCACAGGATTTTCAAGATCGCAGCGGCTCCGGCCACTGTCAACAGCGGCCCGTCCGGTCAGCACGGCGGCGGGGGGCCGCGCCGCCCCGACGCCGCCGACAGCGCCGGGGGCCGGTACCTTCCTGATCAGGGCGTCCGCCCGATCCGACCCGACCGAAGCGCGAGGCCAGAGCCAGTGGAGACCCAAGGCGGCATCACCGTTCAGCGGGCCCTCGAACTGCCGGGGCTGCGCAGCGGACTCCCGGAAGTGGTGTCCGGCGCCGACCGGCTCAGCCGTACGGTGCGCTGGGTGCACGCGGGCGAGGTCCCCAACATCGCCTCGCTGCTCAAGGGCGGCGAGCTGCTCCTCACCACCGGTCTGGGGCTCGGCGCCCGCCCCGCCGAGCAGCGTGCGTTCGTCCGCAGGCTCGCCGACCGCGGCATCGCCGCCCTGGTGGTGGAGCTCGGTCCGCGTTTCAGCAGGCTGCCCGCCTCGATAGTGGACGCCGCGCGCGCCGCCGGGCTGCCGCTGGTCCAGCTGCACCGCGAGGTGCCGTTCGTGACGGTGACCGAGGAGATCCACACCGAGATCGTCAACGGTCACTACGCACTCCTCCAGCAGGCCGAGGAGGTCCACCGGCGCTGCACTCAGGCGCTGCTCGGCGGTGGCGGGGTACCCCAGGTGCTGGGCATCCTGGCGGACTTCACGGCCAATCCGGTGTTCCTGGAGACGGCCGACGGCCAGCTGCTGTACGCGGCGGGCCCCGAGTCCGGGCCGGTCTCCGCCGATCCGCTCCAGGTCTGGGACGGGATGCGCGGCGGCCGGGCGGCCCGTGAGTCGCCGCCCGTCGGCGCGGTGCTGGCGGATGTGCCGGGCGGCGGTCCGGGGACCGGTTCGGTACGGGCCCGGCTGGTCCTGCTGGCCGTGGACGGGCCGCTGGTGACGGTGCACCGGATGGCGGCGGAGCGCGCGGCGGGCCTGCTCGCCGTGGTGCTGATGCAGGCCCGCCAGGAGGAGGAGCTCGCGGCGCGCGGCCGCGGTGACTTCCTGACGGATCTGGCGGAGGGCCGGATCGCCCCCGAGGACGCCCCGGCGCAGGCCCGGGTGCTGGGCTTCAAGCCGGGCGAGATGCCCCTGCTGCCCGTGGTGATGCGGCTGGCCCCCGAACTGTCCCCGTCCGGCAACTGGGCGCTGCTGGCGCGCGCGGTCCTGGAGGAGCTGTCCTCGGTGGGTGTCCCGGTGCTGCTCGGGGTGCGGCCGGTGGAGGGCCGGGTGCCGCTGCTGCTGGCGCTGCGGACCGAGACGGAGCGTACGGCGGTGGCCGACCGGGTCGCCGCGGCGCTGCGGGCCGGTGTCGAGCGGGCCGGTCTGGAACGGGCGGGCTCCCATCCCCCGGTCGTGGTGGTCGGGGTGGCGGGCAGCTGGGCGACGGCCGGTGCGGGGCTCCGGCACGCGTCGGAGACGGCCACCGCGGCGCAGGGGCTCAGCGACCGGCCCTGGTACGACGCCCGGCGCCTCGACATCGATCTGCTGCTCTGGCGGCTGCGCGACCATCCGGATCTGGCGGCGTTCGTCGAGCGGGCGATCGGTCCGCTGCGCGATCACGACCGCACCTCGCGCCCGCCGCTGCTGCCCACGCTGGAGACCTATCTCGCACATGCGGGCCGCAAGGCTGAGACGGCGCGCGAGCTGCACCTGAACCGTCAGACGCTGTACAACCGGCTCGCCCGTATCGGTGAACTTCTCGGCACCGATCTGGACGACCCACAGGCGGTGCTGGCCCTGAGCCTGGCCCTGCGCGCCCGCCGC
>NZ_JAFMPZ010000151.1 GCF_017353455.1 Streptomyces laculatispora
TCCGGGTGGGGTGCGTCCTGCGGGGCGTCGTCGCCGGACAGGGCGCGCACCGGGTCGACGACGCCCCAGCCGACGAAGTCGTCGTGGCCGTTGACGGAGCGCTCGGCGGTCTGCTCGATCCGGGCGACGGTCTGCGCCGCCGTCCAGGCCGGGTACTTGGCTCGCATCAGCGCGGCGACCCCGGTGACGTAGGGCGCGGAGAAGCTGGTGCCGTTGTCGGTGCACTGGCCGTTGCCCGGGACGGTGGAGACGATGTCGACGCCGGGTGCGGCGACCCCGACGAACCGCCCGGCCTGGGAGAAGGGGGCGCGTTCGTTGTTGCGGTCGGACGCGGCGACGGCGAGGACGCCGTCGAAGGCGGCGGGATAGGTGCGCTTCGGCCGGCCGTCCATGCCGTCGTTGCCCGCGGAGGCGACCACCACGACGTCCCTGCCGATCGCCCGGGCCACCGCCCGGCCCAGCACGGAGTCCTCGGTCAGCGGCCGGGTGGTGTCCTGGGAGATGTTGATGACCTCGGCACCCTTCGCGATCGCGTGGTCGATCGCGGCGGCCATCGTGGTGTCCTTACCGCTGTTCTTCTCGTCGTTCTGGCGGATCGGGATGATGGTGGCCTCGGGAGCCAGGCCGACGAATCCGGTGCCGCCGCGGGGGCGGGCGGCGATGATGCCGGCCACCTTGGTGCCGTGGCCGACCTGGTCGACGGTGCCGTCGGTGCCGCCGCCCGGCAGGAGATCGGCGCCCGCGGAGGCGTCCACGGCCGAGGTGAGCTGCGGGTTGGTGTCGTCCACCCCGGTGTCGATGACGGCGACGCGGACGCCCTTGCCCCTGGTGTCCTGCCACAGCTCGTCCAAGAGCACGCGCTGGAGCGGCCAGGGGCGGCCCTCGAACTGCTTCTTCATCGGAAAGGTGCACACGCCGCCGCCGTCTATGCGCAGGTCCCCGGCGCCCGGATCGGCGTACGCGGCCTGCGGACCCGCGAGTGCGGCCGCGGCCGCCGCGGCCGCCGTCAGCAGGACCGTCTTCCGGTACGGCGTCATCTTCTCCCCCTGCTCTTCGGTTGCCGCTGGCCCGGGACCGTCACGAACCCTGGGGCCGGCGGGCACTGTTGGTGTCGAGCCGGGGGCCCTTGGACAGGAAGTCCGACCACTCGATCGGGACGAGGGCGGGTGTCACCTTCTCGTATCCGAGCCGGATCTGCGCCTCGCCGGGTTCGGGGCGCCCGTCCGGCCCGTCCGCCGCGCCGGCGGTGCCGATGCCGGAGCGCTCGGCGTCGCTGTCGCCGTTCGCCTGAACCGCGTACCGCAGTCCGGTGTCGGTCACCAGGAAGAGTGATCCGTCCGGGCTGGTCTGCCGGCCCCGGACCTGGGTGTAGAGGAGACCGCTGCCCGGAGTGACGTACGTGCTGGTGCCGCCCGCCCCGACGGAGGCGGGGTACGAGGTACCCGCCCAGGTGCTCAGGGTCGTCGCGCCGCCGCCGTCCGCCCTGCGCAGCACATTGCAGACGGTGTCGCGGCCGGAGCTTCCGGCGCCGGTGGCATTGACCCGCTCGGCCCGGTGCGCCGGCCAGTGCGCGGCCTGGCCGGCGAAGGGGACGGGGTCGGGCACGAAGTCCTGGAGGCCGACGGTGCGCGCCTCACCGTCCAGGTCGAGTGCGGCGGTCTGCGGGGAGTTGATCAGCAGCCAGGCGGTGAACTCGGAGACCGGCCGGACCTTCCCGCCGAGGACGACGTAGTACGCGGTGCCCTCTCCGTTGCGGGTCCGCAGCACCGTGCCGATCCGGTTCTCCTGCGCGGAGAGCCGTCCTTCGACATGCGCCGGGGAGCCGGCGTTGCCGGGGATCCGGGGGAAGACGATCGGGCTGCCGTCGTGCAGGGTGGCCAGCCAGTCGTCGGTGACGGGCTGCGGCTGTGCGCTGCCGACGAGGGCGCCGGTCAGATGGCCGAGGTCGGCCGCGGTCTCGTCGATGCGGTACTTGGTGCCGCGGGCGTCGACGAGGTAGCGGGTCCGGTCCTGGCCCCTGACGTAGAGCGTCTGGCCGCCGGTGAGCCTGTTCGCGCCCTCCGTCAGCCCGTTGTCCCGGTCGGCGAGGACGAAGGCGGCCTTCTGCACGGTGTTGCCCTTGCCGCCCGGCTGCACGCACACGGCCCAGCGCTTCGCCGTACCCGCGTCCTTGGCCTCGGGCAGCCGGTCGGGGGCGTAAGGAATGCCGAGGACCGGTCCGCGCGGGGGCTTTCCCGCGTCCAGGATGTCGTCGGCGACCTGCACGACGTCGTAACTCTGCGGGTTGAGCAGCAGCCTGGCCGACGCGAGGTTCAGCACGGGGTGCAGCAGGGTCTTGCTGTTCTTGCCCCGGCCGGTGGTGAGCACCACGTAACGGGTGGTCGACTTCTTGCCGACGATCACGTTGGTGCCGGGCCGGTCCCAGTCCGTGGGGGCGGTCGGCCTGAACATGCCGACGGCGCCGAAGCCCGCGAGGATCAGGGCGCCGGCGACCACGCCCGGCAGGACGGCGCGCAGCGGGCGCGGGGCGCCCTCGTCGGAGCCGGTCGGTGAGGGCCGGAGGAAGGCCGCCACCATGCGCCTCTTCGCGAATGTGTACGCGTTGAGCTCGTCCCGCCGCGATGCCATGAGTCCGTCCGTCCCCCGTGCTCTCCCCGCGCGGCGCCATGAGCGGCCGTGCCCGACGCCCCGCACCGGGCCTCCGCCCCGTCCGACCGGCCCCCTACTATGCCTGTCGCCGGTGGGGGTCCGCGGGCCGGGTAGGGTGATCCAGCCGCCGGAGCCGTCGGCGGAAGAGGCGTGGCACGGGTCGAGTTGGGCCCGGACGAACGGGGGGAATGCCGCGATGATGGCTTCCGTGACGCGGACACCGCCGGCCGGGAACGTACCGCCTCCCGAGGCCCCCCGGCCCAGCGGTTCCCCGGAGGCTCCGGGCCGTCGGGGGCCGGGCGGCGCACGGCTGAGCGGACGAGCCGGACCGTTCGGATCGTTCCGACTGCAACAGCTCGTGCTGCTCGAGATCGCCGCCGCGCTGCTGCTGTGCGCCTGGGTCGTCGGTCCTCTGCTGCTGGCACCGGCGGTGGTGGTGGCCGCGGCGCTGGTGCTGCTGGCCGTCGTGCGCAGGCGCCGCCGTTCGCTTCCCGCGTGGCTCTGTACGGTTCTCGCGCTGCGCGCCCGTACCCGCAGGGCCGCGTCGACGGCGTTGCCCGCGGGCACCGGGCCGGGGATCGCGCCGGCGGTGGAGTGCGAACCGGCGCTGCGCACCCGCTCGTTCAGCGACCGTGACGGGCGGCAGGTCGGCATGATCGGCGACGGTACGTATCTGACGGCCGTACTCCGGATCGAGTCGGACGCCACCGCGCTGCGGCCGGACCGGTCCGCACGGCCGCTGCCGCTGATGCTCGTCAAGGACGCGCTCGACGTCGACGGCATCCGGCTGGAGTCGGCGCAGGTCGTGCAGCACACCCAGCCGGCTCCCGCACCGCATCTGCCGGAGCAGTCGGTCGCGGCACGCAACTACGCGCCCCTCCAGGCGCGGACGGGTTCCCCGGCGGTCCGCATCACCTGGATCGCGCTGAAGCTGGACCCGGAGCTCTGCCCGGAGGCCGTACGGGCGCGGGGCGGCGGGCTCACCGGTGCGCAGAAATGCCTGGTCCGCACGGTCGACCAGTTGTCCAGCAGGCTGATGGGGGCCGGGTTCGGCGCGACGGTGCTGACGGAGCGGGAGCTCCACTCGGCGATCGCCACCTCCGCCTGCGCCGGTCCGTCGGCCGGGACGCGGGCCGGCCGGTCCGGAACGCCCGTCCGCCGCACCCTGGAGACCTCGCGGACCTGGCGTTGCGACGGCCGGCAGCACACCACGTACTGGGTGCGCCGCTGGCCGCGGTTCGGCGCGGGCGGTGCGCCGATGCCGCAACTCGTCGCGCTGCTCACCTCGGTCCCGGCGCTGGCCACGACCTTCAGCCTCACGCTGGGACGCGGCGACCGGCAGGAGATCCCGATCGCCGGACACATCCGGATCACCGGCCGCAGCGAGGAGGAACTGCGCCGCGCCCGACGCGAGTTGGAGCGCACCGCACGCGGGGTGAAGACCTCGCTCGTGCGGCTCGACCGCGAACAGCTGCCCGGCGTCCTCGCCACGCTTCCGCTCGGGGGTACCCGCTGATGTCCGTGATCGCACGCCGCCGCGGACGGCTCGGCTTCGGACCGGCCGGTCCGCGCCGGACCCGGCACACCGTCCGCCTCGACCAACTGGCCTCGCTGGCCCTGCCGGTCGGCGACGACGGCGTGGTGATCGGCGTGGACGGTGAGGGGCGTCCCGCCGTGATCGGCATCAACCGGCCCACCCCGTACGACATCACGCTGATCGGCGGGCTGTGGACGGCGCAGGTGCTCGCGCTGCGGGCGGCGGCGACGGGTGCCCGGATCGTGGTCGAGACGGGGCGGACCCGGGCCTGGACGAAACTGGCGCAGGCCGCGGGCGGCGGTCAGCCGTGCGTCTCGCTGCACGAGGTGGGGCGGGTGCCCGCGCAGGGCGCCTCGGCCGGCTCGCCGGTCGTCGTGGTGCGGGACTGCGGCATGAGACCACCGCGCGGGCGGGTGGTGTCCGGTCCGTGGCAGTCGGCGGTGACGCTGCTGCCGTATCTGAGCCCGGTGGCGCCCGGGTTGATGGAGAAGTCGTCACTGGTCGGCATTCAGCGGGTGTCCCCGGATGAAGCCGCGCAGATCGGGCGGCTCATGCGGCTGCCTCCCGACGAGACCCGGACGCTGTCGACCCTCACGGACGGGGTCACCCTCTGGTGCACGCGCCGGGACCGGCGGTTCGTGATGACCGAGGCGACCGATGCCGAATCGGGACTGCTGGGCAGCGCACGCCGGGTGGACTGAGGGCGCGGCGAG
>NZ_JAFMPZ010000525.1 GCF_017353455.1 Streptomyces laculatispora
GCCACCTGGCTCGAACGCGACAGCCACCCCGACACCATCCGCCACGCCCTCACCACCGACCTCCCGGTCCCCCTCAAGCACCCGGCGAGGCTGCTCCGGCACCGGATCACGACACGCCTGCCGGCCCCGCTCCCCGGCACCGGGGACCTCGCACCACAGCGCCGCAAGGTCGTCGTCATCCCGCTCCAGAACTGCGACACCTGCGAGCGGGCCTTCCGCGCCACCGAGCCGGGACACTGCCGCGACTGCCGGGCGGATCAGCCAGACGTCATGCACAGAGCCGCGTGACGTATACCCACCCTCAACCCGAACGGACCTGCATGGTCAGCTCACCGCACGAAGCGATGCACCGCATCTTCCAGGAGTACCCGGGTCTCTTCTCCCGCGTGTCCGAAGTGCTGGGCATCGACATCCCGCCACCCACCTCGGTCACCATCCTGCCCACCGACCTCACCGAAGCCCGACCCGTCGAACGCCGGGTCGACACCCTCCTGCGCATCGAAACGCGGGACGACGGGCCCTTCCTGCTCGCCATCGAGGCCCAGGGCAAGAAGGACCTGCGCAAGACGACCAGCTGGCCCTACTACGTCACCTACCTGCACAACAGATACGGCGGCCTGCCCGTCCTGCTCCTGGTCGTCTGCCAGGACCACGCCACCGCCGAATGGGCCGCCCGGCCCCTCACCATCGGCCTCCGCCAATGGCAGACGCTGACCCTCAACCCCCTCGTCGCGGGGCCGCACAACATGCCCGTCATCACCAACGTGGCCGATGCCCGCAAGGACCTCGCCCTCGCCACTCCCGCCGCCATCACACACGCCGACAATCCGGACGTCGGTGCCATACTGAAAACGCTGTCCGCCGCGCTGCGGGAGGCACCGGAAACCATCACCGACCCCATCGTCGAACTCACCGCACAGGGACTGGGCAACCGCCCGGCCGCACAACAGTGGAGGAACCTGGTGGCCGTGGATACCTCTTTCTACAAGTCCTTCCTGTCGGAGGAAATCCGGGACGAAGGCCGGGCCGAAGGCCTGGACAAAGGTCTGGCCGAAGGCCTGGCAAGGGGCCTCCTACTGATCTTCGAAGTACGCGGCATCGCCGTCACCGACGAGATCCGCGAGAAGATCACCAGCTGCGGCGACCCCCAGCTCCTCAACCGGTGGCTCGAACACGCAACCACCGCCTCCTCCGCCGAGGAAGCCGTCGGACAGTCGCAGGTGGACTGACAGAGCCCCATGCGTACGGCCTCCGGCGTGACACCGGAGGCCGTAATGCCGCAGGTGGCCGAGCGGAACACACCCTCAGGACGTGCCGCTGCCCTGCCGACCACCAGTCGCGCGCCGACTCACCATCATCACGATGAGGCCGATCAGCAGAAGCACGCTGCCGGCCAGAGTCCCCCACTGGCGGGTGCCGGAGTCGCTGAGGACCAACAGGAACAGCACCTGCCAGCACAGCGCGCAGGCAACCATCAACTGACCCCAGCCGTAGAGGCGGGGGCGGAGGATCGGCAGCCGGTTCGTGGGGAGCACCCACCCACGAGCAACCGCCGCTACGCCGGAGGCGGCGATGAGCAACGCCACCAGGACAAGAGGTATGGCCAGGTAGAACTTCATGATCCCTCCCGAGGCACCGGACCCGCGCCCGACGCCAACGTGATCATGTCACCCGCCAACAATCCGGACGTCGGTTCCGTACTCGAAGAACGCTGTCCGCTGCGCTGCGAGGTGTCATCGTCGCTGGTCAGCCGAGGGATGCCACCGCGTCTGCGATGAGGGAGCGGGCGGCTGCTCCCCGTGCAGCCTGCTGTGAGAGACGTTCGAAGGCTCGGTCGTACAAATCGACTTGGCTGGGTTGCGTGAGCGTTGAGGCGGCGTCCAGAGTGTCGGCGTGCACCCTCCGGTCGTCGAAGATCGTGAAGGTCGGCATGGGCCACACGGCCCGTTGCTGCGAGAACGGGACGATGCCCACAGCGACGTTCTGAAGGTTCATGACGCCGAGCAGGTGCCCAAGCTGCGCCGCCATGGTTTCGGCACTGCACGGCCGATATCGCAAGACCGACTCTTCAAGCACGAATGAGAACCGGCGCCCGCCCTTGCTCAGCACCTCGTTGCGTCGCATACGGGCCGCCACGGCGTCGCTCACGTCGTCCGGGGTTCCTCGGAAGTCCGCGATAATGGCCTGCTGGGAAGCATGGACGCTGCCAACTGAGCGGCACTGTCCCGGTTTCCGGCCGACGTTCATGTCTGCACTGCGCGTGCTGAACTCGTCTCGGGAACTGCGACGCTGACCAAAATACGAACGCCCCTGCCGTTCTTGGCAGAGGCGTTCGTTATTATTGTTCGAGCGACTCAGAGCAGTGCGCGGAAGGGGTTGGAGTCGATGAGCGGTTCTGGCCGCTTCACGGGCTTGAGCTCCGGAGCCTGCTCGGGCGTCATGCGGTAGGCGTCCAGTCTGACGACCGTTGCGCGGTTCTCCGCACGCTCCGCGCCGGCCGGCCGGTCTTCTCTGCCCGTTCCACGGTCACGACGATTCCGGGCAGTTCCTTATCTTCGAAGGAGCCGAGCAGCGCGGCCGGGCCGCCATCGCAACGATGCTGACGCCTGGCGCTGACGACCCCACGGAGGTGTCAGGGGTCGCCTGATCGACAAACGACAACAGCCCCCAGCGCGATGCCGGGGGCTGTGTTGTTTGTGCTGGTCAGTGGGCGTTTCCAGCCGGGCATCCGCCCAGGATTCCCCCAGCACGACGCCCAGGAACGGCCCTGATCGGGCCGCGACGGCCGAGAACCCCAGGGCAGCCCCCTGGACCCTGAAAGTCCCGCCGACCTGCAAAAACCTTGCTATGGCAGGTTCCGGGCCATGACGATCCGCTGGACCTGATTCGTGCCCTCGTAGATCTGGGTGATCTTCGCGTCCCGCATCATCCGCTCCACCGGGTAGTCCCGCGTGTAGCCGTAACCGCCCAGCAGCTGGACCGCGTCCGTGGTGACCTCCATCGCCACGTCGGAGGCGAAGCACTTGGCCGCGGCGCCGAAGAAGGTGAGGTCGCTGTCGAGGCGCTCGGACTTGGCGGCGGCCGAGTAGGTGAGCTGGCGGGCCGCCTCCAGCTTCATGGCCATGTCGGCGAGCATGAACTGGATCCCCTGGAAGTCGCCGATCGGCTTGCCGAACTGCTTGCGCTCCTGGACGTAGCCCTTGGCGTAGTCGAGCGCGCCCTGGGCGACACCGAGGGCCTGGGCGGCGATCGTGATGCGGGTGTGGTCCAGGGTCTTCATCGCGGTGGCGAAGCCGGTGCCCTCCTCGCCGATCATGCGGTCGGCGGGGATGCGGACGTTGTCGAAGTAGACCTCGCGGGTCGGGGAGCCCTTGATGCCGAGCTTCTTCTCCGGGGCACCGAAGGAGACACCCTCGTCCGACTTCTCGACGACGAAGGCCGAGATGCCCTTGGACCGCTTGGTCGGGTCGGTGACGGCCATGACCGTGTAGTACTCGGAGACGCCCGCGTTGGTGATCCAGCGCTTCACACCGTTGAGGACCCAGAAGTCGCCGTCGCGGACGGCCTTGGTCTTCATGCCGGCGGCGTCGGAGCCCGCGTCGGGCTCCGAGAGGGCGTACGAGAACATGCCGTCGCCCTTGGCGAGCGGGCCCAGGTACTTCTTCTTCAGGTCCTCGGAGCCGGACAGGATCACCGGGAGCGAGCCGAGCTTGTTCACGGCGGGGATGAGGGAGGAGGAGACACAGGCGCGGGCCACCTCCTCGATCACGATGACCGTGGCGAGCGCGTCGGCACCGGCGCCGCCGTACTCCTCCGGTACGTGGACGGCGTGCAGGTCCGCGGCGGTCAGGGCGTCCAGCGCCTCCTGCGGGAAGCGGGCCTCCTCATCGACCGCGGCTGCGAACGGGGCGATCTTCGCCTCGGCGAGCGCACGCACCGTCTCACGGAGCATCTCGTGCTCCTCGGCCGGACGGTACAGGTCGAAATCGGTCGAACCCGCCACGACTCTCACTCCCCAGGATGCTAACTACCGTTAAGTAACCCAATTTTAGGCGCCCGCCCCGGCAGCGGCATAGGAGAGGGAGCCGTGAGCTTCGCGACAGCCGGAATGGAGCGATTCAGAGGCAGGACTATGCTCGTTCACCGCACGTCTGTCCGCATCTCACAGGAGCACTACATGGCCCTCAGGATCACCGTGATCGGCACCGGCTACCTCGGCGCCACCCACGCCGCGGCCATGGCGGAGCTGGGCTTCGAAGTGCTCGGGCTCGATGTCGTGCCCGAGAAGGTCGAGCTGCTGTCGGCCGGCCGGGTCCCGATGTACGAACCGGGACTGGAAGAGATCCTGAAGAACCATGTCGCGGGCATCGAGGGCTCCAGCGGGCGGCTGCGCTTCACCACCTCATGGGAAGAGGTGGCGGAATTCGGTGATGTGCACTTCGTCTGCGTGAACACCCCGCAGAAGCACGGCGAGTACGCCTGCGACATGAGCTACGTGGACAGCGCCTTCGAGTCGCTCGCACCGCTTCTGACCAGGCCCGCCCTGGTGGTCGGCAAGTCCACCGTGCCGGTCGGCTCCGCGGCCCGGCTCGCGGCGCGGCTCGCTGAGATCGCGCCCGTGGGCGACGCGGCCGAGCTGGCGTGGAACCCGGAGTTCCTCCGCGAGGGCTTCGCCGTCAAGGACACGCTGCACCCGGACCGAATCGTCGTCGGGGTGCAGAGCGAGCGGGCCGAGAAGCTGCTGCGCGAGGTGTACGCCGTACCGGTCGCGGAGGGGTCCCCGTTCGTGGTGACGGACTTCCCGACCGCCGAACTGGTGAAGACCTCGGCCAACTCCTTCCTGGCCACCAAGATCTCCTTCATCAACGCCATGGCCGAGGTCTGCGAGGCCGCCGACGGCGACGTCGTGAAGCTGGCCGAGGCGATCGGCCACGACGAGCGGATCGGGAAGAAGTTCCTGCGCGCGGGCATCGGATTCGGCGGCGGCTGTCTGCCCAAGGACATCCGCGCCTTCATGGCGCGCGCCGGCGAACTGGGCGCCGACCAGGCGCTGACCTTCCTCCGCGAGGTCGACTCCATCAACATGCGGCGTCGCGGCCACATGGTGGAGCTCGCCAGGGAGGCCGTCGGCGGCGACTCGTTCCTCGGCAAGCGGGTGGGCGTCCTGGGCGCCACCTTCAAGCCGGACTCGGACGACGTACGCGACTCGCCGGCCCTGAACGTCGCCGGGCAGATCCACCTCCAGGGCGGCCAGGTCACGGTCTTCGACCCGAAGGGCATGGACAACGCCCGCCGCCTCTTCCCCACGCTCGGTTACGCCGAAACGGCGCTGGACGCGGTGCGCGGCGCCGATGTGGTGCTGCACCTGACGGAGTGGAGCGAGTTCCGCGACCTGGACCCGGCGCTGCTGGGCGAGGCCGCCGACCGCCGGATCATCCTGGACGGGCGCAACGCGCTGGACCCCGTGGTGTGGCGCGAGGCCGGGTGGACGTTCCGGGCGATGGGGCGGCCGAAGGCCTGAACCCCGGGGCCCGGGGGATCAGGCCTCCGGGCCGAGGCGGGCCCGCGCCGGCCCGTTCCTCAGCCGCGCTTCGCGCGGTAGGTGCGCATCTTCGCGCGGGCGCCGCACACCGACATCGAGCACCAGCGGCGGCGTCCCGCCGGGCTGCGGTCGTAGTACGCCCAACGGCAGTCCGCCGCCTCGCACGCCTTGAGACGGGCCCAGGTCCCGTCCGCCGACGCGGTGGCGATGGCCGCCGCGACCCGGGCGGTCAGTCCGGGCGGCTCCTCGACGGGACGCAGCGCCGCGGCGCCCGCCTCGTCCACGGTGACGCGCAGGGGCGCGTCGGCGAGCAGCCGGTCGAGCGAAGACACCGCGTCGCCGCCGGGCGGGATGTGGCCGGCGTGGGCGAGACAGACGGTGCGCAGGGCCTCGCGCAGAGAGCGGGCCGCCGGGGCGTCCGGCTCGGCGATGGCGAACGCGGCGCGCCCGTCGACCGTATCGAGGGTGTCCGCACCGGTCTCGACGTCCAGGGTGTTGACCAAGGCTTCGATCAGCGCGAGTCCGCCGGGTGCGGAATCCCTCTCATTCATGGTTGCGACGTTACCTCCATTGAGGGAGCATGCAGTAACGGTTACCGGTTGGGCCGCCTTACCAGTAACCGTGCGACCGACATCTGCATCTGCCCGAGGAGGAAACGTCATGGCTATTGCCGTACTGGGTGCCGTCGTTCTGGACTGCCCCGATCCCGTCGCTCTGGCCGGTTTCTACGCCGAAGTGCTCGGTGGCAGGATCGAGCAGCAGGGGGACTGGGTGGACCTCACGGGAGGCACCGGCACACCGCTCGCCTTCCAGGCCGCGCCCGGCTTCGTACCGCCGCAGTGGCCGCGTCCGGACGGCTCGCAGCAGTTCCATCTGGATCTGACCGTGCAGGATATGGACGCGGCGGAGCGGGAGGTCCTGGCGCTGGGTGCGACGGTGCTCGAAGCGGATGACCGGGAGCGCAGCTTCCGGGTGTACGCCGATCCGGCGGGGCACCCGTTCTGTCTCTGCGCCGGTTAGCCGGGGCGAGGCGGCTGGACGCCCCGGCCCCGGTGCGAGCTCAGGCCGTCGGGGTGTCCAGCTGTTCGATCGTGGCGTGCGACGGGCCGCGGCGGGCGGACAGGTCGCGGGACACGTCCTGCGCGGCGCGCAGCACCCGTACCGCGTTGTGCCAGGTGAGCTTGGCCAGGTCGGCGGCGGACCAGCCGCGCCCCAGCAGCTCCGCGATCAGGTTCGGGTAGCCCGCGACGTCTTCCAGGCCCTGCGGGAGGAACGCGGTGCCGTCGTAGTCGCCGCCGATGCCGATGTGGTCGATCCCGGCCACCTCGCGCATGTGGTCGAGGTGGTCCGCGATCGTCGCGACGGTCGCCATCGGGCGGGGGTTCGCCGCCTCGAACGCGGCGTGGACCTTCATGCCCCGCTCGGTGGTGTCCAGGTGGTGCAGGCCCTGGGCGCGCATGTTCTCGTCCGCGGACTGCGTCCAGGCGACGGCCTCCGGCAGGACGAACTTCGGCACGAAGGTCGCCATGGCGATGCCGCCGTTGGCCGGGAGCTGCGCGAGGACGTCGTCGGGGATGTTGCGCGGGTGGTCGCAGATCGCCCGCGCCGAGGAGTGCGAGAACATCACCGGTGCGGTGGACGTGCGCAGGGCGTCGCGCATCGTCGTGGCCGCCACGTGCGAGAGGTCGACCAGCATCCCGGTGCGGTTCATCTCCCGTACGACCTCGTGGCCGAACGGTGAGAGCCCGCCGACACCCGGGTCGTCGGTCGCCGAGTCCGCCCAGGCGATGTTGTCGTTGTGGGTCAGCGTCATGTAGCGGACGCCGAGGGTGTGCAGGGCGCGCAGGGTGCCCAGCGAGTTGTTGATGGAGTGGCCGCCCTCGGCGCCCATCAGGGAGGCGATACGGCCCTCGGCGCGGGCCGCCTCCATGTCGTCGGCCGTCAGCGCGCGCCGCAGGTCGGCCGGGTGGCGGGCCAGCAGTTCGGCGACCGCGTCGATCTGCTCCAGGGTGGCGCTGACGGCGTCGTCGCCCGCCATGTCCGACCGTACGTAGACGGACCAGAACTGGGCGCCGACGCCGCCGGCGCGCAGCCGCGGGATGTCGGTGTGCAGATGGGCCGACTGGTCGGTGGCGATGTCTCGGGCGTCCAGGTCGTAGTTGACCTGTTCGCGCAGCGCCCACGGCAGGTCGTTGTGGCCGTCGACGACGGGGTGCTCCGCGAGGAGTTCCCGGGCCCGCTCCAGCTGGTCCATCACTGCCCTACTTTCCGAAGCCGAAGGAGTCGGCGCCCCGGACCTTGGTGCGCAGGCGCTTGCCCTTCTCCGTCGCCTGGTCGTTCAGCTCCTTCTGGAACTCGACCATGCGGGCCTGCAGCTCGCTGTCGTGGGCGGCGAGGATGCGGGCCGCCAGCAGACCCGCGTTGCGTGCGCCGGCGACCGAGACGGTGGCGACGGGGACGCCCGCGGGCATCTGCACGATGGAGAGCAGGCTGTCCATGCCGTCCAGGTACTTCAGCGGGACCGGTACGCCGATGACCGGCAGCGGGGTGACCGAGGCGAGCATCCCGGGCAGGTGGGCGGCGCCGCCCGCGCCCGCGATGACCGCCTTCAGGCCGCGGCCCGCGGCGTTCTCCCCGTACGCGATCATTTCGTGCGGCATGCGGTGGGCGGAGACGACGTCCACCTCGTAGGGGATCTCGAACTCGTCGAGGGCCTTGGCCGCTGCTTCCATGACGGGCCAGTCGGAGTCGGAGCCCATGACGATGCCGACGACCGGTGCGGCGGAGGCGGGGGAAGTCATTCGGTGATCGTTCCTCGCAGGTAGTCGGCCGCGTGCCGGGCGCGCTCTCGCACATCCGCCAGGTCGTCGCCGTAGGTGTTGACGTGGCCGACCTTGCGGCCGGGCTTCACGTCCTTTCCGTACATGTGGATCTTGAGCTGCGGGTCGCGGGCCATGCAGTGCAGGTACGCCTGGTACATGTCCGGGTAGTCGCCGCCGAGGACGTTGCTCATGACCGTCCAGGTGGCGCGCGGGCGCGGGTCGCCGAGCGGGAGGTCGAGGACGGCCCGGACGTGGTTGGCGAACTGCGAGGTGATCGCGCCGTCCTGCGTCCAGTGCCCGGAGTTGTGCGGGCGCATCGCCAGCTCGTTGACGAGGATGGCGGGCTTCCCGTCGGCTCCCCGGACCTCGAACAGCTCCACCGCGAGGTGGCCGACCACGCCCAGCTCGGCCGCGATCCGCAGCGCGAGCTGCTGGGCCTCGCCCGCGAGCCGCTCGTCCAGCCCGGGGGCGGGGGCGATGACCGTGTCGCAGACGCCGTTCACCTGGACGGACTCGACGACCGGGTAGGCGACGGCCTGGCCGTGCGGCGAGCGGACGATGTTGGCCGCCAGCTCCCGTACGAAGTCGACCTTCTCCTCGGCGAGGACCGGGACACCGGCCCGGAAGGGGTCGGCCGCGTCCGCCTCGGAGCGGACCACCCAGACGCCCTTGCCGTCGTAGCCGCCGCGCACGGTCTTGAGGATGACGGGGAAGCCGCCGGCCTCGTGGGCGAAGGCCGCGGCGTCGGCCGGGTCCTTCACGATGCGATGGCGGGGGCAGGGCGCGCCGATCTCGGTGAGCTTCGCGCGCATCACCCCCTTGTCCTGGGCGTGCACCAGCGCGTCGGGGCCGGGGCGCACGGGGATGCCGTCCGCCTCCAGGGCCCGCAGGTGCTCGGTCGGCACGTGCTCGTGATCGAAGGTGATCACGTCGCAGCCGCGCGCGAAGGCGCGCAGCGTGTCCAGGTCGCGATAGTCGCCCACGACGACTTCGCTCACGACCAGGGCCGCCGAGTCCTGAGCGGTGTCGCTGAGGAGCTTGAACTTGATGCCGAGGGGGATGCCCGCCTCGTGGGTCATACGGGCGAGCTGACCGCCACCGACCATGCCGACTACCGGGAACGTCACTCCTCCAGGGTATCCGCACGCTCCGGGGCCGCCCGACGATGCCCTGCGAAGGAAACGCGGCGGGGGCTGAGCGGGGGCCTGGGCCGTACCGGAACGGGTAGACGGATGTCACAGCCTCGCCACACCCCTGCCGGTACTCCCGGGCGGACGGCGGACGGGCTGGTTAGCATGGCCGGGTTGACGGAACCTGAAGACGAACCGACAGACGGGCTGAGCAATCACCATGAGTGAACGGGGCGCACTGCGGGCCCGGCTGGATCTGCTGGCCCGGGAGATCGCCAAGTTCGGCGTGGTCGGTGCGGTCGGTCTGGTCGTCAATATCGCGGTATCCAACCTGCTGTGGCGCTACACGGCCATCCCGACGGTCCGGGCGGGCCTGATGGCCACGTTCGTCGCCATCCTCTGCAACTACGTCGGCTTCCGCTACTGGACGTACCGGGACCGCGACAAGAGCGGCCGGACCCGGGAGCTGACGCTGTTCCTGCTGTTCAGCGCGGTGGGGGCGGTCATCGAGACCGGGGTGCTGTACGTGGCGACGTACGGGTTCGGCTGGGACAGCCCGGTCCAGAGCAATGTCTTCAAGATCATCGGGATCGGTATCGCGACGTTGTTCCGCTTCTGGTCGTACCGGAGCTGGGTGTTCAAGGCGCTGCCTGCCAAAGAGGCCGTGCTGAGTGAGCCTGCGGGGGCGGGGGCCGTGCCTGCGCCTACGGGCCCGGCCGCGGCTGCCCCGGCTGCCTCGGGGGCGGCGCCCGTGCCGGCTCCCGTTGCGCGGGTCCAGGCGGATCCGGTGGGGCGGTAGCGGGCGGATCCATGGCCCGAGGGTGTCCGGGCGGACGCTCTGTCCTCACCCGCCGGACGGGCTTGATATTGCCGGCGTCGGCCTGGAAGAGGCGGGCCGGGCTCCGGTCGTGCGTGTGCTTCGGCTGAACCGGATACGGCCCTACCTCACCGGGCGTTCCGGTTCTTTTCTGTTCAGGGCGACTCGGCTGAGGAACAGGGCGAAGACCGGGGGCTGCTGCTGGAGCAGTTCCAGGCGGCCGCCGTCCGCCTCCGCCAGGTCCCGGGCGACCGCGAGGCCGATGCCCGTGGAGTTGCGGCCGCTGATGGTGCGCTCGAAGATCCGCGCACCCAGGTCGGCGGGGACTCCGGGGCCCTCGTCCGTCACCTCGATGACCGCCTGGTTTCCGGTGACCCGGGTGCGCAGGGCGACCGTGCCGCCACCGTGCATCAGCGAGTTCTCGATCAGCGCGGCCAGCACCTGCGCGACCGCGCCCGGCGTACCGACGGCTCGCAGCCCCTGCTTGCCGGAGCGGACGACCGCGCGGCCCTCGCTCCGGTAGGCCGGGCGCCACTCCTCGATCTGCTGCTTGACGACCTCGTCGAGGTCGAAGACGACGGCCGAGCCGGTTCGCGGGTCCCGGGCGTTGGTCAGCAGCCGCTGCACCACGTCCGTGAGCCGCTCGACCTGGGTGAGGGCGATGTTCGCCTCCTCCTTCACCGTCTCCGGGTCATCGGTGACCGAGATCTCCTCGATCCGCATGGAGAGCGCGGTCAGCGGCGTACGGAGCTGGTGGGAGGCGTCGGCGGCGAGCCGGCGCTCCGCGGTCAGCATCCGGGCGATCCGTTCGGCCGAGGAGTCGAGCACATCGGCGACCCGGTCCAGCTCCGGCACCCCGTACCGCTTGTGGCGCGGGCGCGGGTCGCCGGAGCCGAGGCGTTCCGCGGTCTCGGCGAGGTCGGTGAGCGGCGAGGTCAGCCGGTTGGCCTGGCGCACGGCGAGGAGGACCGCGGAGATGATGGCCAGCAGCGCCACCGCGCCGATGATCATCAGGGTGCGGCCGACCTCGCGGGTGACGGCGGAGCGGGACTCCTCAATGGTGACCTGCTCGCCGTGTTCGCCCACCTGGGTGGCGCTGATCACGCTGCCGCTGGGGCGCTCGCCCACCTCGATCGGGGCCCGGCCGGGCATCTTCACCAGGGCGTAGCGCTTGTCGTCGACCTGTTCGGCCAGCACCCCGGGGTTGATCCGCTCGGAGCCCAGGAGCCGGCTCTCGATGACGCTGATCACCCGCAGCGCCTCGGAGTCGACGCTCTCCTGGGCACTGCTGCTGATGGTGCGGGCCTCCACGATGACGAGGGAGACGCCGAAGACGGCGATCACCACGAGCACCACGGCGAGGGTGGAGTTGATCAGTCTTCGGCGCATGAGTGTGTCTGTACGTCAGCTCTTCTCGAAGCGGAAGCCGACGCCCCGGACGGTGGCGATGTAGCGCGGATTGGCGGCGTCGTCCCCGAGCTTCTTGCGGAGCCAGGAGATGTGCATGTCGAGGGTCTTGGTGGACGACCACCAGGTGGTGTCCCAGACCTCGCGCATCAGCTGGTCGCGGGTGACGACCCGGCCCGCGTCGCGCACCAGGACCCGCAGCAGGTCGAATTCCTTGGCGGTGAGCTGGAGTTCCTCGTCGCCCATCCAGGCCCGGTGCGACTCGACGTCGATCCTGACCCCGTGGGTGGCGGGCTGCGGAGCGGGCTCGGTGGCCCCGCGGCGCAGCAGCGCCCGGACCCGGGCCAGGAGCTCGGCCAGCCGGAAGGGCTTGGTGACGTAGTCGTCGGCGCCGGCGTCGAGGCCGACGACCGTGTCGACCTCGTCGGCGCGGGCGGTCAGCACCAGGACCGGCACGGTGTGGCCCTCGGCGCGGAGCCTGCGGGCGACTTCGAGGCCGTCCATCCCGGGCAGCCCCAGGTCGAGTACGACCAGGTCGATGCCACCCTGGAGGCCGGCGTCGAGAGCGGTCGGACCGTCTTCGCGGACCTCGACCTCGTAACCCTCCCGACGCAGGGCGCGGGCCAATGGCTCCGAGATGGATGCGTCGTCCTCGGCGAGCAGTACACGGGTCATGGAGTGATGGTAGTCCGCGCAGCGGACCAGGAGTGAGGTGATCCAAGAGCCCTGCGGGTCTGCGCCCCGTTCGCGATCAGACCTTCGAATATGGGAGCGTGATCACACTCTGACCTGTGATTCATGTCTCAAGTCCTTCCATATCGGGTTCTGTCATGTCGTATGGTGTCTCAACGCCTGTTGCACGACTCAAAGACCTTTGGGCAGCTATTAGCGCCAAGGGTCTCTTTTGTGTGCAGGACTGGTACCCGCCAGTC
Source organism: Streptomyces laculatispora (assembly GCF_017353455.1). Classification (GTDB taxonomy): domain Bacteria; phylum Actinomycetota; class Actinomycetes; order Streptomycetales; family Streptomycetaceae; genus Streptomyces; species Streptomyces laculatispora. The sequence continues at coordinate 12,651 of NZ_JAFMPZ010000525.1, forward strand.
CGGAAGTCTCAGTGAATGACCTGTGGGCCGGGCCCGGAACGCCAATGAAGGCACCGGGCGTGGATCCCGACGCGGTGGGCGTACCCGCGTCGGTGCCGGCCTCCCCCCACCGGGCGCGTACCGCTGCAAGTGGCGACGCGTCCCGAGCAAGCAAGGATCGACCATGGCGTCCAGCCTGACGAAGGACCCTGCCAGTTCCCCTGGCGTAGAAAAGACCTTCCTCGGCCACCCCCGGGGCCTGGCCACGCTCTTCATGACCGAGATGTGGGAGCGCTACAGCTTCTACGGCATGAAGGCGCTGCTCCCGCTGTACCTGATCGCCCCCGGCGGCATGCACATGAGTGCCACCACGGCGACGGCGATCTACTCCGTCTACATGGCGATGGTCTACCTGCTCGCCATGCCCGGCGGCTGGATGGCCGACCGCTTCTGGGGGCCGCGCAAGACGGTCTCCATCGGCGCCGGTGTCGTCATCCTCGGTCACATCACGCTCGCACTGCCCAACGCGGCGTCCTTCTTCGCGGGTCTGGTGCTCGTCGCGCTCGGCTCCGGCCTGCTGAAGGCGAACATCTCCACGATGGTCGGCCACCTCTACAACGGCCCGGAGGACCCGCGCCGTGACGGTGGCTTCACGCTCTTCTACATCGGGATCAACCTGGGCGCCTTCCTCGCCCCGCTGTCCATCGGCACCATCGGCGAGAAGGTCAACTGGCACTTCGGCTTCGCGCTCGCCGCGATCGGCATGGCGCTGGGCCTCGCCCAGTTCCTGCTGGGCTCGCGCCATCTGAGCCGGGAGAGCGATGTCGTCGCCACTCCGGCGACCGCGCAGGAGAAGAGCTCCGTCCTGCGCAAGGGCCTGATCTGGCTGATCGTCGCGACCGTCTTCTACGGTCTGCTCGCCGTCACCGGCAACTTCGCCGACTGGGCGCTGCTGCCGATCACCATCGCCGGTCTGGTCATCCCGGTCGCGGTCCTGGTCCGGATGAAGCGCGACAAGGACCTGACCGAGGTCGAGCAGTCCAAGCTGTCGGGCTACATCTGGTTCTTCGTGGTCGCCGCCGTCTTCTGGATGATCTACGACCAGAACGGCTCGACCCTGTCGATCTTCGGTGAGAACTCGACCACGAACAGCCTGTTCGGGTTCGACTTCCCCACGTCCTGGTACCAGTCGCTGAACCCGGTCTTCATCATGGCGGCGGCCCCCGTGGTCGCCTCGGCGTGGCTGTGGCTGAACAAGCGCGGCAAGGAGCCGAGCACCGCCGTCAAGTTCGCCTCCAGCCTCACGCTGATCGGCATCTCGTTCATCGTCTTCATGATCCCGCTGATCGACACCGCGGCCAACGGCGGCCGGGTGAGCCCGATGTGGCTGGTGGCGATCTACTTCATCCAGACCGTCGCGGAGCTCTGCCTCTCGCCGGTCGGCCTGTCGGTCACCACGAAGATGGCCCCGGCGAAGTACAGCTCCCAGATGATGGGTGTCTGGTTCCTCGCGGTCACCGCGGGCGACTCCCTGACCGGTCTCCTCACCTCCCCGCAGCTCGACGTCGACCTGAACACCTCGGCCGCCGTCGCGGTCGAGGCGATACTCGCGGTCGTCGCCGGCTTCGGCATCTGGATGTACCGCAGGAAGGTCACGAAGCTCATGGGCGACGTGAACTGACCTCGCCCTCCACGGGGAAGGGGCCTTCGCACCGAGCGGTGCGAAGGCCCCTTGCCTTTGTGCCGTACGGGTTCAGCTCACCGGCCGGACCGCAGCCTGCGCCACGGGGTGAACGTGAACACCGCGCCGCCCAGCAGGATCGCCGTGCCGGCGACCAGGCCGAGTGCGCGCAGGGCGCCGTTGTCCTCGGCGCCGGTGGCCGCGAGACCGCCGCCGGAGGCCGTGCCACCGGCCGCCGCCGCTCCACCGGAGCCCGCGGTGTCACCGCCGGACGCACCGCCCTGCTGGGCGGTGGTGTCGAGTTCGAGCGACGCCTTCGCGGCGCCCTTGACCGTGCACGGGATGTTGATCTTCGAGACGCCGAGCGTGACGTCGATCGTCAGGGTGCCCGGGGTGAGGGTGGACTTGCCGGAGGCCCCCGGCTTGTACGTACCGGTCATGTCGGGCAGGTCGACCGGCTTGCCCGTCTTCAGGGGCTCGGGGTTCCCCGGTCCCTTGACGGCCACGGAGCCCTTGTCGGCGCCGCCGATGACGATCTGCATGGACGGCTTGAGCGCGCCCGCGGGCAGGTCCGCCGGGCTGTCCATCACGCCCTTGGCCGTCTTGACCGTGAGTCCGTAGCTGCCGCCGTTCTTCTTGGCGTTGATCGTCACCTTGGAGGCGATGTCGGGCGGGCCGGGCGACTTGCAGGTGAAGTTGACGGCGACCTCCTTGCCCGGGAAGTCGGTGGCACCGCCGGTGCCGCCGGATCCTGCGGTGGCGCCCCCGGCGTCCGTACCGCCGGTGTCGCCGCCGGTGGCCGTGCCCCCGGTGTCGGTACCACCTGCGCTGGTCGTGCCACCCGCCGTCGTCCCGCCGGCGGTCGTCCCCCCGGCAGTCGTCCCGCCGGCGGTCGTCCCCCCGGCAGTCGTCCCACCGGCGGTCGTACCCCCGGTCGTGCCCCCGCCGCCGTCCGTGACCTTGATCGTCGCGCCCGGCTTCACCGTCTCCTTCGGGGAGCACTTGGTGTCCGTCGAGATCGGCTTGGAGACGTTGATGTTGTACCCGTCCGGCGTCAGCGTGAGGTCACCCGCCTTCTCCAGCTTCAGCGATCCCTTCATGTCCGGCAGGATCATCGCGGAGTTCTTGGGGATCGGCGGGTTCTGCCGCGGCCCCTCCATCTTCAGGTCGCCACTGGCGGCGCCGCCCAGCTTGACCGTGCCGGTCGGCTGGACGGTGTCCTTGTTCAGGTCCAGGACATCGGGGTTCTTGGAGGCGGCCGCGACCGTCTTCCACACCACCTCGACGGTGTCCCCGACCTTCGCCTCGGCGGGTGCGGTCAGCTGCACCTGGGTGGTGCCCTGGACGGCCGGCAGTCCGGAGATGGCCGGGGGTATGCACTCCGTCTTGTACGAGATGTCGGCGGCCTGGGCAGGGCTGGCGGCGAACAGCATGCCCGCCCCGCCGATCATCATCGCGACTCCCGCCGCGACCGTCCTGCGTTGCGTACTCACGAATGTCCCTTCGTCGTCGGTCTGTGCTCTGACGGTGCGGAATCAGGGTTGAACCACGGCAGCACGGCCGTGGTGGTGCTCGCGCCCGTCGCGGGCGCGGGGCCCTCGGACGGCGCGGGTGCCCGCCGCAGCCTCGGCAACCGGGCCGTCACATCGGCGAACCGGTCGGGGCCCCGCCGCGACCGGGCCGCCGCGTGCGCGGAGCGCGGCCGTACCTTGTCGACGACCGCCATGCCGATACGGAACACGGCGGCGGGCACGACGAGGCAGAGCAGGATCCAGAAGAGCGTCACGCCCCACGGGCGGCCGACCCCCCAGGGCTGTTCGGCCAGCACCTTCGTGCCGAACTTCAGCGAGACCTGGTAGTCGCCGTGGGCGCCCGCCGTCAGCTCGACGGACAGCTCGATCCGCGCCTTGCGGCCGGGCTCGATGGTGCCGCGCCACTGCCGTTCCTCCCACTGCGGGGCGTAGACGCCGTGTGCGGTGCCGACCTCGAAGACCGGGTCCTTGACCGCGGCGGAGCCCAGATTGCCGACGGTCAGGACGAGACGGCGCGATGCCGGGGCGCCGAACCAGGTGAGGATGGTGCTGTCGCCCTCCAGCCGGGTGGTGGCGAGGACGGCGAGCTTTCCGTCACCGGTCTGCTTGGGCAGTGCGGCGACGGGGTGCCCGGCGACGACGAACACGGCGTCGGCCACGGACTGGTCCCCGGTGACCGTGGCGACGTGCACCACGCAGGGGCAGGGTACGGGCGGCTCCGCGACCGGCAGCTTCTTGGCGAACGCGCCCTTGGAGTCGGTGGTGACGGCGCGGCCGTCCGCGTTGGCGCAGGAGTTGGTCCCGCCGATCACCCCGCGGGCGGGGCTGGACTGCCCGCAGACCAGCATCATCAGCAGGGTGTTCGCCCGCCAGCCGCTGCCCTTGACGGTGATCTCGCCACCCTTGCCCGCCTGCTTCCCGGAGAGCGTGACCGCCGGTTTCGGGTCCGCGGCGCTGCGGCCGGTGGCGTGGGCGCCGGTCGCGGTCAGCAGCAGGGCGGGCAGTATCGCGGCCAGCAGTGCGGCAAGCAGCAGGGCCGCCCGCCCGCGGCCGCCGCTCCGGAGTGCCGCCGGTCCGGTCCGTCCAGTCACGATTCCGCTCCCGCCTTCACCAAGTGCCTCTCGTCGGAATGCTGTTGATGGTCAGGTGACGGGACGGCCCCGTCGTCGTGCCCGCTCCGCCGTACTCCTCGCCGGCGCCGGTGGGCGTACGTACCCGCGGCGGCCCCGGCCAGGAGCAGCAGCGCGCCCCCGGTCACCGGCACCCACGGGACGAAGAGCGCCGGGGCCGTGGCCTCGCTGTGCGCGCCGCCCGCCGCCGTGACGCGCAGCCGGACGGTGGCGGAGTCGAGGGCGGGGGTGTCCCGCCACGGTTCGGCGAGCCGTACCCGCTGTCCGGGCAGCAGCTCGACGGGCAGGGTGCGGGCGCCGCGTCGCAGCAGGGCGGCGAACACCCCGTCGGCGCTGACGGCGAGACGGGGCGCGAGAACCGCGTTGCCCCGGTTGACCAGGGTGTAGTGGATGGCCCGCCCGGACACCGTGACGTCCTCGACCGTGAGCGCGGCCAGCGTCGGCCCGCCGACCCGCAGCTGGACCCGGACGCCCACCGAGCGGCCGCCGCTCTCGGCGACGATCGCGCCCGGGTGGTCACCGGGCAGCGCGTCCTGGGGCACGGTGACGGAGACGGGCACCTGCGCACGGGTCCGGCCGGGCACGGTCACCTCGGTGGCGGCCGTCCGCAGCCAGGCCCCGGTACCGGTGGAGCCGTGCGCGCCGCGTACCGCGAAGCCGCCCTTCGCGGTGTTGTACGCGTCGGCGCCGCGCAGCCGTACGGTCACCGGCTCCGGGCCCGGGTTGGTGACCGAGAGGCGGTCCTGGAGGACGCTGCCGGGCAGGCCCTCCAGGTAGAAGTACGGTCTGCCGCCGTCCCGGCCCGCGCCGTTCGCCGCGGGCTGCGCCGTCCACGCCGGGGCGGCCGGGTGCTCGCCGGCACCGGCCGCCGCGGTCATGGCGACGGCCCACCACAGGGCGGCGAGCAGCGGTACGGCAAGGGCGGATCGGGTGGCGTGACCGGTCAACGGCGGCATGGGCGGCTCCCTGGTGCGTGACGGCGGCGGCGGTTCGCGGGGGTCAGCCCGTGGCCCGCTGCCCGCGCCTGGTCAGCCACAGCACCCCGGCCGCGCCGGTAAGCAGCACCGTGCCGCCGAGCGTGCCGAGCGCCACCGCCGAGTCGAGCGGGCCGGTCTTCGGCAGCGAGGTGTTGGCATCCGGTGCGCTCTGCGCGCCTGCGCCGGCGGCCTTGACGTCGAGGGAGAGCGAGGGGCCCGGGTTGTTGGACGGGGTGCAGGTCGTCGTCGTACCGAGTGCCTTGATGGTGAGCACCCCGGCGGTGAAGTCGACCTTTCCGCTCTTCTTCGGGGTGTACGTCCCCGACAGGTCACTGATCTTGATGGGGCTGTTGGCGGGGATCGCGGCCGAGTTGGCCGCTCCGGCGACCTGGACCTGGCCCGGGTCGGCGCCGCCCACCTTGATCACCGCGCTGGGGCTCATCGCCCCCTTGCCCAGTTCGACCGGGCTGGAGGAGACGCCCTTCTGGAAGGACATCGTGAGCTTGTAGCCGCTGCCGCTCTTGACGCTCTTGATGTCGATGGGCGACACGGCGGCCTTGTCCCCGATCGGGGTCTTGCACTTGTAGTTGACGTCGACGACCGTCGCGTGAGCGGCGGGCGCGGCCATCAGCACCACCGCCCCCGCCAGCCCGGACGCCAGCGCGAGAGCTGTTCGCTTCTGGTACGACACCTCGAATTCCCCTCCTGCCGGGAGTCGCCGTGCGCCGCTTCCGCGCGGCCCAAATAGCTGACGACACATCAGATTTGGCGCTCAAGGTACGCCCGGGGCCTTGTGGAGGGAAGACAAAGAGCGCGCCGATCCGGCGCGCTCTTCAAGGGGCGTGGGGCCCGGGGGGGTACGGCCCCGGGGC
>NZ_JAFMPZ010000526.1 GCF_017353455.1 Streptomyces laculatispora
CGGCGGGCGCGCCGCCGAACTGGGCGTGCGGCAGTGGCATGTGTCGCTCAGCCATGACGCGGGCATCGCGTCGGCCGTGGTGATCGCGGAGGGCTGAGCCGGGGCGTGGCGGCCGTTTCCTGCGTACGTTGGAGCCATGCGTACTGCGTACAGCGTTTCGACCGTACGGGCCGCCGAACAGGCCCTCATGGCACGGCTCCCGGAGGGCGCGCTGCATCAGCGCGCCCTCCGGGAGCCGTGCCATGAGGGCCTGTTCGGCGGCCCGTACGGTCGAAACGCTGTACGCAGTACGCATGGCTCCAACGTACGCAGGAAACGGCCGCCACGCCCCGGCTCAGCCCTCCGCGATCACCACGGCCGACGCGATGCCCGCGTCATGGCTGAGCGACACATGCCACTGCCGCACGCCCAGTTCGGCGGCGCGCGCGGCGACCGTGCCGATCACCCGCAGCCGGGGCTGCCCGCTCTCCTCGACGTACACCTCGGCGTCGGTCCACAGCAGCCCGGCGGGCGCGCCGAGGGCCTTGGCGAGGGCCTCCTTGGCGGCGAACCGGGCGGCCAGCGAGGCGGTCCCGCGCCGCTCGCCGCCGGGCAGCAGCAACTCGCTCTCCAGGAAGAGGCGCTGGGCCAGCTGCGGCGTGCGTTCCAGCGCCGCGTCGAACCGCTCGATCTCCGCCACATCGATCCCGACCCCGATGATCACGTACGTCCCCTCACAACTGCCCCGCTCACTTCGTTCCACCGTTCATTCCACCGTGACGGACTTCGCCAGATTGCGCGGCTGGTCCACTTCGTTGCCGCGGGCCGTGGCCAGCTCGCAGGCGAAGACCTGCAAGGGCACGGTCGCGACCAGCGGCTGAAGCAGCGTAGGCGTTGCGGGAATCCGGATGAGGTGGTCGGCGTACGGGACGACCGCCTCGTCGCCCTCCTCGGCGATGACGACGGTGAGCGCGCCGCGGGCCCGGATCTCCTGGATGTTCGACACGATCTTGCCGTGCAGCACCGAGCGCCCGCGCGGCGACGGCACCACCACGACGACCGGGAGGCCGTCCTCGATCAGGGCGATCGGCCCGTGCTTGAGCTCACCGGCGGCGAACCCCTCGGCGTGCATGTACGCGAGCTCCTTGAGCTTCAACGCGCCTTCCAGGGCGACCGGGTAGCCGACGTGCCGGCCGAGGAAGAGCACAGTGTCGTGGCCCGCCAGGGAGCGGGCCAGCGCGCGCACCGGCTCCATGGTCGCCAGGACCCGCTGGACCTCGCCGGAGATCTCGGAGAGCTGGCGGATGACGGTGCGGATCTCGTCGCCCCACTTGGTCCCGCGGACCTGGCCGAGGTACAGGGCGACGAGGTAGCAGGCGACGAGCTGGGTGAGGAACGCCTTGGTCGAGGCGACGGCGATCTCGGGCCCGGCGTGCGTGTAGAGGACGGCGTCGGACTCGCGCGGAATGGTGGACCCGTTGGTGTTGCAGATGGCGAGGACCTTCGCGCCCTGCTCGCGGGCGTGCCGCACCGCCATCAGAGTGTCCATCGTCTCGCCGGACTGCGAGATCGCGATGACGAGGGTGCGCTGGTCCAGGATCGGGTCCCGGTAGCGGAACTCGCTGGCCAGCTCGGTCTCGCAGGGAATCCGGGTCCAGTGCTCGATGGCGTACTTGGCGATCATCCCGGCATGGAACGCGGTCCCGCAGGCGACGATCACCACCTTGTCGACCTCGCGGAGCTCCCCCCGCGTGATCCGCACCTCGTCGAGGTGGAGGCTCCCCTCCGGGTCGATCCGGCCGAGGAGGGTGTCCGTGACGGCCTTCGGCTGCTCGGCGATCTCCTTGAGCATGAAGGAGGGGTAGCCGCCCTTCTCGGCGGCGGACGCGTCCCAGTCCACGTGGTACGGAAGCACCTCGGCGGGCCGCCCGTCGAACCCGGTGACGAGGACCCCCTCCCGGCGCAGCTCGACCACCTGGTCCTGGCCCAGCTCGATCGCGGACCTGGTGTGCGCGATGAACGCGGCGACGTCGGAGGCGAGGAACGCCTCGCCGTCCCCCACACCCACCACGAGCGGCGAGTTCCGCCGGGCCCCGACCACCACGTCGGGCGCGTCCGCGAACACGGCGACCAGGGTGAACGCCCCTTCGAGCCGCCCGCAGACCTGCCGCATCGCCTCGGCCGGGTCCTCGCTGCCCGAGTACGCCTCGGCGAGGAGGTGGGCGACGACCTCGGTGTCGGTCTCGGAGACCAGTTCGTGGCCGCGCCCGATCAGCTCGGACCGCAGAGCGGCGAAGTTCTCGATGATCCCGTTGTGGACGACGGCGACGCGTCCGGCGTTGTCGAGGTGCGGGTGGGCGTTGACGTCGGTGGGCCCGCCGTGGGTGGCCCAGCGGGTGTGGCCGATCCCGGCGCTCCCGGCCGACAGCGGCTGCTCGACCAGCAGCTTCTCCAGATTGACCAGCTTCCCGGCCCTCTTCGCGGCGGCCAGCCCGCCATCGGAGAGGACGGCGATCCCGGCGGAGTCGTACCCCCGGTACTCCAGCCGCTTGAGGCCCGCGACGACGATGTCCTGCGCCGACTGCCTACCGACGTACCCGACGATTCCACACATACCGGTCCCTTCGTTGCCATCTGCCCATGTTCTTCGCATATTCGCAGAAGGTGCGAAGGGTGTCGGGGAGGACGGCGTCGGCCAGGGAATGCGGCGCCACGGCTCGGCGCCGGAGCACGCCGCCGCCCCGGAGGACCGCGCCGGGCCGTCCCCCGCCCGACGACCCTGATCACGGGCCCACCCGCGCGGGCTTCTAATATCAATTTCGGTGTTCTCCGGCGGACGCCGACGCCCGCTCGGTCGTGCCCGCCGCCCAACAGCGACACGACACGACGACGGCCACCACATGGCGTCGGCGTCGAGCATCGAGGAGAGGAACGTTCATGCGTGCCCGGAATATCGTTGCCGCCACCGCGACAGCACTGGCGCTGGTGGGCGCCCGCGACCTCGTCCAGAAGAAGCACGCACTGCTCCGGAACTTCCCGGTGGTCGGGCACGCCCGGTACCTGCTGGAGACGATCGGGCCGGAGCTGCGGCAGTACATCGTGACCTCCAACGACGAGGAGCGCCCGTTCAGTCGTGACCAGCGCACCTGGATCTACGCGTCGGCGAAGGGCGAGAACAACTACTTCGGGTTCGGAACCGACAACGACATCGAGCACGTGCAGGGGCACGCGTACGTGAAGCAGCGCACGTTCGCCGGAGAGCTGCTCCCCGACGTGCACGACCCGCAGGCCCTGCTGCCGTCGGCCAAGGTGTTGGGCGGGCCGCGCGGACGCGCCAAGGCGTTCCGGCCGGCGAGCGTGGTGAACATCTCGGCGATGAGCTTCGGATCGCTCTCCGGTGCGGCGATCACGGCTCTCAACAAGGGGGCGGCGCTGGCGGGCACGATGCACAACACGGGCGAGGGCGGCCTCTCGCCGTACCACCGCAATGGCGGGGACCTCGTTCTTCAGATCGGTACGAGCTACTTCGGCTGCCGCAACGAGGACGGCAGCTTCAGCATCGACAAGCTCATGGATGTGGTCGCCGGCGCCCCGGTCAAGGCGATAGAGATCAAACTCTCCCAGGGCGCGAAGCCGGGGCTGGGCGGGCTGCTGCCGGGCGCGAAGGTGACCCCGGAGATCGCCGAGATCCGTGGCATCCCGCTCGGCGAGGACTGCGCCTCCCCGTCGCGGCACACCGCGTTCAGCGATGTCGACTCGATGCTCGACTTCGTCGAACTGCTCGCCACCGAGACCGGTCTGCCGGTCGGGATCAAGAGCGCGGTCGGAGAGATGGGGTTCTGGCAGGAGCTGGCCACGCTGATGGCGCGTGGCGACCGCGGCGTCGACTTCGTGACCGTCGACGGCGGCGAGGGCGGCACCGGGGCGGCGCCGCTGATCTTCGCCGACTCGGTGTCGCTGCCGTTCCGGATGGGCTTCTCCCGGGTCTACGGCACCTTCGCCGAGCTGGGGCTGACCGACGACCTGACCTTCATCGCCTCCGGCAAGCTCGGCCTGCCCGAGAACGCCGTGGTCGCCTTCGCCCTGGGCGCCGACATGATCAACGTGGCTCGTGAGGCGATGCTGTCGATCGGCTGTATCCAGTCGCAGAAGTGTCACACCGACAAGTGCCCCACCGGCGTAGCCACCCAGAACCCACGCCTGGCCCGCGGCCTCGACCCGACCTCGAAGGCCGCCCGCGCCGCCGCCTATCTGCGCACCCTGCGGATGGAGCTGATGAAGGTCTCGGCGGCCGTCGGCGTCGCCCACCCGGCCTTCATCACGGCCGACGACATCGAGATCCTGAACGGCGACTACGACGCCCGCACCCTGTCCGGTGTCTACGGCTACAAGGACGGCTGGGGCGAGCTGGGCCCGCACGTCGCCGACGAGATCACCGCGTTGCTCGCCACCCGGTCGAAGGCCGCCTTCGAGCAGGGACCGGCCGTCTGAGACACCGGCAGTGGACCTGAACAGCCCCTGAAGGGTCGATGCCGTTCCTGCGGCCGAGCGGTAAAGTAGGAACCACTCATACTTTGAGCCGTTCCTACTTTACCGCCTGCCTCAGGAGAGCCCGTGGCCTTCACCGGACGCAGCCGTGAGCTGCGCATTCTCGGAACATGGCTGGAGCGCGTCACTTCGGGGGCAGGGGGCAGCACCGGGCAGGCGCTGGTGATCAAGGGCCGACGCCGGATCGGCAAGACCCGCCTGGTGCAGGAGTTCTGTGCCCGTTCGGGGCAGCCGTACGTCTTCTTCCAGGCGACCCGCAGCCAACCCGCGCCTATGGCCCGGCGGGCCCTGTTCGACGCGGTTGCCTGCGGCCAGGGAATGCGGGACCACGGCGCGGCGCTGGAGCACGCCGCCGCCCCGGAGGACTGGGTCCGGACACTGGCCGCCGTCGCGGCCACCCTGCCCACGGACGAGCCGGTGATTCTCGTACTGGACGAGGTCCCCTGGCTCTCCGAGGCGGACCCGGGATTCGACGCGGCGCTCAAGACGGTGTGGGACATGCATCTGTCCGCGAAGCCGGTGCTCCTGCTGCTGCTCGGCTCCGACCTGGCGATGATGGACCGGCTGACGTCGTACGACCATCCGTTCTACGGCCGGGCGGGTCAGTACACCGTGGGGCCGCTCAGCCCGGCGGACGTGCAGGATTCCACCGGACTGGACGCGGCAGCCGCACTCGACGCCTACCTCGTCACCGGGGGCTTCCCCGAAGTGGTCACCGGCTGGCGGACCGGGGAACCGGTCGCCGCGTACCTGAACCGCCAGGTGGAGGACCCGTCGTCGGTCCTGCTCACGACGGGTGAGCGATCCCTCGCGGCGGAGTTCCCCGCCCGGCTCCAGGCGGGCAGGGTGCTCCGGGCGATCGGCTCGGGCGAGCGCACCTTCTCCGGCATCGCCGCGAGCACGGGCGGCGCCGACGGGCGCGCTCTGGCACACGGCACGCTCGCCCCGATACTGACCGAACTCACCGAGGCGAAGCGGATCGTGGCCGCCGACCTCCCCCTGTCCACCCGGGCGGCCCCCAAGCTCAAGCGCTACCGCATCGCGGACACCTATCTGCGCTTCTGGCTGGCTCACTTGGAGGACGCCGTCGCACAGGCGGAGAGGGGCAGGGGCGAGGTCTCGGCCGCACGCATCCAGCGGTCCTGGCCGTCCTGGCGGGGACGCGCGGTGGAACCGGTGATCAGGGAGTCGCTCGCGCGCCGGGTACCGGACGGCCTCTTCCCCGAGGCGACCGAGGTCGGCGGCTGGTGGAACCGTCAGAACAACCCGGAGGTCGACCTCATCGGTGCCGACACCCAACCGGTGGCGCGCCAAGTCGCCTTCGTGGGCTCGGTGAAATGGCGCGACGAGACCCCGTTCGGGGCACGGGACCTGGCCGAACTCGTCGCGTCCGCGCAGCAGGTGCCGGGCGCGCAGGGCGCGGCCCTGATCGCGGTCAGCCGCAGGCCCCCGACAGACGCGGCGGCCGAGGGGCTAGCCGCGCACTGGGGGCCCGAGGACGTACTCGCCGCGTGGCGGTGACCGGGCTGACCGGCCCTTGATCGCCGGAGCCCCGCCGGCGGGAACCGAACAGGCGTCCCTGATGCTCTAGCGCGGTACACGCCGATCCGCAGGGGGCAGTCATGCGCACTTCCGGCACGGGTCCGAACACAGCTTCCGGGACGGATTCCGTTCGCGGAAGCCGGGCCGGCGGCGGACCGTGGGCCGCTGCCGGGGCCAACCTCGCCATCGGGCTGTGCGCCATCGTCCCCGCCGTGTGCATCCGATGGTTCATCACGCAGTACCTGCCGATGGACTGCACGCCCACGGGCACGACCGTCAACAGCACCGGCTGCGACAGGGACACGTACGAGGACGAGCCCTTCTACCTGTTCTGCGCCGCGATCAGCGGTCTCGTCGTCCTCGCGATGATCCTGGTGGTCGACGTCCTCATGCCGCGCCAGGAACGCTGGCGGATGGGCATCTGGCTCGGGATGGTTCCGCTGGTGCCCGTCCCCTTCCTCGCCGGGCTGGCGCTGGGCCTGTTCTGAGGAGCCGGCCGCAGCAGTCTTCGGAGAGAGTTCCGGCACATCCCGCGTGGGACCTGCGGCACCCTTGGGCGCGGCAGGTCCTCGGCGGCAGCGGCTCTGTCCCGACGGTCAGTCGGACGACGCGTACGAGACGAAGTCGGCCCAGACGCCCGGGGCGAAGCCGAGTTCGGGGCCGGGGATGTTCTTGGAGTCGCGGACGTGGACGGCGGTGGGGGCGGTGGCGACCTCGACGCACTGGGGGCCGTCATTCGTGCTGTAGCTGCTCTTGACCCAGGTCAGGCCGGAAGCACTTCCGGCCGAGGGCTTCGCACTCATGTCTCTCCCAGCAGTTTTTCGATGAAGATTCGCGAGAGCCGAGGCGTGAGCGCCTGGGCCCGGATCAGGCCGTACCGCATCTCAAGGATCTGGACTTCCCTGGGATCGCTGATCAGCCGACTGGTGAGCTGGACCTCGTTGTGCCCCACAGCCGTGCCGTCACTCAACTTAACCACTTCGTGTGAACCGCCCAAGCCCGCGTGCTCCTCGGTCTCGGTCGGCATCACCTGGATCTCGACGTGCCTCAACATGCTCAGTTCTAGCAGGTGTTCGAGCTGCTGACGCAACACCATTTTCCCGCCCGTGGGGCGCCTGAGCGTGGCCTCTTCCTGTACGAAGGTCAGCAGCGGGGCGGGCCGACGCCCGAAGATCGCCTGCCGGGCCATCCGCGCGGCCACGAGACGGTCGACCTGTTCCTCGGTGAACGCCGGGCGCCGCTCCCCGTACAAGGCGCGGGCATACGACTCCGTCTGGAGCAGCCCGTCGATCACATCGGCCGCATACGAGCCCAACTCGACCGCATCGGCCTCCAACTTGGCCAGATCGCGGACCTTCTTCGGATACCGCGCCTCCGCCACGTCCCGCTTCATCGCGGCGATCTTGCCGTTCGCACCCAGGGCCTTGTCCGCCCGGTCCAGGAACTCCGGCTTGGGAATCCGGGTGCCGGTCTCCACCTTGTAGACCAGGTTCTCGCCGTACCCGATCGCCTCGCCGAACTCCGAGGCGCGTAAGCCCGCCGCCTCACGCCAGAGCCGGATCTGCCGGCCGACGACGGCCATCACGGCCCCCGACTCGTCCTCGGGGTCGACAGCCCAATCCGGTCCGTCCACCACGTCGTTGCCACTCATGCGGCATCCGCCTCCACCCGCTCGCGGCGCACCGGCGCTGTACGGCGTGGACAGGCCCGTACGACCGCTGGACAGTCACCGTCCGTATACGTGTCACTGCTTTTCAGCGTAGCGACGGACGGCCACGCTGAGTGACGTGAACCGAGAAATCACCCAACCGCGTGCACGCAGCGGCATGTTCGCCGTGCAGCTCTCCGCGACCCGCCGGGGCGCCCGGCTCGCCCGGCTGCTGGCGACGGAACAGCTCCGTTCCTGGGGGCTGCCGCTGGACGACGCGAGCCAGATCATCGCCGAGCTGGCGTCGAACGCGGCGCTGCACGGATACGTGGCGGGGCGGGACTTCCGCATCCTGCTGACGGTCACCGGGGACACGCTGCGCATCGAGGTGGCGGACGCACGCGGGGACCGGCTGCCCCGGCTTCTGGAACAGTCCGAGGCGTACGAGTCCGGCCGCGGGCTTCTCCTCGTCGAGGCACTGGCCACGCGCTGGGGCGTCGAGCACGGCCCGTTCCCGCGGAAGACGGTCTGGGCGGAGATCGCCCTGACCGGATCGTAACCGCCACGACCCGGTGGACGACGACCCGGTGGACGACGACCCGGGCGGCCGGGACGCGGCGGCCCACGACGTAAAAGGCTTTCAAGTCCTTCAGGAAGAAGAAATCTCACCAAACCAAACCAACCCGGGTGGACCTCAGCAGGCCCGTGCGCGCACCCGTGGGAACGGCGCCGCCGCCCGTCACTCACACGGGTGAGGTTGCCCAACTGAGCTGGATTTCGCCCGGGTTGCCTGGCATATGCTCGCGAAACCGACTTTCAGACATGAGACGGCCCCCGCCGGGACAGTAATCCCGAGCGAGGGCCTGACCAACGAGGAAGAGAACGCTTCCCGATGGATAGCCAGCAGATTATCGCGCCCTCGCGCGCCCCGTCCGGCGGTGTCTTACACGTCAACGTGCGCCACACCAGCCACTTCACCGTCATCGGCAACCACCTCGCCCAGCACCACGAGCTCTCCCTCATCGCGATCGGGCTCGCCGCGCACATCCAGTCGCTGCCCGCCGGGGCGAAGGTCGGCATCAAGGTCCTCGTCGAGCGCTTCCCGGAGAGCGAGGCCCGCATCGCCGCCGCCCTGCGCGAGCTCGAAGCCTACGGCTACCTGAAACGCACCCGCGAGCGTCTGCCCTGCGGCCGCGTGATCACGCGCACGACCTCGTACAACCAGCCGTGTGCGCAGGCCGTCGGCCCGCCCGCACGCCACCCGGACCGCGCCGACCGCGCCGACCGCACCGGCCGCGCCTCCACCCGTTCCACACGTCTCGCGCGGCCGGCTGCGGCCACGGCGATCCCGGCAACGGCGCCACCTGCTCCCGCACCCGTGCCCGTTGCGACCCCCGTCGCGGCATCCGGCCCGGCAACCGCTACCGCTCCGGCTCCGGTCGCCGCACCCGCCCCCGTCCGCCCGCAGCCGCAGACGCCCGACCCGGACCTGCACCGCACCGCCTCGGCGCTCCTGCTCGAACTACGGCGCGAGGCCGCCGTACTCGTCCTCTCCGAGAACGACGTCCGCAGCCTCACCCCCGCCGTCGCCACCTGGCTCGAACGCGACGCCACCCCCGCATCAGTCACCCGGGCCCTGACCACGGACCTGCCCGTGCCCCTGAAGTACCCGGCCAAGCTGCTGGCGCACCGGCTGAGCACACTGCTCCCGGCCCCCGTCCCGGCCGCTTTCGTCGCCCCTCCCCCGGTGCCGTTCCAGAACTGCGACGACTGCGACCGCGCGTTCAGAGCACCCGAGCCCGGCCGGTGCGGCGAGTGCCGCACCGCCGTGCTGTGAGTACAAGACACACTCTGATGAGCAAGGCATGGACAGGCACACTCATGCAAGCCCGAGGCCAACAATCACTCACCTCACGACAGCGAACAACCCGCCCACGAACAATCGCCGATTCTCGCCACGACCGACATCAAACCGGGAGATCGCGTCGCGTTACACGATCCATCAGTGTGAGAGGACGAAGTTGAATCCCTGCGCACTGTGGGATCCCCCCGTCGCGCACACCCCGTCGCCCGAATAACCCCAGAAGAACATCGAGTAGCAGTCCTGACAGAAACGCCAGTTCCGCTGCCGAGTGGAGTTCTCGGTGATGTCGTGAGGGAGTGTGAAGTTGAATCCCTGCGCACTGTGGGCGCCTCCCGCCGGGCATACCCCGTTACCCGAATAGCCCCAGAAGAACATCGAGAAGCACTTCTGGCAGAACCGCCAGTTGTGCTGGGCGTTAGCCGTTTCAGGAACGTCGTACGGCAGGACGAAGTTGAACCCCTGCGCACTGTGGGCACCCCCCGCCGGGCACACCCCGTCGGTCGGATAGCCCCACCAGTACATCGAGTAGCACTTCTGGCAGAACCGCCAGTCAGCCTGGGTGGCCTGCGCGCCTGCGGGAGCCGCCACGGCCACCCCGGCGCCCGTCATGGTCGCGGCAGCCGCGAGCCCGATGATCCCCGCACTCACCCCGACCGCCTGGCCGAGAAACGCGCGCCGGCTGGACGGGCCGGTCTTACGCGGCTGGTCGGACGGCTGTGCGTGACCGTTCACTAATTCCATGATCATCCCTCTATCGATCCCAGTGGAATGTTCTCTTGGCGCCATCTATTCGGAGCACATGCTGTCCTTGGCTTCACCAGCAGTCAAGTAGTATCTCCAGTCGGCGAAATGATGCTGCCGCATTCCGGTTTCTGAACCGACGGGCACGACTTGTAAACTTTAGCTAATAAGATCACGCCCTGCATTGATCCTTAATCCGCCTTCTCCCGTGCGCGGTGGAGTCGGCGGACTCGGCGCAGCCGACCCGGGAAGCGGGCCCAAGAGGTCAGGGCGGCGGCCATGGCCAGGCCTCGGCTCTGCCGGTCGTTGCGGACCACGTACGGGATCTTGAGACCACGAGCGGCCCATGGCAGGCTCATGCCGCATGATCGATGAATTCGCGAAAGACAACCTGCACGAGAGACTGCGGCGGGACCGCAAGGCGCTGCTCTGGAAACTCGACGGCTTGTCCGAATACGACGCCCGCCGACCTTTGACAGCGACCGGGACCAACCTCCTCGGCCTGGTCAAACACGTGGCTCTGGTCGAGGCCAGGTACTTCGGCGAGGTCTTCGACCGCCCTTCCCCGGAACCGCTGCCCCGATGGCAGGACCACGACGGCAGCGATCTGTGGGCGACCGAGGACGAGACACGCGATCAGATCATCGGGTTCTACCGGCGCACGTGGGAACACTCGGACGCGACGATCAACGAGCTTCCCCTCGACGCCCCCGGCCACGTGCCGTGGTGGCCGGAGCCCTATCTCAACACGAACCTGTTCGCCGTCATGGTCCATGTCCTCGGCGAGTCCGTCCGGCATGCCGGGCACGCCGATATCCTGCGCGAGGGCCTCGACGGCCGGACCGGGTTGCGCGCCGAACACGAGAAGCAGATCGACGAGGAAGCCCGTGCAGCCCACTGCGCGAAGATCGAGCAGGCCGCCAGGTCGGCCGCACCAATCAAGGCTTAGAGCGTCTGGTTCCTGATGGACTCTGGGAGCCGGCCGCCCCGTTACCGCCGTCATTCGCGGCTCGACCGCAAGGTGGTGGGACCGCTCCGCGTGACGAGCGGGCGTACGCGGCCGCCCCGGGTGCCATGGCCGACGGCGCCCGCGTCGACGGAAAGCCACACCTCACCGTGCCCGGGGCGGACGGACGGGCCCAGGTTGCCCGGCGCCCGCCCAGGGCGCTACGCGGTCTTCAGCTGGGTGAAGCGGAGGCGGTTGCCGAACGGGTCGCGCAGACCGCAGTCGATTCCGTACTCACGGTCGGTGGGCTCCTCGGTGAACTCGACGCCCTTGGCGAGCAGCGTCTCGTACGTCTTGCGGCAGTCGTCCGTGGTGAGGATGAGCCAGCCGCCCATCGCGCCCTTGGTCACCAGTTCGCGTACCTGCTCCGCCGTCTCCTCCGACATCGCGGGAGCCCCCGGCCTCTCCAGCAGGATCTGGCGTTCCGGGTGGCCGGGGACGCTGACGGCGAGCCAGCGCATGAAGCCCATGTCGACATCGGCGGCGACCTCCAGGCCGAGCTTGCCGACGTAGAAGTCGAGGGCCTGGTCCTGGTCGAGGACGTACATCTGCGAGTGCGTGATTGCGTTGAACATGTGCTCAACGCTAAGGGGCCGGCCGCGGGAAAACTTATCCAGAACTGCTCAGTCGCTCGGCCTCGTCCATGCCATCGTGAAGCACGTGGGGACGCCCGTGGGCGCGGCTTCCTTGCGGTACGTCCTCGGTGAGCGGCCGACGATGTCGCTGAAGGTACGGCTGAAGGTGCCCGTGCTGCCGAAGCCGACCTCGAAGCAGATGTCCGTCACGCTGTGGTCGGTCTCCCGCAGCAGGAACATCGCGCGCTCCACCCGGCGGCGTTGCAGGTAGCGGTGGGGCGTCTCGCCGAACGTGGCACGGAAGGTGCGCGAGAAGTGCGCCGGGGAGACGTGCGCGATGCGCGCCAGGGCGGGTACGTCCAGCGGCTGCGCGTAGGTGCGGTCCATCGCGTCCCGGGCCCGGAGCATCCGGCGGTTCGACTCTTCTGCGGCGCGGCTCACACCGCCATCACACCACGCCCGCCCCCGCTCACCCCCAGGCGCGGTCCGGGGACCGCAGCCGGTCGCCGTCGCGGGCTCTCGCGGTGGCGGTACGGGGCAGTCGCACGGCCCCGTACCGCCCGGCGGGTCCGCTCAGTTCACATCGACGTAGTCGACGGGGGAGGTGGCGGCGCCCGTGGTGGACCAGCCGCCGAAGCTCCAGCGCCAGTAGCCGTCGACGGATGCCTTGACGGTGGTCTTCAGCGCGCCCGTGGAGCTCGACGTCACCGTCTTGACCGTGGTGTAGGCGGAGCTGCCCTTCTTGCGGAACTGCAGCTTGACCGTCGCCGCGGCAACGCCCGTGTACGTGTGCTTCGCCCAGTCGGCGCGCTTGAGGCTGCCCGTCACGGTGAGCGTCTTGCCCTTCTTCACCGGCTCCGGGGAGGCGTTGACCGTCGCCTTCGCCCACCGCCTGATCTGCACACCACCCGGAGCGGTCGTGAACTGCTCGGTCTTGAGGTGGTCGTCGGCCGTCCAGAGCTGTGTCGCGACGCCGATCTTCCAGGTCGTGGCGTCCTTGGTCGATTTCAGGCGGTAGCGGGGATCGATGTACAACGTGCCTTCGCAGTCCGCGATCCGGGCGGTTGTCTCGTAGCAGGTGTAGATCCCCTGGAAGCCGTTCCTCTCCCATTCCTTCGCGGCGGTGCCGCCGTGGTAGAGGTAGGGATACACGTCCCACGCGGCGGGCTTGGCCGTGCTGAGGCCGGCGGGGAGGTGGATCCGGAAGGTGATCCGTGGCTCCTTCACATCCGTCGTGCCCACGACTACGGGCTTGCCGCCGTTCACGACGATCTCCGTCACCGTGATCCCGGTGCCGGCTGCCTGCGCCGTCGGAGCCGTGAACGCCGAGAGGACGAGGGCCCCCGCGAGTGCGGTCACGGCGCCGGTTCTGCTGCCTGTCTTCACGCGTACCTCGTTGATTCTGCTGGGTAAGGGCTGCGGACCCGCCTGCCCGGACCGTCACCGGCCGATCGGCGGAGCGGCAGGCTACCAGCGGCCCGGCCGGGCGCTCCGGGCAGGGCGATCATGGAAATCCCCCGGACCCGCAACGGTCCCGCCCGTGCCCACGTGACCGACTCCACCCCCCACTCCGTTCGAACTCCCGCAACAATGAACCTGTGATCACTTCGCCGACACGGAGCACGAACCGACGCGCCGAGCACGCCGCGACGCCGTACGTCGACCTCTCCCGAGCGGAGTGGAGCGCCCTGCGCGACAAGACGCCGCTGCCGCTGACCGCCGAGGAGGTGGAACGGCTGCGCGGGCTCGGAGACGTCATCGACCTGGACGAGGTGCGGGACGTCTATCTGCCGCTCTCCCGGCTCCTCAACCTGTACGTGCAGGCCACCTCCGGGCTGCGCGGCGCGCTGAACACCTTCCTCGGGGACGCGGGCAACGGGCACGGCGCGCAGCGCGGCACCCCGTTCGTCATAGGGGTCGCGGGCAGCGTCGCGGTCGGCAAGTCGACCAGCGCCCGTATCCTCCAGGCGCTGCTGGCCCGCTGGCCGGAGCACCCGCGGGTGGAGCTGGTGACCACGGACGGGTTCCTGCTGCCGATGAAGGAGCTCCACGCGCGCGGGCTGATGTCGCGCAAGGGTTTCCCCGAGTCCTACGACCGGCGCGCCCTCACCCGTTTCGTCGCCGACATCAAGGCGGGCAAGGACGAGGTGACGGCCCCCGTCTACTCGCACCTGATCTACGACATCGTGCCCGGCGAGCGGCTCACCGTACGGCGCCCGGACATCCTCATCGTCGAGGGGCTGAACGTGCTCCAGCCCGCACTGCCCGGCAAGGACGGCCGGACCAGGGTCGGGCTCGCCGACTACTTCGACTTCAGTGTGTACGTGGACGCGCGGCCCGAGGACATCGAGACCTGGTACCTCAACCGCTTCCGCAAGCTGCGCGCGACGGCGTTCCAGGATCCGTCCTCGTACTTCCGCAAGTACACCCAGGTCTCCGAGGCGGAGGCGATGGAGTACGCGGCGACGATGTGGCGGACCATCAACAAGCCCAATCTGGTGGAGAATGTCGCGCCGACCCGGGGACGTGCCACCCTGGTGCTCCGCAAGGGCCCCGACCACAAGGTCCAGCGACTGTCCCTGCGCAAGCTCTGAGCCGCAGGACCCACCCGAGGAGCCCGTTGTGCTGCATCTGCGTCTGCTCGTCCCCGCCGAGCACACGGACGAGGTGACGAGCCTGTTGGAGCGAACCGTCGGCACCACCCATCTCGTGGTGCTGCCGGGGGTCGCGCGCGATCCGGTCGGTGACATGGTGCTGTGCGACGTGGCGCGCGAGGCGGGCGACGAGCTGATCGCGGCGCTGCGGCGGCTCGGGGTCGACACGTACGGGTCGATCACCGTCGAGAACATGGACCTGACGCTCTCCACGCGCGCCGACCGGGCCGAGGAGGCCGCACCGGGTGAGGGCGCGGACGCGGTGCTGTGGGAAGAGCTGGTGGAGGCCACGCACGACGACTCGACGTTCAGCGTCACCTATGTGGCGTTCCTGGCCGTCGCGACGATGCTCGCCGCCTGCGGTGTGATGCTCGACAACGCGATCCTGATCGTGGGCGCGATGGCGGTGGGTCCTGAGTTCGGTCCGCTGGCCGGGATCTCCACGGCCCTGGTGCAGCGCGCCCCGCGCCTGGTGTGGCGCTCGCTGTGGGCGCTGATCGGCGGCTTCGCCGCGGCCATGGCACTGACGGCCGGCTTCGCCTGGCTGATGGACGTCTTCGGGCTGTTCAACGTGGGGATGATCGAGGCGGACCGCCCCAATACGGCGTTCGTCTGGCAGCCGGACTGGATGTCGTTCGTGGTGGCGTTCCTGGCGGGCATCGCCGGGACGCTCTCCCTGACCTCGGCGAAGTCCGGGGCTCTGATCGGGGTCGCGATCTCGGTGACGACCGTGCCGGCGGCGGCCAACGCGGCGGTGGCCTTCAGCTACCGCGACTACAGCCAGATGACCGGCTCCGTGCAGCAGCTGCTGGCGAACCTCGGCGGCATCGTGCTCGCGGGGACGCTGACGCTGCTGGCGCAGAAGGCCCTGTGGCGGACGACGCGGCACCACCAGCGGGCAGCACACACGAGGCCGCCCGCTCGCAGCACGCAGGCGTAGGCAGGCGTGCTGGGAGCGGGCGGACGCGCGGGCGGGCGCAGGCAGACGGGCGGCCGCGCGATGCACGCGCGACCGCCCGACTCACCGCTTATCCCAGCGCGGACTTCACCACGTCGGCCAGCCGTCCGGCCACCGCGCGCGCCTGGTCGATGTCGGCCGCCTCGACCATGACCCGTACCAGCGGCTCCGTGCCCGACTGGCGCAGCAGCACCCGTCCGGTGACACCCAGCTCGCGCTCGGCGTCGGCAACGGCCGTGACCAGCTCCGGGGAGGTGGCCACCCGGGACTTGTCGACGTCCGGCACGTTGATGAGCACCTGCGGCAGCCGCTCCATCACACCGGCCAGTTCGGCGAGCGTACGGCCGGTGGAGGCGACCCGTGCCGCCAGCATCAGGCCGGTCAGCGTGCCGTCGCCGGTCGTGGCGTGGTCCAGGACGATGACGTGGCCGGACTGCTCGCCGCCCAGGGCGTAGCCCTCGGCCTTCATCGACTCCAGTACGTAACGGTCGCCGACAGCGGTCTGGACGAGCTCGATGCCCTCCCGCTCCATGGCGATCTTGAAGCCGAGGTTCGACATCACGGTACCGACCACGGTGCCCTTGCGGAGCTGCCCGGCGTCGCGCATGGCGAGGGCGAGCACGGCCAGGATCTGGTCGCCGTCGATCTCCTCGCCCGCGGCGTCCACGGCCAGGCAGCGGTCGGCGTCGCCGTCGTGCGCGATGCCGAGGTCGGCGCCGTGCTCGACGACGGCGGCGCGCAGCAGCTCCAGGTGTGTGGAGCCGCAGCCGTCGTTGATGTTCAGGCCGTCCGGATCGGCGCCGATCGTGACGATCTCGGCCCCGGCGCGGGCGAACGCCTCGGGCGAGACGCGGGCGGCGGCGCCGTGCGCCTCGTCGAGCACGACCTTCAGGCCGTCGAGCCGGTTGGGCAGTACGCCGATGAGGTGAGCGACGTAGCGGTCGAAGCCCTCGGCGTAGTCGCTGATCCGGCCCACTCCGGCGCCGGTGGGACGGGCCCACGGCGCGCCGGTGCGGTGCTGCTCGTAGACCGTCTCGATGCGGTCCTCCAGCTCGTCGGCGAGCTTGTGGCCGCCGCGGGCGAAGAACTTGATCCCGTTGTCCGGCATGGCGTTGTGGCTGGCGGAGAGCATCACACCGATGTCGGCGCCCAGCGCACCGGTGAGGTACGCCACGGCGGGGGTGGGCAGCACACCGACGCGCAGGACGTCGACGCCCGCGCTGGCGAGGCCCGCCACCACGGCGGCCTCCAGGAACTCTCCGGAGGCGCGGGGATCGCGGCCGACCACGGCCGTCGGCCGATGGCCCTCAAAAGAGCCCACCTCGCCCAGTACGTGCGCCGCAGCGACCGACAGGCCGAGCGCGAGCTCCGCCGTCAGGTCCGCATTGGCGACACCGCGCACGCCGTCCGTGCCGAAGAGTCGTCCCACTGGTGTCCTCCGAAGGTGCTCCGAAACGCAAAAAATCAGACCAGGCATTCAACGGGCGTATGAACGTCTTATGCCGTTATATGCCCGAGGCTGTCAATATACGAACGCCCCGGCAGCACGAGGTGTGCCGCCGGGGCGAACGTGTAACGCGGATGAGCAGGCGGTTTAGCGCTTGCTGTACTGCGGGGCCTTACGGGCCTTCTTGAGACCGGCCTTCTTGCGCTCGACCGCACGGTCGTCGCGGGAGAGGAAGCCGGCCTTCTTCAGCGTGGCGCGGTTGTTGTCCTCGTCCGCCTCGTTGAGCGAGCGGGCGACGCCGAGGCGCAGGGCACCGGCCTGACCCGAGACGCCGCCACCCGAGATGCGGGCGATGACGTCGTAGCGGTTGTCGAGCTCGAGCACCTTGAAGGGCTCGTTGACTTCCTGCTGGTGCACCTTGTTGGGGAAGTAGTCCTCAAGGGTGCGACCGTTGATCTTCCACTTGCCGGTGCCCGGAACGATCCGGACGCGGGCGATGGCGTTCTTGCGACGGCCAAGGCCGGCCGCCGGCTGCGGGTCGCCGAAGCGGCCCACGAGCGACTCCGAGGTGTACTCGCCCTCGACGGGCACCTCGGACTCGAAGGTGGTCACCTCGGCGAAGGTCTCTTCGCCCTCGGTGACCTCGGTGCCCTCGACGGGCGTCTCTGCAGTGGTCTCGGCCACGATTCTCCTCAGATCTTTCTGTACGTCTTAGGGGGAGGCCGGAACTACTGCGCGACCTGGGTGATCTCGAACGGGACCGGCTGCTGCGCAGCGTGCGGGTGCTGGTCGCCCGCGTAGACCTTGAGCTTCGAGATCATCTGGCGACCCAGAGTGTTCTTGGGGATCATGCCCTTGATGGCCTTCTCGACAGCCTTCTCGGGGTTCTTCGAGAGCAGCTCGTCGTAGCGCACGGAGCGCAGACCGCCCGGGAACCCGGAGTGGCGGTACGCCATCTTCTGGGTCTTCTTGTTGCCGGAGAGGTGAACCTTCTCGGCGTTGATGATGATGACGAAGTCGCCCATGTCCATGTGGGGGGCGTAAATCGCCTTGTGCTTGCCTCGGAGGAGGTTCGCAGCCGTGGTGGCCAGACGGCCCAGGACGATGTCCTCGGCGTCAATGATGTGCCACTGGCGAGTGACATCGCCGGGCTTGGGGCTGTACGTACGCACTTCGTAGCCTTCGCTTCTTCAGTGGATGGGGTCCAGACACACGGCACCTCTGAAGCGATATGCAGCTGGGGCTCACAATGCCGGGAACGCTGCCCGTATGCGAGCCACTGGTAACTGCTCCAGAGAACCTACGTAAGGGCCCTTCGCGTGAGAACGACGAAGCCAATACGTATAACAATCGTCGACAGTACCCGCCCCGCCCCGGACGGGTCAAAACGCGCCGGTCCTACCGCGCCCGCTCCACCCGCCGCTCGTCCCAGACCGGCTCCGTCGTCTCCCGTACGACCCCGTCGGAGCCGAAGACCAGATACCGGTCGAAGGACTTCGCGAACCACCGGTCGTGCGTGACGGCCATCACCGTGCCGTCGTACACCTCAAGACCGTCCTGGAGCGCCTCGGCCGACTCCAGGTCCAGGTTGTCGGTCGGCTCGTCCAGCAGCAGCGCCGTCGTGCCCGCCAGCTCCAGGAGCAGGATCTGGAACCGGGCCTGCTGACCGCCGGACAGCTTCTCGAAGGGCTGGTCCCCCTGCCGCTCCAGCTCGTACCGCCGCAGCACGGACATCGCACCGCCGCGGTCCTTGGCCTGCTCCGTCCACAGGATCTCGACGAGCGTCTTGCCGAGCAGCTCCGGGTGGGCGTGGGTCTGCGCGAAGTGGCCGGCCACCACCCTCGCCCCGAGCTTCCACTCCCCCGTGTGCGCCACCGGCTCGCCGGCCAGCAGCCGCAGGAAGTGCGACTTGCCCGACCCGTTCGAACCGAGGACGGCGACCCGCTCCCCGTAGAAGATCTCCAGGTCGAACGGCTTCATCAGCCCGGTCAGCTCCAGGTTCTTGCAGGTCACCGCCCGCATCCCGGTCCGGCCGCCGCGCAGCCGCATCCGGATGTCCTGCTCGCGCGGCGGCCGGACCGGGAT
>NZ_JAFMPZ010000527.1 GCF_017353455.1 Streptomyces laculatispora
CGCCGTCGTACGGCCGGACGACGGCGCGACCATCCTCACCTTCGGCGACAAGGGGGCCGGGAAGACCAGCACAGCGCTGCTACTCGCCTCGCACGGCTGGCAGCTCCTCGCCAACGACCGGGTGCTGGTCCGGCCGACCGGCGAGCGGGACGTCGAGGTCGTGCCCTGGCCGTCCGCCGCCGCCCTCGGCCTCGGACTGCTCCACTCGCTCGGCTGGGACGACACGGCGCGCGAGCACCTGCGGGCCGGGGGCAGCTTCCACCCGACGCAGCACGCCTCCGTGACCGAGGCGCTGCTCGCCGGCGACCACACGCCGCTGTGGGAGAACGCGAAGCGGGAGCGGAAGGTCCAAGTGTTCCCGGACCAGTTCCCGGACCTGTTCGACGTGCCCTTGGCCACCGGCGGCCGGGCGGCGGCTCTCCTCTTCCCTCAGATCGACGCCGACGCCGCGCCGGACGTCGTCGACGGCACCCGCACGCTGGGCGAGGCCGACTTCATGTCGGGTAAGACGGAGGACCGGTACCCGGACGTCTTCGGACAGGCTCAGGGCGTGGACGGCGGCGGCAGGGCGAGCGCCAGGGAAGAGGTGGCGGCCCGCCTTGCCGAGCTGCCACACCGCGCGGTCCGGCTCAGCCACGACATCCCGGCCAGCGCCGCAGTGTTGAGCAAGCTCGCAGACACGTTCTGACGAATTCCGCCTTCGACCGCGCTGCCCCATGGGCGCCGCTGGGGGACTCCACCCATCGCAACCCCGGCCCCGATGCATCAGCCGGTGCCGGTCACCGGCGCCCGGCGGACGGACCAGCGTCCTGCCGGTTCGGGGGGCGAAGGCTGAGTGTCTAGTTCTGGACGCTCAGGCTTTTCGCGTGAATCACGACAAACAGCCTGTGCACCCACGGGTGCACCATTCCTCCGTTGGGACCGGCCGGGACCGGCCGGGACCGGCCAGGACCCGCCAGGACCGGATCGTTTCCCGAGGTCAGCGCGTTATCGCAGGTCAGGTGGGGTGTACGTATCCGGTTCGAGTCCGGTTCCGGGCACTCAATCCGTCCCACGGGTTGAGTGCCGATGCGGCCGACTCGGCAGCCCCCTCGCGTGGGCGTTCGGAGCGCTGCGGGCGGGTCGGCTGCGGGTTGGCAGCTCATGTCCGGGGTGCACCCGGCCGTCAGCTGACGCGTTGAGTGGCGAACAGTTCCAGGTGCCAGCAGGTGGGGCAGCGGTAGGCGTCGATCTGCCAGTGCGGCCTGCCCGCCCTCTTCGCGCCGCCCAGCGGGCCGCGCTGGAGGGCGCCCGCGATCCACCGCGCGTACCCGCGAGATCCCTGACCGGAGTCCTCGACGAAGCCGGATTCCAGCCCCACCGCACCGCACTGGCTGCACCGTATGTTGTTCATCGGGGGAGTGTAGTGAGCGGCCGGGGGGCATGTGGGCCCGACCGTGTGATGCGCGGTCCAGGGCGAGAGCCCGGCCGGGAACCCCTGGCCGTCCGGTGCCGGGACTCAGGCCGCCTCGTGCGGGGCTTCCCCGGCCGGAGCCGCACCGGCAGCCGGTGCGGGGCGGGCCGAGGCGCGGTGGGTGAGGGCGCAGGCGGCGGAGCCCAGGGCGAAGCCGTAGACGGATACGAGGCCGTGGCCGTTGGACTGGGCGAGCCAGATCACCAGGCCGAGCGCGGGTACGGCGGCCGCGAGCACGGTCTCCTTCAGGCTCTCCCGGTCGTGGCGGCGGCCGGTGCGCAGCGTGCGCCGGAGCAGGGCGGCGGACAGGGTCGCGGCGAGGAAGTACGTGGCGCCGGAGCTTCCGGCGAAGTTGCGGGGGTCGGTGCTGTGGCCGTTCTCGCCGAACAGGGCGTCGATGTACTCGGGCAGGAGAATGCCGGCGAGGAAGAGGCCCAGCGTGAGCGGCGCGCCCCAGAACCAGTTGGCCAGGGCGGCGATGACGGCGAGGGTGGCGATGTTCCATGCTCCGCCGAGGAGACCGCCGTTCTGCATGAAGGTCGCGGTGACGGTCCGCCACCAGCCGGACCTGGCGGGGTCGCTGTCGAGGGCGTCCATCGCACCGGACCAGCAGAGCTGGGTGATCACCCCGGCGAGGGCGACCGCGGTCAGTCCCACCGCCGCCCACGGGATGCGGCGCCCCCGCAGGGTGTCCTGGCCGACGAGGGCCAGTCCGCCGTTGAGCATCAACATCATCAGTGCCGCCGTGGTCACGTTGAACAGCAGTCCGCCCATCGCCACCACCCCCCTTCAAACGCTGTTTGATTCCCGTCGGTGATGACAGTAGGTGCGTCTCCGTCAATTTTCAAACGATGTTTGAAAGTCGGCTACAGTAGGTCTCATGAAGCTGAGCACGGACCGGATCATCGACGCCGGCATGGCGGTGTTCGCCGAAGCCGGCTACCACGGGTTGTCCATGCGGCAGGTGGCGAAGCGGCTCGACGCGCACGCCGGCAGCATGTACTACCACGTGCCCAACAAGAGCGCCCTGCTTCAGCTGATGGCCGACCGGCTGGCTCAGCAGGCCTACGACGCGGGCAGTGCCGCGCTGGCCGCACTGCCGGACGGGGCCGGGTGGCCGGAGCGGGTCGAGGCCCAGGCCGTCTCGCTCCGGCAGAGCCTGCTGAGGCATCCCGGCGGCGCGGTCATGTTCGCCGACAGCCCGAAGGTGCTCAGTGCCGGAGCGCTATCCCTCATGGAGCGGCTGCTGCGGACGCTGAGGGACGCCGGTATCCAGGACGAGCACCTGGGCATCGCCGGCGACACGGTGTTCAGCCACATCACCGGGTACGTGCTCCAGGAACAGGGCGAGTCGCCCGCCATCGACGTCAGCGCCGACGACGTCGCCGGACTCCACCGGCGCTTTCCGATGACCGTGGCCGCGGCGGCTGTCCACGGCCCGGACGAGAAGTTCGTCCGCAGCGTGCGCCTGCTCTGCGCCGGAATCCGGGCGGTCGGCGAGACAGGGCGTCCGTGACACCGCACCAACGGTGTGCCGTGACGCCGCATCACCGTTGTGCGCAGTGCCCGTGCCGTCGCTGACGGCACACCCCCGCCACGGACTACGGGACAGCCCTGGGCTGCGGGCATGGACGGCAACGCATCGGGCAGCGCCTCCGGCGCCGAGGTTCCTCGCGGCGGAGGTCGGTCACCCTTCGGTGATCATGGCTCACGCGCTGTGGACATCCGGTGGCGGCTGTGGAGAATGGACTTCCTCATCCGGTCGCAGTGGGGGTCACATGAGTGTGATGTCAATTGGCGGGTTAGCGCTCATAGTCGTCATAGTGGTGGCCTATTTTCTGCCGACCATTATCGCTTTCGCGCGAGGGGTGTCGAACAGTGGCTCCGTACTTGTGCTGAATCTGTTCCTGGGCTGGACCCTGGTTGGCTGGGTCGTGGCGCTGGCGATGGCGGCGCGCAGCAGTCAGCCGCGTCCGCGGATGTGAGCTGTCCGGCCCTGCGGTGAATTCCCGTCGAGGTGACGGTGCGACAAGACGCCAAAGCATGACGGCGTTCCAGTATCAAGGCGTCAAGACATCAAGACTCAAGACGGCAAGCGCCAATCCGTCCATCTCCATGAATCATGAATCATGAATCGTGAACGTGGGTTGTGGGCCGGCTTCCGTGACGGTCCGCCGGCTCTCCGGCGGACCGTTCCCGCGGCGCGGCGCGGCGCGACGCCGCGCGACGCGATGCGAACCGGCCAAGTCGTGCGACGTGGCATGGCGGCCCCGGAGGCCGGGTGCCACGGCCCGTCGCCACGGTGCGTGACGCCCTCCGTGCAACCCGCCACGCGCCGCCCTCTTTGTCCGCGGGGCGGGTCCCATCGACCCGGTGGCGTCTCCGAATTGGGACCTGGATTGGGCCCACGGGCCCGTGCCGTATCAGGCGCACCTCTCATAGCCTCCCTGCCCTAGGGCCATACGGGAGGACAAGCCATGCCGCGGACGAGGTATCGGGAGCCCATACCCAGCAGCAGACGGGGTGACCGGGGAGCCACCGCGTTCGAGTACCTCGGCACGATCCTGGTCGTCGTCTCCCTCATCGGCGGTATGGCGGTGGCCGGTCTGGGCGGGCAGATCAGCCACCGGATCCACTGCCTTGTCGCATCGATCGGCGGCGGCAGCGGCGGATGCGACACGGGCAAGGGCGCTGAGGCGGGCGGCGATCCCAACGCCGATTTCGAGCCCATCACTTGTGCGACGGTCACGAAGTCCGGTACGCAGGGCGGCAAGATAGGCATCTCGTTCGAGACGCTCGGTATTGAGTTCGGAGGCGAATTCGGCTTCGAGGAAACGACGTCCAAGGCCAAGACCGACGTCAATAAAGACGGAAAGATCGACGGCAAGGACGAGCAGGTCTCGCTCACCTTCACGGATGCCGCCTCGGTGAAGGGTACGGAGAAGCCCAAGGCCCGCGTCAAGATCGGCGATGTGGGCAAGGACAAGGTCGAGATCGGTGCCGGTCTCACGGTAACCACGGGCGATACCTGGGTGTTCGACAGCCAGAAGGAAGCCGACCAGTTCCGCAAGGACCTCCAGGAGTACAAGAAGCTCAACCGGCTGAACAAGCTCTCCAATCTCAGCCCGGTCGTGGGCGGCGCCACCGAGGTCGCCAGCTGGTTCGGCAAGGGGCCGAGGGCCAAGGAGAGCCGCCTCAAGAAGAACATCGAGGACAAGCTCGGCAACAAGCACATCACCACCCAGAAGCTGAGCCTGGAGGTCGC
Organism: Streptomyces laculatispora; assembly: GCF_017353455.1. Taxonomy (GTDB): domain Bacteria; phylum Actinomycetota; class Actinomycetes; order Streptomycetales; family Streptomycetaceae; genus Streptomyces; species Streptomyces laculatispora. The sequence continues at coordinate 4,719 of NZ_JAFMPZ010000527.1, forward strand.
CGCTCAGGCCGGGTTCCAGTTCGGCGCGGGGATGAACGCCCCGGACACGACCAACCCCGACGGCACGACCACCCCGGCCCCCAAGCCGGGCGCCACCATCGAGGCGGGCGTCAAGATCTCCGAGGCCCAGGAGGTCACCCTGACGCAGAACCACATCAACAACACCGACGCGTACACCTACCAGGCCAAGGCCACCGGTGGTGCGTACGCGAAGGGGGAGGCCGGACCGGCCAAGGCCGGTGCCGAGGCCAACGGCTCGGCGGCGGGCGCCATCACCGTCACGGTCGACAGCAAGACCGGCAAGCTGAAGAGCATCACGATGACGCGGACCCTTGAGGGGAAGGCAGAGGCCAACGCCGGCCTCAAGGGGGACGTCAACGGCAACAAGAAGGGCGGCGGGACGACCACCCAGGTCGTCACGACCACGGTTCCGCTGGACGACAAGAACCTCTCCCAGGCGGAGTCCGACCGCATCAAGGCCCAGATGTTCTCCGGGCAGGGCATGAACAGTGCGTTCAACTACCTGTTCACCGGCACGCCGGTCCCGACCGAGGACCCCGGTACCGACGACCCGTTCGGCCACTACGCGTTCCAGCACGGCCAGGTCAGCAAGCAGGAGTACGACGGTTCCTCCTCGTCCGAGGAGATCGGTCTCGACGTCAATCTGGAGGTGGCGGGCATCAACGGCGCCTACACCAGCTCCGAGAGCGAGAAGAACCTGCAGAAGGCCGAGTTCCTGGGGGCTCCCACCAACGGGCAGCGCTCCTTCGTCCCGTACAGCTACTGTGCGAACTGATCGATCAGTACTAGGAGACGTGATCATGACCTACCGTTCCCTCCGCCGGACGGTGCAGGCCGTCGCCGTCACGACCGCTGTCCTCACCGCCGGTCTGGCACTCTCCGGGTGCGGCTCGGAGAAGAAGGACGCACCGGCCGCGCCCAGCGGTTGGAAGGAGCTGTCGGGGCCGACCGTGTCGCTCTCCTACCCGGCCGGTCTCACCGAGCAGGGCAAGGCGGAGCTCGGCAAGCTCAACGACGCCGCGGCTCTCCGTACTGAGGGCGACCGGCCCACGGTCAAGGTGTCGATCCAGAGCGGCTTCGCCAACGCCTCGAACGGGGACGACGCGGCCTCGGTCGGCAGGGCCCTCCTCATGGCGACCACCGAGGTGAAGGACACCAAGGACGCCGACATCAAGGGTGCGAAGGGTGCCAAGCGCATCGACTTCAGCTACACCGGTACGGGTGTGCCGCAGTCGCCCCCGAAGGGCGCCAAGGTCAACGGCGTGGTCATCACCGGCGTCGACTCCAAGGGCAAGATCTACTCCGTGCGCATCGACGCCCAGGCGGGCAAGCTGAGCGACGCCGACCGGACGAAGATCGTCGACAGCATCGAGGTGAAGTAGTGCCCGAGCGCCGGCCGACGACGAAGAGGCAGTCGAATGCCCCGATTTGACGCATCCCGCGGGTACGCTCCCGCCCCCGCCGGTGACAGGCCCCGGCTGTTCGATCTGATGCTGCCCTGGGCCGCGGGCATCCTGGTGACCCTGATCGCGGAGCTGGGCGTCGCGGTGGTCGTGTGGGACTGGGTGGCGGGCGACGACCCGTCGAACGTGGCCTCGCCCGCCCGTACCATCCTGTTCCTGCACCTGCCGTCCGCTGTCTGCATCGCGCTCGGCACCTGGGCCGCCGCCGCGCTGCACCGTTCGCCGTCACGGGATTCGCGCGTACGGCACGGCCTCGCCGCGTTCGCGCCCGCCGTCGCCCTGCAACTGGTGATCTACGTGTCCCAGGGGGGCGACCTCACGGTCATCACCTTCCTGGTTCAGCTGGCGGTTCTGCTGGTGGGCTGTGCGGTGGGCTTCCTCGCCGACAGGCTGCGCAACGGCTAGAAGGAATCAAGGCAGGCTTCGACGGACCAAGGAATCCATGAACACGTCGTACGTACTGATCGGTGTGGTCGCCCTGGTGGCGCTCAGGTCCCTGGGGCGGACCGCCCAGCAGCTGCGCGGAGCGCGCTCCGGTGTCTCCGCGCCGGCGCGCTGCATCCGTGTGTACGAGCGCGACTCGGCGACCGGCTCGTCGAACGACCGGCGGGCCTGGCACGTCTTCGCGTTCACCGCGCAGAACGGTGAGTGGGTCGAGTTCCAGGACGGCGGCAACCGGCGCTTCATCGAGGGCGCGCGGGTCACGGTGCGATACGACCCCGCCGATCCGAAGCGCACCGCCACGCTGGCCGGCAGCCCGCGCGCGGCCCTGACCGAGGGGGCCGTCGCCCTGGTCCTGATGGGGCTCGTGCTGGTGATGTTCCTGACCGGCTTCCCGGAGAACCTGTTCTCCTGACGAGCACGGGAGGCACCGAGGCCTCCCGTGCTCGGCGTACCGCTGGTCCGGGGACGCTTCGCGCTATCCGTGCCGGCCGACCTCGTAGTCGCCCGCGGGCTGCTGGGTGATCACGTTCAGGCGGTTGAAGGCGTTGATGACGGCGATGACAAGCACCAGGGCGGCGAGCTGGTCGTCGTCGTAGTGCTTGGCGGCGTTCGCCCAGACCTCGTCCGGGACGCCACCGGCCGCGTCGGCGATACGGGTGCCCTGCTCCGCCAACTCCAGGGCGGCGCGCTCGGCGTCGGTGAAGACGGTGGCCTCCCGCCAGGCCGCGACCAGATTGAGGCGCAGCTGGGTCTCCCCGGCGTGCGCGGCCTCCTTGGTGTGCATGTCGATGCATCCGGCGCAGCCGTTGATCTGGCTGGCGCGGAGCTTCACCAGCTCCTGTGTCGCGAGCGGCAGCGTGGACTCCGAGAGCATGTTGCCGGCGGCGACGATGTGCTTGAGGGCCTTGGCCGCGACCGGGCTGCCGAAGGGGTTCAAACGGGCGTTCATGGTGCACTCCCTTGCAGATTTTTGGTGCCTGTACCTCTTCGACGGACCAGCTCGGCGAGACGTAACACCATTCAATGTGACGCACGTCTCTCTGTCGCGCTCGCGGTGCGGTCACTCACGGGGACGGCCGGCTACCGGTGCACGTTCGCGCGCGAGCGAGCCATCGGGACCGGGTGGAGCGCGCGGCCCGGGATGCCTCGGACGGCCCCGGCGCCCCGGCCCGGGGCAAGTGGCGTACCGCGCGGGAGGCCAGGGGGAGGGTGGCTGCGGCGGCGGAGACGATGCCGGCCGCCCCGGCGACGCGGAAGGCGCCGTACGTCTGGGCCAGCGGGCCGACGCACAGCTGGCCGACCGGGATCGCGATGTACGAGAGCAGCTCGTCGTAGGAAGCCACGCGCGAGAGCACATGCGGCGGGACGTGCTCCTGAAGTGAGGTGTCCCAGCCGACCGTGGTGACGGCGGAGCCGAGCCCGGCGACGAACGCGGCGGCGAGCAGCCACGGGGCGTGCAGATGCGCACCGAGCGCGAGCAGCGGGAGCGCGGCGAGTGCGCTCGCCAGCTGTCCGAGACGCAGCAGGCGCCGGACCACCAGCCTGTACATGAGGAGGCTCGACACCAGCAGGCCGATGCCGCGGACGCTGAGCACGAATCCCCAGGTCGCCTCGCCACTGATCTGCCGGGTGAGCTGGGGGCCGAGGATCTGCCAGGTACCGGTCTGGGCCAGATTCATCAGGCAGAAGGACAGTGTGCCGATCCACACCCAGCGGATCGCGCGGAACTCCGTCCACCCGTCGCGGATGTCGGCAGCCAGGGCGGTCGCCCGCCGTGGTGCGCTCGTGTCGACGGCGCGGGCCTGCCGTGGCGTGTTCGCGTCGCCGGGGAACGTGAGCCGTGCGAGGAAGCCCGCCGCCAGCAGGTAGGTGCACGCGTCGAAGGCGATGGCGGGGCCGCTGCCGGCCGCCACCACGAGCACGCCCGACAGGCTCGGCCCGAGGATCTTCGTGGCGTTGCGTGCGGTTCCCAGCAGGGAGTTCGCCTGTTGGAGCCGGGCCCTGTCGACGAGTTGCGGTACGACTCCGCGCAGGGCCGGGGCGGTGAACGCGCCGAGTGTGCCGTTGAGGAACTCCAGTACCGCCACCGGAACCAGGGAGTAGTGGCCGGTCAGCAGGAGCGCCGCGACGCCGCCCTGGGTGAGTGCCGAGCCCAGGTGGGTGGCGACCAGCACGTTACGGCGCGAGAAGCGGTCGGCTACGGCGCCGCCCACCAGCAGCAGCGCCAGCAGCGGCAGCATGTGGACGGCCAGCACCACACCGAGGTCATGGGCGCTGCCGGAGGCGTCCAGAACCGCGAACGCCAGCGCGACCGGAGCCATCGAGCTGCCGAGCAGAGACACCAGACGCCCGGCGTAGAACGCGCGGAACCGCGGCTGCTTGAGAAGAGACGCGGTGGGAGGCGGAGTGGGAGAAGGAGTGGGAGAGGGAGTGAGTGGCGGCGTGAGAGGCGGATGCACCGGCAGCATTCTGCGGAGACCCTCCCGGTGCGCGCTAACGTTTCGGCAGGAGGCGAAAGATGGTGCTGCTGCGGCTGAGCCCGATGGCCCTGTCCCGGTCCAGGTTCGCGCTGTCGCCGCTGGCCGAGACGCTGGGGTCGATGAGCGTGCTGACCAAGCCGTGCTCCGATCCGTGGCTCGCTCCCTGGTACACCCGGCACCGCGACCCCTTCCTCGCCGTGCTGGACGCCGACCCCTTCGCCAAGGGGCTGGTCGAGCTGATCGGCTCGACCAAGTACCTGCCCGGCTTCGTCACCCTCCCGCCGTCCGGCGGGATGCGCACCGCGCTCGCCGATGAGCTGGGGCCCGTCGCCGCCGCCCCCGACGCGGCCGTGCGCGCCGACCTCGAAGCGGCGGTCGCGCACAGCTGGAAGCGGCACGACCTGGAGTGGCTGACCGGGCACGGCTGGGGAGCCCGGACGGCCGGCCTGTTCCGGTACACGTGGGAGGCGCACATCCGTCCGGACTGGCCGCGCCGCCGGGCGCTGCTGGAACGGGACGTCAGCCACCGGGCGGGACTGCTGGCCGCCTACGGCTGGCCCCGCGCCCTCCAGCAGATGAACCGTCGCAGCGCCTGGGTCGGCGCGGACGCGATCCGCTTCAGCGACCAGCCCGGCCCGGACCGCGTCGTCGGCGGGGACGGAATGCTGTTCGTGCCGGTCTGTGTGACGAGCGGCACCTGGCTCTCCGAGGAGCAGCCCGCCCGGTACGCCCTGGTCTACCCGGCCCGCGGGTCCGCTGCCGCCGCCACCGGCCGGCCGGAGCCCGCCCACGCCCTGGAACGGCTGATCGGCACCGGCCGCGCCGCCGTGCTCCACGAGCTGGAACGCCCCGCCACCAGCACCGAACTCGCCCTCCACTTCGGCCAGTCGCTCGGCACCGTCGGAGGGCACCTGGCCGTCCTGCGCGACGCCGGCCTGATCTCCGGTACGAGAGCCGGCCGGCGTGTCGTCTACCGGCGTACCGGGGCCGGCGATGTCCTCGCCGGACGGCCCGAGCCCTGATCAGGGGCCGTGCGCGGCCGGGGCATTCCCACCGCCGCCTCCGCCGCCCGGCCCCGGAGGAGGATCGGGGAAAGATCCTCCCCTGGCACTAGGGAGTTTGTTTTGCCTACCCATTACTCTTGTCCCAAGGCCGCGCTGGGTGGCCATGGAGGAGTGAGATGAGGAGCAGCAACCCGGTCTTCTCGCGACGGGGCTTCAGCCGCGACAACGGTTACGCGAACTTCAACGCGGCACCGCAGGCCGGGGCCCCAGTAGCGGGTGCCAACCCATACGCCACCAACCCCTACGCCCAGCCGGACGCCCAGTACGGCGCCCCGCAGGCGCCGGCGCGTTCCGGTGTGATGACGATCGACGACGTCGTCACCCGTACGGCGCTGACGCTGGGCACGGTCGTGGCCGGTGCCGCCGTCGCCTGGGCTCTGCTCCCGGTCGACGAGGCCAACCTCAACAAGTCGTACGGCATCGCGATCGGCGCCGCGCTGATCGCCTTCGTGCTGTCGCTCGTCCAGTCCTTCAAGCGCACCCCGGTCCCCGCGCTGATCATCGCGTACGCGGCCTTCGAGGGCGTGTTCCTCGGGGTCATCTCCAGCGCGGTCAGCACGTACATCGGACCGGGCGTCGTGATGCAGGCGGTGATGGGCACCATGTGTGTCTTCGCCGGTGTGCTGTTCGCGTACAAGATGCGCTGGATCCGCGTCACCCGCCGGTTCTACGGCTTCGTGATGGCGGCCGCCATGGGCTTCATGCTCCTGATGGTGGTCAACCTGCTGTTCGCCGCCTTCGGTGGCGGTGACGGCCTCGGCTTCCGCAGCGGCGGCCTCGGCATCCTCTTCGGTGTCATCGGCATCGTCCTCGGCGCGTGCTTCCTGGCCCTGGACTTCAAGCAGGTCGAGGACGGCATCGCGTACGGCGCCCCGCGCGAGGAGTCCTGGCTGGCGGCCTTCGGCCTCACCATGACCCTGGTGTGGATCTACCTGGAGATGCTGCGCCTGCTCTCCATCCTCAGCGGCGACGACTAGGGTCTTTCGTTTGGATCAGGCTGGATCAGGGAGCGGGGTCCGGTGCGTGCAGATGCAAGGCGGAGGAGGGAGTCAATGCGGAGCATTGGCGACCGACGACAACACGGCAGGTGCGCGTGCCGGACCCCGCGAGCCCGGCATGATCCAAACGAGAGGCCCTAGACCTGTCGGATCATCGGATCCGCCGCTCAAGTGAACGGCCCGCAGGCTCCTTCGACGGAGCCTGCGGGCCGTTCACGTTTCGCGGGGACGTGGGCTACGGAAGTTTGCGGGCCGCTCTTCGCAGGTCGCACTCGTGGATGATCGCCTTCGCGTGTCCATGGGCGAGGTCGTGTTCGCTCCGCAGCCGGCCGGCCTTCTCCTCGAAGCGGAGAGCGGGGCCGTCCTCGACGGTGTGGAGTCAGTCGGAGATCTCACGACCGGTGCAGTGCGGGATTCTGGAGAGCAGATGGCGATGGGTCTCTTCGGAGGAGACTTGGGACATCGGCGCCTCCGACGCGCTGGGCGCGGTACTGGTCCTTCCCGACACCGTGCCTGAGCGTCGGCCCGTTGGTAACCGTCCCGGAGGGGCGCGTAGGGTCGCGGAGTGCTCGATACGACGCCCCTGATCATTGCCGTGGACCGATTCGCCGACCGGCTGCGTGCCGCCCCGCAGAGCAGGCTGCAGCGGGGAGCGGCGGCCGAAGGGCTGGCCGTGGCCAGGCAATTGGCGGTGCGGGCCCAGCGCATCGAGACGCCGGACCGGGAGCCGAGGACCATGCCGGACGCCGGGATGTTCGCGATCGGCGACCAACTCGCGGTCGCGGGGCGGGACCTGGCCGTGGCACTGGAAATGGCCCCGCCGGCGGAGCTGGACGAGGCCGTGCAGTTCATCGAGGAAGCGACCGCGCGGGCGTTCGCCTAGGCGACAGGCGCCGGGCGCTCGCTGCGTGCGGTGTGCCGGGGCAGCGGCCGGCGAGGGCCACTGTGCCGGGGGAGGGGCCGGACGACCGGTCCGCGGGCTAGAAGCTCGCGATGACGCGGTCGGCCAGTATGTACACGTTCTCCCTGCCGCACGAGAACGTCAGCGCGAACGCACCGGAGACCCCGGAACCGCCCAGCAGCACCGGGTGCTCACCGGACCGCAGCGACTCGGCCAGCCGCTCGGCCGTCTCCCGGTGGCCGGGGGTCATGCAGAGCGTGGTGCCGTCGGCGAAGACGTAGACGTCGAGGGTGCCGAGCGGGCCGGGCCGCACGTCGGAGAGTTCCGTACGGCTGTCGGCGAGCTCTTCCAGACGGTTCACCGTACGCTCGTGATCGGTGACAACGGGTGTCTGCACCGGCACGAAGTCGGGGTGCGAGGGGTGGCGGCGACGGGCCGCGGCCAGCTCGGGGGAGTCTTCGGCGAACTCCGCGATCTCGGGGAACTCGGTGATGTCGGCCAGCTCGGCCAGTTCCGTCAGCTCCTCCAGCGCCTCGGCGGCGTCGAGGTCCATCGCCTCCAGGCCGGCGAAGTCCGCCTGGCGCGGCATGAAGAACGGGGCGTCCTCGCCGATCCCGGCCAGACCGCCCAGCAGGGACGGGGCGTCGGCGGCGTCGCGCGCCTCCTGCGAGGCCCAGAAGGCCCGCGCCTCGGCGAGCTCGCGCTCCCGCTCCTCGGCCAGCGCCTCGGCGACCGCCGCGCGTATTTCCGCGGCAGGGGTGGCGTCGTTACGGCTCTGGGCGGGGACGGTGGCGGCCTGGGCGCGGCCGTCGGCCAGCTCCCTTCGGAGGGCCGATACCTGCTTACTCAGCCCGTGAGCGGCGTGCAGAGCAGCAGCGCCCACGGCCGTGGCAGCGACGGTGGTCAGCAACAGGGCAAGAGGCATGGCGCTCACTGACATACTCCCGGTTTCAATCGATCCCCCGACTTCCTACATCAGCTTGGCCTGTACCGGCACCATGTGTCAGTGCATTACGTCACGAATTGGACAGGTCTTTGTGCCTGAGGTTTAGCCCCGATGCGGGTGTGACCTGCGGGAATGACTCTCCCCCAGGAGATAGGTCACATCCTGGGGGAGATTCGGTCACGGTCGGGGCTCGGAACCGGCCACGCAGGCCGGTTCCGGAAGGCCCGAAAGGCCCGAAGAGCCCGGCGGGCGGGCCCTGTGGCAGGCCCTCTCCGGCCGTGCCCGGCCGGCCGCCGCCGCGTTCAACGGGATGCGGCGATGCTCAGCTCAGTCGCTCGATGACCATCGCCATGCCCTGGCCGCCGCCCACGCACATCGTCTCCAGGCCGAACTGCTTGTCGTGGAACTGCAGGCTGTTGATCAGCGTGCCGGTGATCCGCGCGCCGGTCATGCCGAAGGGGTGGCCGACGGCGATGGCGCCGCCGTTGACGTTGACCTTGTCCAGCGGCAGGCCGAGGTCACGGTAGGACGGGATCACCTGGGCGGCGAAGGCCTCGTTGATCTCGGCCAGGTCGATGTCGTCGATGCCCAGCCCGGCCCGCTTCAGCGCCTGCTTGCTCGCCTCGACCGGTCCGTAGCCCATGATCTCGGGGGAGAGGCCGGAGACGCCGGTGGAGACGATCCGGGCCAGCGGGGTCAGACCCAGCTCGCGCGCCTTGGTGTCGGACATGATCACCAGTGCCGCGGCGCCGTCGTTGAGCGGGCAGCAGTTGCCCGCGGTGACCAGGCCGTCGGGGCGGAAGACCGGCTTCAGGCCCTGCACGCCTTCCAGGGTGACGCCCGCACGCGGGCCGTCGTCCTTGGAGACCACCGTGCCGTCCGGTGTCGTCACCGGGGTGATCTCGCGCTCCCAGAAGCCGTTCTTGAGGGCTTCCTCGGCCAGGTTCTGCGACCGGACGCCGAACTCGTCCATGTCCTGGCGGGTGACGCCCTTGGTCCGGGCCAGGTTCTCCGCGGTCTGCCCCATCGAGATGTAGGCGTCCGGCACCAGGCCGTCCTCGCGCGGGTCGTGCCAGCTCGCACCGGACTCCTCGGCGCGGGCCGCGGTGCGGGCCTCGGCGTCGGCGAACAGCGGGTTGTGGGTGTCCGGCCAGCTGTCGGAGTTGCCCTTGGCGAACCGGGACACCATCTCGACACCGGCCGAGATGAACACGTCGCCCTCGCCGGCCTTGATGGCGTGCAGCGCCATGCGGCTGGTCTGGAGGGAGGAGGAGCAGTAGCGGGTGACCGTGCAGCCGGGAAGGTGGTCCATCCCCATCTGTACGGCGATGATGCGGCCCAGGTTGTTGCCCTGCTCGCCGCCGGGGAGGCCGCAGCCGAGCATCAGGTCGTCGATGTCCTTGGGGTCCAGCTCGGGGACCTTGGCCAGTGCGGTCTGGATGATCGTGGCGGTCAGGTCGTCCGACCGCAGGTCCTTCAGCGAGCCCTTGAAGGCCCGGCCGATGGGGGAACGGGCAGCAGAGACGATCACGGCTTCGGGCATCACGCGGCTCCATGAGGGCTGGAAGGCTGTCTGGCTGGACTGCTCTGGAAGTTACCCGGACGTACTGCTGAGGTCACCCGACAGGGCGTGTGATGCGGGCCTCTTTTCTAAGCGACCGCTCAGTCAGCTGGCGGTGACCGTGGCAGTGACCGTGACGGCGATGGCGGCGGTCGTGGTGGCGGTGCGGCACCCCGCTCATACGTGCCGGGGCGAGGTGCCCGTGTCGGTGCCCGGACGCCGGTCCACCCGGGTGGAGCCGCCCTGCTCCCCGGGCGGCCCCAGCTGCGGATGCGGATGCGGTTCCGTGGCCGCGGGCAGACGCCGCCGCCTGCGGTGCTTGAGGAGCGCCCAGGGTGCCCGCGCCCCGGTGACCTCCGTACCGGCCTCCCTGGCCGCCTGGGAGGCCGCCTTGGCCACCGGCAGCATGTCCTCGCGCCGGGCGCCGTCCAGGCGATCGGACTCCGGCCACAGCCCGAGCACCGCGCAGACGGTCGGCAGCAGCGCCATCGCGGCCGTCGCGTAGCCCTCGGCCGAGGGGTGGTAGTTGTCCGGGCCGAACAGCTCCCGCGGGTTCGCCTCGAACTCCGGGCCCAGCAGGTCGCCCAGCGACACCGTGCGCCCGCCCTGCTCCACCGAACCGATCGTCTGCGCCGCCGCCAGCTGCCGGCTCGCCCGCCGGGCCAGCCATCGCAGCGGCTGGTAGACCGGCTCGATCGTGCCCAGGTCCGGGCAGGTGCCGACCACCACCTCGGCCCCCGACGTACGCAGCCTGCGCACCGCCGTGGTCAGACAGCGCACCGACTGCGTCGCGGGCATCCGGTGCGTCACATCGTTCGCCCCGATCATGATCACGCAGATGTCCGGGGCCCGGGACGGATCCGCCAGCAGCAGTGAGACCTGCCGCTCCAGATCGTCCGACCGGGCTCCCGGCTGCGCGACATTGCGCAGATCCACCGGCCGCTCCGAGACGGCCGCCAGCCCCGAGGCCAGCAGCGCCCCGGGTGTCTGCCCGGCCCGCCGCACGCCCTGCCCGGCCGCCGTGGAATCCCCCAGCAGCACCAGCTGCAGCGGGGCCGTCCCTCCGGCGAACGCCACTCCGTACCGCCCGTCCGCACTCGGCGGGACCGGTGCGCTGCCGCCGCCCACCAGCCGCTTCGCCAGCTGGACCTCCGCCAGCACCACGCCTACCGCCGCAGCGCCCAGCAGCCCGACGCTGCCGCCGCCGTAGGCCGCGCCCGCCGCGATCCGCCGTGCCACCCTCGCTCTCGACACAGTCCGGTCCACCTCCTGGTTGCCCTGCGGCCTCCCCCGCGACTGCCTGCGGCGTCGCGGGGGAGGCCGATACCGCCGTACACAGAGCTAACTGCCCCCAAGGCACCGTCGTTCAATCGCTTCGCCCATTCCCGCCCCCGTACGCATACTCTTGCCGCACCATCTCGGAGACCCCGGAGTACACGGTGCAATTCCACGATTCGATGATCAGCCTCGTAGGCAACACCCCGCTGGTGAGGCTGCGCAGTGTGACGGCCGGCATCCAGGCGACGGTCCTGGCCAAGGTCGAGTACTTCAACCCCGGCGGCTCGGTCAAGGACCGGATCGCCCTTCGCATGATCGAGGCCGCCGAACAGAGCGGCGAGCTGCAGCCCGGAGGCACGATCGTCGAGCCGACGAGCGGCAACACGGGCGTCGGCCTGGCGATCGTCGCGCAGCAGAAGGGCTACAAGTGCATCTTCGTCTGCCCGGACAAGGTGTCCACGGACAAGATCAATGTGCTGCGCGCCTACGGGGCCGAGGTCGTCGTCTGCCCGACGGCGGTCGACCCCGACCACCCGGACTCCTACTACAACGTCTCCGACCGGCTGGTCCGTGAGACGCCCGGAGCCTGGAAGCCCGACCAGTACTCCAACCCGAACAACCCGCGCTCCCACTACGAGACCACCGGTCCCGAACTGTGGGAGCAGACGGACGGGAAGATCACCCACTTCGTGGCGGGGGTCGGCACCGGCGGCACGATCAGCGGCACCGGCCGCTATCTGAAGGAGGCCAGCGGCGGCGCGGTCAAGGTCATCGGCGCGGACCCGGAGGGCTCGGTCTACTCGGGCGGCTCCGGCCGGCCGTATCTGGTCGAGGGCGTCGGCGAGGACTTCTGGCCGACGGCGTACGACCGGACGGTCACCGACGAGATCGTCGCCGTGTCCGACAAGGACTCCTTCCAGATGACCCGCCGGCTCGCCAAGGAGGAGGGCCTGCTGGTCGGCGGCTCCTGCGGCATGGCGGTCGTCGGCGCCCTGGAGGTCGCGAAGCGGCTGGGGCCGGACGACGTGGTCGTCGTCCTGCTCCCGGACAGCGGGCGCGGCTACCTGAGCAAGATCTTCAACGACGAATGGATGGCGGACTACGGCTTCCTGGAGGACACCGGTCCCTCCGCACGCGTCGCGGACGTCCTCGACTACAAGGACGGCCCGATCCCGACGCTCGTCCACATGCACCCGGAGGAGACCGTCGGCGAGGCGATCGACGTCCTGCGCGAGTACGGCGTCTCGCAGATGCCGATCGTGAAGCCGGGCGCGGGCCATCCCGACGTGATGGCCGCCGAGGTCATCGGCTCGGTGGTCGAGCGGGAGCTGCTGAACGCGCTCTTCGCCCAGCGCGCCTCGCTCACCGACCCGCTGGAGAAGCACATGTCCTTGCCGCTGCCGCAGGTCGGCTCCGGCGAACCGGTCGAGGACCTGATGGCGGTGCTCGGCGGTACGGGCGCGGCGGACGCGGCGATCGTGCTGGTGGAGGGCAGGCCCAAGGGCGTGGTCAGCAGGCAGGACCTGCTGGCCTTCCTCGCCAAGGACGCGGCAGCGGTCACCAAGCCGTAGACCGGGCCCGCGGGAGAAGCCGCAGGCCGGGCCCGCGGGAGGAGTCCGCGCGCGGGCTTCGCGAAAACGGTACGAGCGCGACACGTACCCGCAGCACCGGCTTAACACGGCTCGGGCAGATTGGTGGGTGTCGGCAGGGAAACCCGCCGGCACCGGTACGGCGACACGGACTACGGAGCGGCTCCCGGACCTCCACTGTCGCCCGGATGCGAGACCGGCCCTGACCCGGACCGCGTCCCTCGCGGGGACCGCCGTCGTCCCGCCCCCTGGGAAACCGGGGGTGCGGCGGTCCCCGCGATACATCTGTGCGCGGGGTTCCCGCGCCGTCCCGCTCTCAGGGGCCGCCCGGTTCCCGCCGCCGCTCAGTCCTCCCAGTCGGACTTCTGCCCCTCGACGTCCCGGCGCCGGAAGAGCCGCCCGCCGCGGGCGACCTGGAAGGCGTTGACACCGACGATCCCGAGCCAGGCCACGATCAGCCCCTGGATGCCCGCGTTGGCGACACCGATGGCCGACAGCGGGATGGCCAGGACCAGCGAGATGATCGCGAATCCGTACTGCTCACCGAAGTGCCCCGCGGGGGGCTCCGGCGAACTCGCCCCCCGGGCGACGACGATCTGCTGCTCCGCGAGATGACGCCTGACCCGCCGGTCGAGCGTGCCGTCGAGCCGCTGCTCCACCTTCTCCAGAAACGACTCGACGAGCGCGGACTCGTACTCGGCCCCCAGCTCGCTGCGGGCCTGAAGGGTGGCGTCGAGCTCCTTCTTGAGCTCGGTGTCGGGTGCGTCCATAGCCCTACGGTACGAAGCCGGGGCGGCCGGGTCAGTGGGGCTAACCCCCCTGTTTGTAAGGGGGATCGGCGCCGCGCCGGCCGCGGGGGCGGCACTGCCCGGAGAGGGAGGCACACCGGCTCCTCCTCTGCCGGGCGGGTGATCGTCCTGCTCCGGCGCTGAGACACCGACGCGAGGAACTCGTGGGGGCCCACGCCGGTGTGCACCAGGCCGCGGTCCGCCGGACACCGAAGGCCGCGATTGATCCAGGACTGATCACCGCCCCCCGCGGGCCCGCGACGGGCTTGGGGGCGGCGCCGGCCGAGCCGGCAGCGGGCGGGCTTCCGTGAGCCGTCCGGGCGGGGCGCCGGAACGCGGCCGTCTGCATATGGACATGCAGACGCCTTGCTGGCTGAATGGATTCGTCGGTGCCGGACCGCGGCGCGACGGATCTACCGAGGGGACAGGATGAGCGGGAGCAGCCCGGCCGCGAGATTGCAGCAGCTGTTCGAGGGGCGCAGGCTCACCCCCACCCAGCGGCGCATCGCGCACTCGATGGTGCGAAGGGCCGGCGACGCCCCGTTCCTTTCCAGCGTCGAGCTGGCCGAGCTGGCCGGGGTGAGCCAGCCCTCCGTCACCCGGTTCGCCGTGGCGCTCGGCTTCGACGGCTACCCCGCGCTGCGCAGACATCTGCGCGAGGTCACCCCGGCCGGACCTGTCGCGGGCACCGGGGAGGACACGTACAACGAGTACCAGCAGGCGGTGCTCGCCGAGATCGAGAACCTGCGCCACCTCGCCGAACTGCTCGCCGACCCGGGGCCGGTCGAGCGGGCCGGGCGGCTGCTCGCCGCCTCGCGTCCACTGCCCGTGCTCGGGCTGCGCGCCGCCTCCTCGCAGGCCCGGGGCTTCGGGTACTTCGCCGCCAAGGTCCACCCCGACGTCCGGGTGCTCGACGAGGGCGGCAGCATGCTGCACGACCGGATCGACGCCGCCCGCCGGGCCGGGGCCAGCGCGCTGATCTGCTTCGCGCTGCCGCGCCACCCCAGGGAGGTCGTGGACGCCCTCGCGTACGCGCGGGAACAGGGGCTGACCGTGGTGTCGGTCGCGGACTCCGCCTTCGCCCCGGTGGCCGGCCACAGCGATCTGCTGATCCCGGCCGCCGTCGGGACCGGGCTCGCCTTCGACACGGCGTGCGCCCCGATGCTGCTCGGGCGGGTGCTCCTGGAGTCCATGTGCGACGCCCTGCCGGACGCGCAGGCGCGGCTGGAGGAGTTCGACGCGAGGGCGGCGGCGCGGGGCCTGTTCATCGAGTGAACCGCGCGGCCACGCGCGCCCCCGCGCAGCGCGACGGCTCCCGGTCGCCGCTCGGGTCCGGCTCCTGATCCGTGTCCCGGGCGCCGCTCGGGCACGCGCCTCGATCCGTTTCTCAGGCACCGCTCATGTGCGGCCCCTAATCTGCGCCCACGGAACGAGCACAGGGCCCGTCGGAGAGGGGTACGGACGTGGGGCGCGGAGCGCAGTCGTTGGCGAGAGTGGCCGTGATCGTACGGGCCGGCGCGGCACCGATGTGGTGGCCGGGGCTGCTCGCCGCGGCCATCGGGGCACTGGTGCCGGGGCTCACCGGCCGGCGCATCGGACTGCTGGCCGGGGCCGCGCTGTTCCTGGTCACCATGGCCGTCGTGGCTTCGGTACGCGGCAAGCGGTACACCGCACTGGCCCGGGGAGCCACCCGGGCGGGCCGCGCCGACTTCCTCCAGGACCGGGCCGTGACCGTACGCAACTGGCGTCGCGGGCACCGCTGGTGGCTGCGACGCCAGTTGAGTACGGTCACGGCCCGGGCCCTGTCCCTTTTACACATCTCCGAGCCCACGAGACGTA
>NZ_JAFMPZ010000152.1 GCF_017353455.1 Streptomyces laculatispora
ACCCACGACCGCACATACGGTACGAAGCGCAGCCCGCCAAGTCGGCGGCAGCGACATCCGATCACGCCGCCGCGTAGCTTGCCCGGAACAGATCCCGCGCCCGCTCCACGTCCCTCGGCGTACGGAGCTGTACCTCCAGATCACCCGTCCCGTGGTGACCGAGACCGGACACGTCACGGGTGAAACCCGGAACGAGGTCGACGTCCTGCGGGTCGACCTTCAGGTAGACCAGCAGCTTGCTCCGCTGCGGCGGACACAGGCAGGCGAAGTTCCGCAGCCGCTGATACGCCCGGTACTGCTTGCGCTCCACACGGTTAACACCGTCCCCGAGCCCGAGCAGCGCCTCGTCGACCGCGCTCGCCAGCTCCACCATCGACGTGCCCTGAACGTCGGCTGCCGCCCGCCGCGCGACCGCTTGTCGACGCGCCCGACGGGCTACCCGCATCCCGCCGCTCACCGACGCCACGGTCTCAAGCCCGAGCAGGTCGGTGCCGAAGAGTCGGTAGCGGACCAGGTCGATCGACCTCCGGTGCTCGCGTACGGCGTGCACGTCGTAGCGTGTGAAGTCGCCGGCGATACAGATCAGGCGCGGTCCGCTCCACAGCACCTGGGACGCGGCCGTAGCCCCGAGCCGGTCGCGGACCAGGTGCTCGAACTCGGCCCGGTGGTCCATCAGCCACGAGAGGTAGAACAAGCCCTGGTGGATGACGCCGGGGTCGACGCCGCGCTTGGTCTCGACGATGACCGGCGACCCGTTCTCGTCCAGCCCGAGCAAGTCGATTCGGCCCCCGTGGACCGGCCCGGTGCTGTACTCGCTCGCCAGGAACCGAACGCCCAGCAGTGTCTCCATGTGTGCCTCGACGAGGCCCTGCACATCTGCCTCGACCTCAGCAAGACGCGGCGTGACCTCGGTCACGCCGCTTTTCGTTGTGTCCGTACGAAACAACTTCAAGCCGACCACCCCCGTTATCGCATCGGAGATCAACAACGTCGGGTGGGTCGAGATTTGTTTCCGCAGCGGCCGTTAAGCCTGTGAAGAGCGTGTGCTGAACGGCCGAGCAACGGGGTCAGTGGACCCCGGTGCACGAACAGACGCCCCTCCGTGCCCGCGCGTTCCGTCGGCATCCAGCACGAATCCAGCACGGTACGGATATGAGGGGTGATGACAGGTGACGAGAGGTCAGAAAATCCAGCACCTATCCAGCACGGTAAAAATCTAGGAGTCTGACCCCGAAGAGTCAGACCCCATTTGACCTGCGTGTTTGCCAGATCAGCGAAGTGGTGTTAAGTCACCGGCTAGACATTGAAGCGGAACTCCATCACCACGACCGAAACGGCCCACCCCCACGAGGAAGCGACTGCGGCCTCGGCGCGACGTCCGAATCATCTGAGAGCTGGGCAACATAGCCCGAGAACGCCGGTTAGCCAAACCGGCCTTCCTGCGCACCATGGATACCTCGACGTCGCTTCGAGCAGCCAACCTGCTTTCTCGTCGACGGAGAGCCCTCGCGTCCATACAGATCGCCCCGTTCGCCGCGTCAGGAACGCGTAACCACCCCAGGAGTCACCGCGTGAGCCCAATGATCACCAATGCGCATGCCGGGAATGCCGCATACAGCCCCATGCGCATCCGTGCCACCTGGAGTGGCACCAGCAGCGTGGCAGATGCCTCCAAAGCCTTCGGGCTCTCCCGCGCGAAAGGCTACGACCTCGTCCGTCAGGGACAGTTCCCGTGCCGCGTGCTCCAGATAGGCCGTGGAACGCGCGTAGTCACCGCCTCGCTGCTCCGCGTGCTCGAAAGCGGAGAGCCTGAGTACAACCGGGCCGACGCCTGATGCTCCCCCGCCCTCACTTGAAGAAGCCCCAGCCCGAGCACGGCGGACCTCCGTCCAGCGCTGACTGGCCACCATCAGCCGGCCCATCGCCTGGCTACGCACCCTCCTAGCACCGTCCTTCGCCCATGCGCCGCAGGAACCCAACCTTGCCGTGCCGACCATGGCACCCGGGGACACACACCACCGCAGCCCCTGGAGGGCACCCGGCAACCCGGCTGATCTCCTCACTCGGGCTGCCCCCGTGTCGTACTCCTTCGGGCGCTGCCGGATCTCAGCGCGAACTCTTCTTAGTCACCTGGAGAAGGCGGATCACCGGTTGACGAAGCCGGCAATCCCCGACCGTCGATAGTCCACCGCCGCGGCCCTTCGACACTGGCCGTATCGCCGACCTCCGTCGACGTCACCGAGGTCGGCGTAGCGGCGCCCCACTCAAGGCGGCAGCGAGAGCCGCCGGCCATCCTCGATGACCAACAGCCGCCAGCTGTACACGTCGTTGATATTCAGCAGAGCGAGCGGCGCAAGATAGCGCGGGATCGCCGGTTGGACAAACCGGCGATCCTGCCCATCGTTGAGCATCCACCCCTCGGCAGCGAGGTCCTGGTCGAAGCCGACCAGGACGGTCAGCTCGGCGGTGATCTGGTCGGTGAGTTCCAGCGCGCGCAGGGTGTGGGGCCCGGGCGAGGCGAAGACCGACGCCAAGGACGCCGCGGTGATCGCGGACGCGGCCCGCACCCTCAAGGAAGCCGCCGTCCGCCGCGAGCTAGGCACCGCCCACAGGCCCGTCCTCGTCCCGATCACCCGCATCCAGCACACCTCGCCCCCCGCCGCTGAGGGCGAATAAAAGGGCGCGAAGCGCGCTGAACTCCCTCCCCGCTCTTATCTCTATTTCAGCCCTGCGCGCGGGCCTTCAGCCAGCGTTCGGCGACAGCCGCGTTCATCGTGTAGAAGAACTCCGACTTGAGCTCCGGCTCGCTGCTGAGCGCGTCCACCCATGTCATCGGCCAGTTGCGGCGCTTGTAGTGCTTGCGCACGGTACGCGTGAAGGCCGCGAGGTTGCCCTGCAGGCTCTTCTTCTCCATGTCTAGGTGTTGTGCAAGCGAGGTGTAGCTCACCCGCGTGTCGGGCTGCTTCGCCAGAATGTCGAGGACACGGGTGATCGTCTGCACCGAACTCAGCGGCTCGATCATCAGTCGGCGAAAGTCCTCCACGGTCCATTCGACCACCGGGAGCGGATCGCCGGCCGACAGACCCATCGGCGGAACCGTGGAGACGGGTGGAGTAGCGGCCGTTGCCCCGGTCAACTCAGCGAGGTAGGCGTACACCTGCGTGACGTACTGGCTCGGTACAGGCACTGAGATGAACTGCGGCTGAGTTTCCTGCGTCATGGGCCCTCCCCGGGTGCGTCCCCCGGTCCCGTCGACTGGTGACAGGGCCGACCCTGACACACCGACAGTCGCCACGTCTAGCGGTTACTGTCATCCACTTCCCTGAAATGTAGAAATGAGTCCAATCTACTGTCAGCTGTCAACTGTAAGCCGCACATGGGGTAGTGGGGCGGTCATCGTTGGAGCGCCGTATCCAGATGCTGCTGGACCGGTCCGAAGAGGCCGTACGGTACGTACTGCGGGATCTCGCCGTGCCTCACCCATGCAAGTTCGGCCAGTTCTTCGACGCTCGCGACAAACGCCTCGCCGCCCATGGGCCGGCACGCGATGTAGTGGATCTCCTGGCCCGTCATGGGGTGAATCCGCTGCCTCAGCACGCTGATCGGCGCCACCAAGAGCCCGGTCTCCTCCCGGGTCTCACGTACTGCGGCTTCTTCAGAGGTCTCGTCGGGCTCGATCTTCCCTGCTGGGAACTGCCATGAGAGGGCTCCTTCCGCGATGCGTCGCCGTACGAGCAGGACGTGCCAGTCCTGGACGACGATGGCGGCTGCGACTGCCCTCTGGGCACTAATCGGCACCGTGATTTCCTTCCGGTCCAAAACGCCATCGGCACCACATCGCGGTGCTGGGTCGAGCCCTGTTCCGGCGTTCGGCTCAGTGTCGGGCTGTTCTGACGGGTGTCTCAGTTCGTGATGGGGAGGTCTCGCGCCGCGTAGTAGGCGTGCAGCGCGGCCTCGCTGCCGGAGCCCAAGGCGGTCATGATCCGCTGGAAGCGTGCGGAGCGCAGGTCTCCGGCCACGATGACACGGGAATGCTGATCGGTCGGTGGGCAGTAGCCGTCGGCGCCTCGGGCAAGGTCGCCGGGTGGGGCAGCGGGCGTGTTCCCGATGCTGAGGTAGGCGGTATCTGCGGTGACCGTGTGCCGTGCGCCGTCCTGACTCACCGCGTCCGCGGTTACCGCGCCCCTTTCGGAGGGGGCCAGGGTCAGGTGCTCGACGGGCAGGAGCGTGACGCGGGCGTCGTCGCGGATCTCCTCGATCTTGTACGCGTCGGCCTCCGGGTAAGCCACAAGCAGGCGGGTGTCGGTGGTCGGGTGTGCGCGGAGGAAGGTGCCGATCGGGCGGTCGCCGCCGAGGATGAGGAGGGTGCGGCCTTCTGCGTCCTCTACATCGGCCTGCCAGAGCGGGGACAGCGTGAGGCCGCTGGGGGCGGTGATCCAGGAGACGTCGCGGGGCTGTATCGGACCGACGCCAGTGGCTACGACCGCGTGCGGGGCGGTCAGGCGAGTACCGGTGTCCAGGGTGACGGTGACGTGGTCGTCGTCGGCGTGGAGTTCGACCACGTGGCTGCCGAGTTCCAGGCGGCACAGCTCCGTGCTCTTCAGCTCTGTGGTGATGGAGTCGGCGAGCGCGGGGCCGCTGGTGTAGCCACCGAGTACGTTGTTCAGGGCCGGAATGCGGTAGAGGTTGCGGCACAGGTCGTCCGGCTCGATCAGGACCGAGCGCATGCCGACGCTGGCGGCCATGCGGGCGGCGGCGCAGCCGGCCGGTCCGCCTCCGATGATGATCAGGTCGGTGTCGTGTGCTGCGGGCGAACCGGTGCGGGGCGGTGTGTCGGCCATGGGGTTATTCCAGCACCGGGGTCCCTGCGTACGCAGTGAGTTGTCCCACCACGTGCTCGGTGGTGACGAGTTGGCTGGTTCCGATCAGGCGTCGGGCGACGACAAGGCCGGCGTCGTGGACGTCCGGGCCGGCGTCGGTAGCGCAGGCGTCGTGGACGATCCAGGGCGCGTAGCCGCGTTCGAAGGCATCGGCGGCGGATTTCAGAACGCAGCTCTCGGTGGCAATCCCGCAGAAGGCCAGGTCGGTCCAGCCTGCTTGGCGGATCAGTTCGGTGGCGTCGGGGGTGAAGAGCGTGTACCCGGTCTTGTCGATGACCGTGCGCGAGTTGTCGGCGGCCTCGGTGAGTTCGGGGACGATGTCGGTCTCGGGTGGTTCCTGGAGCTGGTGCCATTGGAAGAAGCGCTCGTAGGAGCTGCCGGGGTAGTTGAAGTAGCGGGTGAAGATCACGGGTCGGCCTGCGGCGGACCATTGGGCGACCAGGTCGGAGACCGCTGGCACAGCGTGGCGGCTGTGGTGGTTCACGAATCCGTTCTGCATGTCGACCACGACCAGCGCGGCGCTGCCGATATCCATGTGCGTTTCTCCTGCCTACTGTCCTCAGCCGACGCTCTCGCGTAGAGCGTCCTGTGCGGCGCGCAGCCGTTCGGCCAGCCCGCTGGTCTTCATGATGGCCTCTCGCATCAGGAGATGCTGAGCTGTCTCTTGGGCGCGGGCCGCCGTGAGCCGGGAGCACGCGGCGCGCAGGAAACGCCAGCCGTACTGCTCCGGCATGGAGGGGTCCTGCCCGTCCTCGATCATCTGTTGGATCTGTCGGGTGAAGCACCACAGGGCCTGGACAGTGAGTTCGCAGGTGACCAGTTCGTCGACGGTGAGGCTGCGCTCGTGGGAGTGGGACGCATAGGCAACGCCGGACCAGCCCGCGTAGCCCGTGGAGACTCCCCGTACGCCGAAGGAAACGATCTCCGGGTGGTCGACGCCGGTGGCGAGGAGCGACTCCTCGACTGAGCCGTCCAACGGCGCGGGACCGCCAAGGGCGCCGCGGTCGACCAGAACCGAGGGCGTGGACAGGAGGCGCAGGACGGTGTCGTAGGTGCTGCCGGTCCAGGGGCTGGAGGTGAGCCAGTACAGGGAGAGGACGTACTCGGGATTGGGGACGCCAGAATGATCTCCGCCCAGGAGGTCGCGGACTTTGTCCCGCGCCCAGGGGAGGTCAGAGGCGTACGAGCGGTAGCGCCACACGGCAAGTTCGGTGAGCGATGCCGGCTCGTGCGGTTGCACGAGATGGAACACAGCTACGCCGCACGCGAAGACGTACAGAACACACTTCTGCGCGTCGGGGTGCTCCACACGTGCAGCCGAGGACTCCAGCCAATCTGTGCCCGCACTCGGTGTCATGTGTGCGCAGATTCGGCGGGCGCGCTCGACGCCGATGAAGACCGGCAGGAACTTGTGGGAGTGCACTTCGATCACGCCGACGACGGGTGCGGTGCCGCTATTCGATCCGAAGGCTGCGGCGAACCGCGTCTTCGCGTCGTCCGATGCACGGCTGAGTGCCGTGTCGAGGACAGCCTGCGACTCGGCACGAGGCAGGTAACCGGCCCCGCCGCCTTCCCAGTTCGACACGGTCCGGTCGCTGACACCCAAGTACGCGGCGAAATCCCGAAGGCTCATGCGCAGGGCGTCGCGTAACAGCCGCGCCTCGCGCCCGGACCATCGCTGCACCGTGACCACCGTCGTGCCCCCGTCCGCAGTCCGATGAAACGTCGAAACACTCAGCGTAGCCAGGCAAGTGCGGCAGTGGTGCGGCATTGCTGCAGCGCTCCTACCTCACTCCCTGGGCCCGGTCTGCACCATGCTGAGTCCACCGAGCCGGGGAGCACCAAGCGGCGCTCCGCCCGTTCTCTCCTATACCGCGTTCAGAAGGAGCCAACGGAATGACCGACATCGTCAAGCGCAACGCCCGCGCCATCCTCCTCGACGGCGACGAGCTGGTCCTGATCAAGCGCACCAAGCCGGGCAGGGATCCGTACTGGGTCTCGGTAGGTGGCGGGGTCGAGGAGAGCGACGCAACCATCGAGGCGGCCCTGCACCGCGAGGTGTTCGAGGAACTCGGAGGCAAGATGGAGCGCGCCGAGCTCGTCCATCTGATTACCGACCAATTGGAAGACGGCATCGGCGTCCAGCACATCTTCGCCGCCCGTCTGGGGTCGATGGACCTGTCCGCCCGTACGGGCACGGAGTTCGCCAAGCCGGAGCGGGGCGGGTACGAGGTGGTCCAGGTGCCATTCACCGCCGAGGCCGTCCGTGAGCTGAACCTGATGCCCCCGGAGCTGGCCGACTTCATCGCCGCGAACACGCACGCGATCGTCTCCGTCCTCGACACCCCGATCCGCGAGGCGTGAGCGATGACGCGGGCCCCGGACTTCATCAGCCTCAACGGCCCTGACAACGTGGGCAAGACGACCCACCTCGTGCGGCTGGCCGAGCGGTGGGACGGCTGCCAGCCGCTGGGCGCCGTCCACGAACACGACCCCGAGCCGTGGGCGCGGGTGGCGGGCGGCGACTACGCCCGATGGTGGTTCGAGACGTCCACGACCGTCGAGCTGACCGAGATGCTGCTGGCCGGCCACGCCAAGCGGGCCGCCGCCCGCCAGGCCGGGCGTACGGGCCTGCTCGACCGGGGCCTACCCATGCTCCTCGCCGTGTCCACCGCGACCTGCGTAGTCAAGGACGGGCTGACGGTGAGTCAAGCACTCAAGACCGTGACGAGCATTGCTGGTTCACGGGCAGGAGCGTCAGAGATCTCCATTCTGCTGGTCCCATCCCTAGACGCCGAGCGCAGCTACGCCATCGCCAGCGCACGCGAGGGCCGTCCCTGGACCGGGATCTACCCGGAGTACCAGAGAACGCTGCACGCGGTCCTCCTTCACCAGGTCGGCCACGGCGCCTACACCGACGTCGTGGACTGTGAGGGCCGCTCCCTGGACGACGTGCACCACGACGTACGCGATCACCTCGGTCTCACCCGAATCACTGACGGGAGTCCCCGATGACCCAGAACTCCCCGCCTCTGGTCCTGCCCGCGGGCCTGGCCCGAACCCTGGCCGCCCTCCAGGACAAGGACCAGCGCCGTTTGGACGACACCATCACTCGGCTCCACACCGTCAACGGACGCCTGTGGGACACCGAGGACCGGGTGCGTGGCACGTTACTGTCCGCCGCTCAGGTCGCTGACTGCAATCGGGAGATCGACCAACTCAACGCTGAACGCAACATGCTCGCCGAGCGGGCCGACGAGGTCCTCGGCACGCTGGCGGACGCGGGCTGCGCCGACGCGCCGCTGCATACCGAGACGCTCGCCTCCGTCGTCGACCGCCTGTCGGTACTGACGCTGCGGATCTGGCACAGCGAGCAGACTGCATCCAGGGATGAGCTGGCCCGCCGTCGCGTGCCGGCCCTCCATGGTCAGCGAGAAGAGCTGCGCGCCGCCCTCGACTCGCTGGTCACCGACGTCGTCGCGGGGCGACGACG
>NZ_JAFMPZ010000528.1 GCF_017353455.1 Streptomyces laculatispora
GCATGCGACAAGGAAGGCCGGGGTCCGTGGACTCCGGCCTTCCTTGTCGCATGCGCCATGGCCGCACGGCTCGGGTCGCGGCTCCCGTACGTCTCGGACGTTTCGGGTGTCTTGTTCGGGTGTCTTGGACGTCTCGGTTGTCTCAGGCGTCTCGGACGTCTCAGGTATCTCGGTTTGTCTCAGGCGGCGAGCCGGGACGCGAGGCTCTTGGCCTTCTCCGCGGCGTCGGTGAGCGCCTTGGCGCGGGAGGTCTCGGCGAGCGGGATGAGCTCGGCCATCTCCGGCTTGCTGTGGGCCAGGGTCAGCTCCGGGACGATGAAGTCGACCTCGGCGGCGAACATGGACGTCAGCAGCGTCGCCAGATAGTTCTGGACGAACTCGGCCCCCGCACGCGGGGTGCCGGCGGCGTAGGAACCGCCGCGACTGGCGACGACCGTGATCGGGGTGCCGGCCACCGGGCTGTCGGGCCCGGCGTTGTGGCCGACGATGATCACGTGGTCCAGCCATGCTTTCAGCGTCGACGGAATCGTGAAGTTGTACATCGGCGCACCGATCAGGACCGCGTCCGCAGCGGCCAGCTCGGCGGCGAGTTCGCCACGCAGTGGGTGTTCGGCGCCGGCGGCGACAGCCGCGGCGTCCAGGTGCGGCAGCGGGTCGGCGGCGAGATCGCGGTAGACGACCTGCCCGTCGGGGTGCTGCTCGCTCCAGGCCCGCACGAATGCGGCGGTGACCTCGCGCGACGCGGAGCCCTGGGGGAATACGGCGGAGTCGAGGTGCAGCAATGTGGCCATGGGGGTCTCCACGGGGTGTCGGTGGCGTGGCGGGGTTCGGTGGGGTGGTGGGCCGGTGAGGCGGCCCAAGTTTTCGTGCGTACCTATTAATAACATAGGGACTTACGAATCGTAAGTCCCTCACGGCGGCGCAGTACCCTGGGCGTATGGCGGATCACAGCGAGCAGGCGTGCCGGCGGGTCGACGTGAGCATCACTCGCGTCTTCGAGCTGTTCGGCAAGCGCTGGACGGGGCCGATCGTCTCCGTGCTGCTTCAGCAGCCCGTGCACTTCGCCGATCTGCGGCGGGCGATTCCGGGCATCAGCGAGCGCATGCTCTCGGACCGGCTGTCCGAACTGGGGACAGCGGGCCTGGTGGTCCGGGAGGTCGACGAGGGGCCGCCGCTCAGGGTTTCGTACCGCCTGACGCAGGCCGGTGCCGCGATGGAGCCCGCGCTCAAGGAGCTGGGGCGCTGGGCGGAGAAGCATCTGAAGGACGGCGACGGCGGCTGTTGACGGCCGCTGCCGGCCGACGGGCTGCTGTGTACGGGGACCGGCGGAGCGGGCGCTGGGGAGCAGGTGCTGGAGTTGTCCACAGGCGGTCCGGCCGGTCATCCACAGGGGCAGACGGACGTCGGTGAACGGCGGTACCGTCGTCGGGAGTTGATGTTGGACCGGGGGGCCGGACGGCGGCTTCGGGCGAGGTCGGGGGAGCTGTGCGCCATGGGTGAGATCGAAGCGACCGTGCCGGTGCGGCGGGCCGTGACGGATGATCCGCGCATTCCGGTGGTGCCCGGGTTCGCCCGCCGCGCTCACCCGATGGACCGGGGCGGCCCGCAATCGCCGAGAGATGCGGGCAAGGCGCTGCGTGAGCGTGTGCCCCGGTCCTCGCACGCCTCGCTGGTCCTGCCTGCGGACCGGCCCGATGCGGTGCGGGCGGCCGAGGAGTCGAACCGGGGCCGGGTGCCCGCGCTCACGCCGATCCGGGTGGGGAGGATGGCTGCCACCCCGTTCGCCTTTCTCCGGGGTTCGGCCGGGCTGATGGCCCACGATCTGGTGGGCACCCCCGTCACCGGGGTGGGCGCCCAGCTCTGCGGGGACGCCCACGCGGCCAACTTCGGGCTGTACGGCGATGCGCGGGGCAGCCTGGTCATCGACCTGAACGACTTCGACGAGACGGTGACCGGCCCCTGGGAGTGGGATCTCAAGCGCCTTGCCACCTCGCTGGTGCTCGCAGGCCGCGAGGTGGGCGCGGACGAGGAGACCTGTCGCAGGGGTGCGTACGACACGGTGGGCGCCTACCGGCGGACGATGCGGCTGCTGGCCAAGCTGCCGGCGCTCGACGCCTGGAATGCCATCGCCGACGAGGAACTCGTCTCGCACACGGACGCGCGGGATCTGCTCGGCACGCTGGAGCGGGTCTCGGAGAAGGCCCGCAACAACACCAGCGCCCGCTTCGCCGCGAAGTCCACGGAGGGCTCCGAGGACGGCGGACGCCGATTCATCGACGCACCGCCGGTGCTGCGCCGGGTGCCGGACGAGGAGGCCGCGTCCGTGGCGGCGGGGCTCGGCGACTATCTGTGCACCGTCTCGCAGGACCGGGTCCCGCTGCTCGCCCGGTATGCGATTCACGATGTGGCGTTCCGGGTGGTCGGCACGGGGAGTGTGGGCACCCGGTCGTATGTGGTGCTGCTGCTGGATCACCGGGGTGAGCCGCTGGTGCTGCAGGTGAAGGAGGCCAGGCCCTCGGTGCTGGCGCCCCATCTGCCCGCCGTGGGATTCGAGGTGCCGGAGGTGGTGCACGAGGGGCGCCGGGTGGTGCTGGGGCAGAAGCGGATGCAGGTCGTCAGCGACATCCTGCTGGGCTGGGCGACCGTGGACGGGCGGCCCTTCCAGGTGAGGCAGTTCAGGAACCGCAAGGGCAGCGTCGACCCGGCGGCCCTGGCGGCCGGCGAGGTCGACGACTACGGCCGGATGACCGGCGCGCTGCTGGCCCGCGCTCACGCGCACAGCGCCGATCCGAGGCTGATCGCGGGCTACTGCGGCAAGAACGACGAGCTGGACGAGGCGATGGCGGCGTTCGCGGTGACCTACGCGGACCGTACTGAGGCGGATCATGCCGAGCTCGTGCAGGCGATCGGCGCGGGCCGGATAGCCGCCGAGCCGGGGGTGTGACGCCCGTTCCGCCGACCGCGCGTCCCCGGGGCATGGGCCGTGGCCATACGCTGGACGGGTGACCCACGAAGCCGCCGGGGTGCCGACCACCCGGAACGACGATGACCGGCAGGACGACGACCGGCAGCACGAGCAGCCCGGCCGCCCGGCCGACGCGCACGCGGAGGCCGCTCCCGCCGGAGCCCCGGCCGCCGGCGCCGGCGCCGCGGAGCCCGGTACTGGAGAGGCCGGCGCCGCGGAGCCCGGTACCGCGGCGCCCGGCGAGGCCGAGGCCGCCGGAACCGCTGACGGTGCCGGGGGCGGAACTGCCGGGCAGGCGCGGCCCGAGGCGCGGCTCGCGCACGCTGTGCGGGTGGCCGAGCAGGCCCTGATCGAGTTCGAGATCGCGGTGGAGACCTTCCGGGTCGAGGTGGAGAACTTCTCCCGGCTGCACCACCAGCGGCTTGGCCCGATGTACGCGCGTCTCGACGAGCTCGACGCGCAGATCGCGGAGGCACGGGCCGCGAGGACCGGCGATCCCGAGGATCTGCGCAAGGCGCAGGAGGCGCGGGCGATCGTGATGCCCATGCCGGGTATCGACGAGCTGTTCCACGACTGGATGGACTCCGACGGGCTGTCCCCCGAGGCGAGCGCGATGCTGACCGAGCAGCCCGTCCGGCCGCCGAAGCGGGTCCGGCCGACCGAGGAGGCCCGCAAGCTGTACCGCGAGCTTGCGCGCAAGGCCCACCCGGATCTGGCCCAGGACGAGGAGGAGCGGGCCCGCCGGGACGAGTTCATCACCCGCGTCAACGCCGCATACGGGCGTGGGGACGAGGCACTGCTCAAGGAGCTGGCCCAGGAGTGGGCGGCCGGGCCGGCTGTCCCGGAGGCGGAGCTCGGCGAGGCCGACGAGCTCTACGCCCGGCTGAACTGGCTGACCCAGCGCAAGGAACTGCTGACGGTGCTGGCCCAGGAGCTGGAGCAGAGTGCGATCGGCGCCATGCTGCGGATGGCCCCGGACGATCCGGATCACCTGCTCGAGGAGATCGCCGATCAGCTGCTGGGCGAGGTGTCGCAGCGCGAGGCTGAACTGGCAGGTCTGGTGCAGTAGCGTTTCCGGTGACTTCGGAGCGTATTGACGAGAGAAGGCATGACCCATGAATTTCGGCCCGCTTCCCACGGTCGATGTCGCGGCGGTGCCGGCGGACGGCTTCGTGCTGGACGTACGGGAGGACGACGAATGGGCGGCCGGGCACGTCGACGGTGCCCTGCACATTCCGATGAGTGACTTCGTGGGCCGCTTCGGTGAGCTGACCGAGGCCGCCCAGGACGGCCGGCGCGTGCATGTGATGTGCCGGGTCGGCGGCCGGTCCGCCCAGGTCACCCAGTACCTGGTGCAGCAGGGCATCGACGCCGTGAACATCGACGGCGGAATGCTCGCCTGGGACGGTGCCGGGCGCCCGATGGTCACCGACAGCGGCAACCCGGCCTTCGTCGTCTGACCGGGGCTTCTTCGGGCGGGGCCTCCCCGGCCCCTGCCCGCTTTCTTCTGGCCGGGGGCGTTGTCCGGCCCCCGGCCAGGGCGTCTCTTGACCCGGGCCTTGTCCGGGCTCCTCGGCGCCGGTGCGTTCAGTCGAGTTCAGTCGAGGGAGTGCGCGGCCAGCAGGTCGCCCAGTGCCTCCTCGTGGGCCGCGGCCGGGCCGAGGGAGAGCTCGATCTGCTTCGCCCAGGCGTGGAAGCGGTGCAGGGGGTAGTCGGTGTCCGCGCCGAAGCCGCCGTGCAGGTGCTGTGCCGTCTGCACGACCCGGCGGACCCCGTCGGATGCCCAGATCTTCGCCACGGCTACATCGCCCGCAGGGGGCAGCGTGCCACTCCCGCCGGTGGCGATGCGCCAGGCCGCCTGCCAGAGGGTCACCTCCATGGCCCGCAGATCGATGTAGCGGTCCGCGGCCTGCACGGCGACGGACTGGAAGGTCGCCACGGGGAAGCCGAACTGCTCGCGCTTTCCGGTGTACTGGCTCGTCATGGCCAGGACGGCCTCACCCAGGCCCAGCGCGAGTGCGCAGGTTCCGGTGGTGAGCAG
Organism: Streptomyces laculatispora; assembly: GCF_017353455.1. Lineage (GTDB taxonomy): Bacteria > Actinomycetota > Actinomycetes > Streptomycetales > Streptomycetaceae > Streptomyces > Streptomyces laculatispora. The sequence continues at coordinate 5,007 of NZ_JAFMPZ010000528.1, forward strand.
CGCGTGCAGCCATTCCCAGGCCCCGGCGGCGTCGATCAGCTCGCGGCGGGCGATCCGTACCGCGTCCAGCCGTACCTCGCCGAACAGTTCACCGCTGGTGGAGACCTGCTCGGCGATGGTGACGCCGTCGTGGCCACGGCGGATCAGGGCCAGAACGGCCCGGCCGTCCCCCGTGTGGGCGGGCACCGCGATCCAGTTCGCGGCCTGCGCCCACGGCACGGCCGACTGCACACCGTCGAGTACCCAGACAGCCTCGGAGCCGTCACCGGCGTCCCGGCCGGCCTCGCGCCCGTCGCCGGCCGGGCGGGCCGTGACGGCGAGTTCGGCCGGATCGTGGCCGGTGCGCCCATTGGCTCCGACGGTGAGGACCAGCTCACCGCGGCCGACGTCGGGCAGCAGCTCGGCGGCCAGCTCCTGGTCCCCGTAGCGCTGGAGCGTCATCGCGACCGCGCACGTCTCCAGCAGAGGGACCCGCGCAAGGACCTTCGCGGACTCGCGCAGCACCAGGCAGAGCGCGATCAGGTCGAGGCCGGCCCCGCCGTGCTCGGGCGACAGCGTCAGGCTCAGCAGATCCCCGGCGGCGAGACCGGCCCACAGCGGCCTGTCGATGTCCTCGGCCACCGCACCCGGTACGAGTGCGGGGCTGGGAACCGCGTCGGGCTCGACGCCCGAGAAGACCGCTCGTGCCGCCTCTGCGGCTGCCTGCTGTTCCTCGGTGAAGGTGAAGTCCACTGTCCTGGCCTCCCGCGAACCGCTGCGCCCGTACCCGGACCTGACGGAGCGTCAAGATAGAACAGGTTCTACAAGAAGGGAACAGGTGCGGTGCAGTGCGCGGTGACGGGCGAACTGCGGTGCGGTGGGCGCAACGGTCACCGGTCGAAGTCGAGCTCCACCTCCCCGGTCACCGGATGGGACTGGCAGGCCAGCACATAGCCCGCCCCCGTCTCCTCCGGTTCGAGCGCGAAGTTGCGGTCCATCCGGACCTCGCCGGAGACCAGGAAGGCCCGGCAGGTCCCGCACACGCCCCCCTTGCAGGCGTACGGCGCGTCCGAGCGGCTGCGGAGCACCGTCTCCAGCAGCGATTCGCCGTCCTGCACCGGCCACTTGCCCGAGCGGCCGTCCAGGGTCGCCGTGAGCATGCTGCCGACCGGGGCCTCGATCCGGGGCCGGACAGCCGTGCCCGGCCCGTCGTCGACGTGGAAGATCTCCTGGTGGATACGGGTCCGCTCGACGCCCAGACCGTGCAGCGCGTCCTCGGCTGCCCGGACCAGACCGAGCGGACCGCACAGATACCAGCCGTCCACCTCGGCCACCGGCAGCAGCGCGGGCAGCAGACCGGTGAGCCGCTCGCGGTCCAGCCGGCCCGAGGGGAGGCCGGCCTGCTGCTCCTCCCGGGAGAGCGCGGTGACCAGCTGGAACCGGTCCGGATAGCGGTCCTTGAGGTCGGCGACCTCGTCCAGGAACATCGTCGACGCAGCGGTCCGGTCGCTGCGGATCAGGCAGAACGAGGCGTCGGGCTCCCGGGCCAGCAGCGTCGCCGCGATGGACAGCACTGGGGTGATCCCGCTGCCGCCGACGACCGCCGCGAACTGCCCGGCGCGCGGCGTGAGCACGAAGCGGCCCATCGGAGGCATCGCCTCGACCTGATCGCCGACAGCGAGCTCCTTGAGCGCGTACGTGGAGAACGCGCCGCCGTCGACGAGCCGGATGCCCACCCGTAGCGCAGGATCGGCCGGCTGCTCGGTGGCCGGTGCGCAGATCGAGTACGAGCGGCGCACCTCCTCACCGGCGACGGTGTAGCGGACATTGAGGTGCTGGCCGGGCTTGTGGCGGAACGTCTCGCGCAGTTCCGGCGGCACGGCGAACTCGACGGCCACCGAATCGTCCGTGAGCCGTTCGATCGCGCTGACCCGGAGCGGATGGAACATCTACAACTCCTTGAAGTGATCAAAGGGCTCGCGGCATGTCACACACCTGCGCAGCGCCTTGCAGGCAGTGGACGAGAACCGGCTCAGCAGCTCCGTGTCGGTGGAGCCGCAGTGCGGGCAGCGCACCGACAGGGCGAGCGGCACGGGTCCGGCGGCGGGGGAGGCCGCATCACGCGACCGAGGGGGCGCTATGCCGAACTCCGTGAGCTTGCGCCGGCCTTCCGCGCTGATGTCGTCCGTGGACCAGGCCGGGGCGAGGACGGTGACCACGGAGACCTCTGTCATGCCGTGGTCGAGCAGCACGCGCTCGATGTCCGTGGACATGGTCTCCAACGCGGGGCAGCCGGTGTAGGTGGGGGTGAGCCGGACCTTGACGCGGCCCGGTGCGAGCACCTCCACGCCCCGGAGCACACCCAGCTCCTCAAGGGTCAGCACGGGCAGCTCCGGGTCGGGGACGGAGCCCGCGAGGTGGCGCAGCTCCTCCTCCAGCGCCGTCCAGGTCACCATGACGCCCCCGGGTGGCTGCGGTGCAGATGCTGCATCTCGGCGATCATCCGGCCGAAAGGCTCCGTGTGGATGCCCTGACGGCCCGCTCCGGCCGTCCAGGCACCGGACTGCGGCCCGGCCGGTACCGTCAGCGTGGCCCGTTCCAGTACGTCGGTGACGGATGCCAGCCAGTCGCTCCGCAGGGCCTTCCAGTCCACCTCCACGCCTTCGACGGGCTGGAACAGCTCACCGGTGAAACGCCACAGCGCGTCCACCGCGCGCTGCATCCGGTCGTGGCTCTCCGCCGTTCCGTCACCGAGGCGCAGCGTCCACTGCTCGGCGTGGTCACGGTGATAGGCGACCTCCTTGACGGCCTTGGCCGCGATCCCGGCGAACTCGCCGTCACCGGCCGCCAGCTGCTCGTACAGTCCGTGCTGGTGGACGGAGAAGTAGAGCTGACGGGCGATGGTGTGGGCGAAGTCGCCGTTCGGCTGCTCGACCAGCTGGACGTTGCGGAAGGCGCGCTCCTCGCGCAGATACGCCAGCTCGTCCTCGTCCCCGGCCAGGGAGAGCAGCAGGCGGGCCTGGCCCAGCAGGTCCAGGGCGATGTTGGCGAGGGCCACTTCCTCCTCCAGTACGGGGGCGTGGCCCGCCCACTCCCCCAGCCGGTGCGAGAGCACCAGCGCGTCGTCGCCGAGGGCGAGGGCCGCGGTCACAGGTGCTTCACCCCGTCCGGGATCTTGTAGAACGTCGGGTGCCGGTAGGGCTTGTCGCCGGCCGGCTCGAAGAACGTGTCCTTCTCGTCAGGCGAGGACGCCGTGATCCGGTTGGACGGCACCACCCAGATGGAGACCCCTTCGGACCGGCGCGTGTACAGATCGCGTGCGTTGCGCAGGGCCATCTCGGCGTCCGGGGCGTGCAGGCTGCCGGCGTGGGTGTGGGAGAGGCCACGCCGCGAGCGCACGAATACCTCCCACAGTGGCCAGTCGGTCGAACTGCTCATGCTGTCGCCTCCCCGTTCGGTACAACTGTCTGCTTCTGTGCGTATGCCGCGGCGGCGTCGCGTACCCAGGCGCCTTCCTCGTGTGCCCGGCGGCGCTGCGTGAGGCGCTCCTCGTTGCACGGGCCGTTGCCCTTCAGGACCTCCTGGAACTCCGTCCAGTCGATGGCCCCGAAATCGTGCTGACCGCGCTCCTCGTTCCACCGGAGGTCAGGGTCGGGGAGGGTGAGCCCCAGTACCTCTGCCTGCGGGACGCAGATGTCGACGAAGCGCTGCCGCAGCTCGTCGTTGGAATGCCGCTTGATCTTCCAGACCATCGACTGGGCGGAGTGCGACGAGGCGTCGTCCGGCGGGCCGAACATCATCAGGGACGGCCACCACCAGCGGTTCACCGCGTCCTGGGCCATCTCGTGCTGTGCGGCCGTGCCGCCGCTGAGGGCCAGCAGCAGTTCGTAGCCCTGCCGCTGGTGGAAGGACTCCTCCTTGCAGACACGGACCATCGCGCGGGCATAGGGGCCGTAGGAGCAGCGGCACAGAGGCACCTGGTTGGTGATCGCGGCGCCGTCCACGAGCCAGCCGATCGCGCCCACGTCCGCCCAGGTCAGGGTGGGGTAATTGAAGATCGACGAATACCGCTGACGGCCCGCGTGGAGCTTGTCGAGCAGCTCCTCGCGGCCGGTGCCGAGGGTCTCTGCGGCGCTGTACAGATAGAGACCGTGTCCCGCCTCGTCCTGCACCTTCGCGATCAGGATCGCCTTGCGGCGCAGCGAGGGCGCTCGCGTGATCCAGTTGGCCTCGGGCTGCATGCCGATGATTTCGGAGTGGGCGTGCTGGGCCATTTGCCTGACCAGCGAGGCGCGGTAGGCGTCAGGCATCCAGTCACGCGGCTCGATGCGCTCGTCGGCCGCCACCGCGGCGTCGAAAGCCGCCGCCAGGGCCCCGTCCGCCCCATCCGTACTGCCCGCTGTCGCCTGCGCTGTCTGGCCCGCAGTCACTGCCGCCATCCCGGACTCCCTACCGACCGATCGTTCGGTTCAATGTCTTCAATGGTGAGTCTGCGGCCCGTAGGGTGTCAACCCTGTGGATAACTGACCGGGATCGACGGGGATCGGGGCGGGATGGATTCGTACGACGACAGGGGCGTCGGCGGTGGGGACGGGCGCGTTGCCGGGCCCGATTCAGGGAGGGTTCCAACGGTTCCTGAACCGCGTGCCGAGCCTGAACCTCGTACCGATCCCGATCCCGATCCCGGTCCGGAGCCTGGTCCGGAGCCCGAGACGGAGCCCGAGCCCGGTCCGGAGCCCGAGCCCCGTGTCGGGTCGGAGTCCCGTACGGGGATCGCGGCGCTGTCGTTTCCGTACCAGGTCGCCGCCGCTGTGGCGCTGGCGGTGATCGGGCTGATCACCTGCACTCAGCTGGCGATGGTGTTTCTGCATGTCGCCCCCTCCAACACGCTGACCAAGCAGCACGGCAAGGGGGTCGACGAATGGATCTATCCCGAGTTCGAGCAGAACTGGAAGCTCTTCGCCCCAAATCCGCTGCAGCAGAACATCGCCGTGCACGTACGTGCTGAGATAGCCGGTGCCGACGGCCGTCGTACCACCCCCTGGATGAACCTCTCGGGCGAGGACGGCAAGGCGATACGCGGCAATCCGCTGCCCAGCCACGTCCAGCAGAACGAGCTCCGCCGGGGCTGGGACTTCTACCTCGGGTCCCACGACAGCCAGAACCGGGCCAACGGGCTGCGCGGCACCCTCTCCGAGCAGTACATCCGCCGCATAGTCATGCTGCGCCTCGGTGAACACGACTACGGCGGCACCGTCGAACGGATCCAGGTCCGCTCCGAGGTGCGGTCCGTCGCGGCGCCTGCGTGGAGCAACGAGAAGATCAGCACGAAACCGTCCTACCGGGTGCTGCCCTGGTGGACCGTCACCGCAGCCGACCTCCCCGAGGGTGCGGCGGACCCGAAGGAGACGGACCAGTGAGCACGCCCGGCCCCGACCGCTGGCTCGCCCGCGGTATCCAGCGCATCACCGCCTCGTCCCTCGGCCGGTACCAGAGCGCCGTCATCCGGATCGGCTTCTCCGCCACGTACCTGCTGTTCCTGCTGCGGGAGCTGCCGCACCGGCACGAGATGTACGGCCCGGACGCCCCGTGGCGCTGGGACATGGCGGAGCAGCTGATATCGAACAACCAGGCCTTCACCACACTCATGTGGTCGGACAGCACCGTCTGGTTCGAGATCGTGTACGCGCTGGCGATCCTCGCCGCGGTGTTGCTGCTGGTGGGCTGGCACACCCGCGCCGTGTCCGTCCTGTTCATGGCCGGAGTCCTCTCGCTGCAGAACCGCAGCATCTTCATGGGCGACGGCGGCGACAACGTCCTCCACCTGATGGCGATCTACCTGGTGCTGACCCGGTGCGGGCAGGTCTGGTCGCTGGACGCCCGGCGCGCCGCGCGCGGAGCACAGGCGGTCCGGGCCGCGGACGGTGGCGGGGAGCCGGTAGGCGGCGGGGAGGCCCCCGGGAAGGCCGGCGGGGGACGTCCGGTGCGTGGGGACGTGGCCGGTCCGCTGCTGTGGGTGGCGTTCGGCGCCGTTCTGCTCGGGGCCACGGTGACGGACAGCCTGGGCGGAACCGTCTGGCTGCCGGTGCTGTTCTGGGTTCTGTGGACCGGCCACGGTGCGTGGTGGGCCGTGAACCGGTACGCGCCGCACAGCGAGTCGCGCACCCTGCTCGACATCATCGCCAACCTCGCCCACAACGCCACCCTCGTCGTGATCATGGCCGAGGTCTGCCTGATCTACTCCACCGCGGGCTGGTACAAGATCCAGGGTTCGAGATGGCAGGACGGCACGGCGCTGTACTACCCGCTCAAGCTCCACTACTTCACGCCGTGGCCCGGCCTCTCCGACATCCTCGCCTCAAGCGGGGTGATGGTGATGGTGCTGACGTACGCCACGGTCATCGTGCAGGTCGCGTTCCCGTTCACCCTGTTCAACCGGCGGGTCAAGAACGTCCTGCTCGTCGTGATGATCGGCGAGCACGCCGGTATCGCCCTGCTGCTGGGGCTGCCCTTCTTCTCGATGGCCATGATCGCCGCGGACGCCGTCTTCCTGCCGACCGTCTTCCTGGTGTGGCTGGGGAGCCGGGCGGCGCTCGGGCGCGAGCTGTTGTTCCGGCCGCGCGGCAAGGTCCCGGGCACCCGGGACGGAGCCGAGGACCGGGAGGCACCGCAGCACAGCGGCGGCGGGGGCCATACGCTCGTCGGGTGAGCAGCGAGACCGGGAGCACCGGCAGTACCAGCAGCATTCCGTCGACCGATGAGTCCGCGACGGCCGAGCCGCCCGTGGTGGACGAGCCGGCTCAGTACGACGACGGGTTCGGGGCGGAGATCGGCGTCGGGCCGCACCCGCTGCCCTGGCCCGTGGGCGAGCGCTACGACCCCGAGCTGCTCGCCCACGGCGACCGGCGCAATGTGGGCGACGCGTACCGGTACTGGACCCGGGAGGCGATCGTCGCCGATCTGGATCTGCGGCGGCACGACTTCCACGTGGCGGTGGAGAACTGGGGCCACGACTTCAATATCGGCTCGGTGGTGCGCACTGCGAACGCGTTCCTCGCCAAGGAGATCCACATCGTGGGGCGGCGGCGCTGGAACCGTCGCGGGGCGATGGTCACCGACCGCTACCAGCATGTCCGCCACCACCCCGACACCACGGATCTGACCGCCTGGGCGGAGGCCGAGGGGCTGCCGATCATCGGCATCGACAATCTGCCGGGCGCGGTGCCGCTGGAGCGGACCGAGCTGCCGCGGCGCTGTGTGCTGCTGTTCGGGCAGGAGGGGCCCGGACTGACCGAGGAGGCCCGTAAGCACGCGTCGATGGTGTGCTCGATCGCGCAGTTCGGGTCCACGCGGTCGATCAACGCGGGGGCGGCGGCGGCGATTGCCATGCACGCGTGGGTGCAGCGCCATGCGGACATTCCCGGGGCGGGCGTCTAGGCCCGTACCCGGGGGCTCCGTCTCCGGGCCCCCGTTCGGCTCCGGTCCGCCCCGGTCCGCACATGCCGGACGGGGGCGGACGGAGGGCGCTGTCAGCGCTGGCGGCGGACTTCCAGGGTGCGGAAGCGGTTGGACACGAAAGCTCCGTCGCACAGGGCCGCGTTGGCCGCCGGGTTGCCGCCCGAGCCATGGAAGTCGGAGAACGCCGCCGTCTGGTTCACGTACACCCCGCTCGTCAGATTCAGCGAGAGCTGGGCCGACTCGTCCAGGCAGACGTCCACCAGCGCGCCCTCCACCTCGGGCGATGTGGTGTACGCGCCCACCGTCATCGCGCCCTTCTCGCGGATCGTGCGGCGCAGCAGTGCCACGGCGTCCGCCGTCGAGTCGACCGCGACCGCGAACGAGACCGGGCCGAAGCACTCCGACAGGTAGGGGGAGTCGTCGTCGGGCTTCGCGCCGTCCAGCTTGACGATCAGTGGCGTACGGACCACCGCGTCCGGGAAGTCGGGGTTGGCCACTTCCCTTGAGGGCAGGGCGACGTCGCCGAGCTTCGCGGCCGCCTCCAGGCGGGCCCGCACCTCCGGGTTGACCAGGGCGCCGAGCAGGGCGTTGGCCCGTGCGTCGTCACCCAGGAGTCCGGTGACCGCTGCGGCGATGTCGCCGACCACGTCCTCGTACGTCTTCTCGCCGATGTCCGTCGTGATGCCGTTGCGGGGAATCAGCAGGTTCTGCGGGGTGGTGCACATCTGGCCGCTGTAGAGGGAGAGCGAGAACGCCAGGTTGGAGAGCATGCCGCGGTAGTCGTCGGTGGAGTCGAGGACGATCGTGTTGACCCCGGCCTTCTCCGTATAGACCTGGGCCTGAAGGGCGTTGGCCTCCAGCCAGTCACCGAACGCCGTGGATCCGGTGTAGTCGATGATCCTGATCTCGGGGCGGAGTGCCAGGGACTTGGCGATGCCCTCGCCCGGCCGCTCGGCGGCCAGGGCGACCAGGTTGGGGTCGAAGCCCGCCTCGGTGAGCACCTCGCGCGCCAGCTGAACGGTGAGGGCCAGCGGAAGCACCGCACGGGGATGCGGCTTGACCAGGACGGGATTGCCGGTGGCGAGCGAGGCGAAGAGGCCCGGATAGCCGTTCCACGTGGGGAAGGTGTTGCAGCCGATCAGCAGGGAGATGCCGCGGCCCGCCGCGGTGAACGTCTTGTGCAGCTCGATCGGGTCGCGCTTGCCCTGGGGCTTGGACCAGTCCGCGGTCCGCGGAGCGCGGGTCTGCTCCTCGTACGCGTACGCCACCGCCTCCAGGCCG
>NZ_JAFMPZ010000529.1 GCF_017353455.1 Streptomyces laculatispora
CGACCCGGCGGCGGTCTGGCAGGCGGTGCGCGGCGGGCGGGCGGCGGCGCCCGACGAGCAGCTCCGGCGGGAGAACGACCGCAGACTGGACGCCTTCTTCGCGGACACGCCCCTGCTGCTCACCCCGGTCACCCCCAACCGCCCGCACGGCCACGAGGGACCGGGCGAGCTCTTCTCCACCGCGCTGACCTGGGCGTTCAACCTGAGCGGGCATCCCGCGGCGAGTGTGCCCGCCGGATTCACCCCGGACGGCTGCCCGGTCGGGCTCCAACTGGTGGCGCAGCGCGGCGCCGATGTCTCGCTGCTCGGAATGGCCGGTGCGGTGGAGAGGGCGCTGACTACGGTGCGGCCATGACAGCGAATGAACCCACGCCCACCCATGAGCTGGCCCAGGTCAACATATCCCGCCTCAGATTCCCGCTCGACTCACCGGAGTTCAAGGACTTCGTCGACGGCCTCGATCCGGTGAACGCGGCGGCGGACGCGGCGCCCGGCTTCGTCTGGCGGCTGAAGAGCGACAGCGGGAACGCCACGGACGTGGCGGTCTTCGGGGACGACTGGCTGATCCTGAACCTGACCGTGTGGCGGGACCAGGACGCGCTGACGGCGTTCATGTACCAGGGCCGGCACCGGGAGCTGATGGCCCGGCGCCGGGAGTGGTTCGAGCAGATCCAGGAGGCGATGACCGCCCTGTGGTGGGTGCCCGCGGGAGAGCGCCCGACGGTGCGGGACGCCGAGGAGAGCCTGCTGCACCTGCGTGAACACGGGCCCGCGCAGCGGGCGTTCACCCTGCGCCAGAGCTTCCCGGCGCCCGGCGCGGCGAGCTGATCAGCCGGCCTGGGCGGCGCCGACCGGCTTGCGCGACTCGGCCCGGACCCGGGCGGTGTCCAGTGCCGCCTTTTCCAGGTCGACCTTCTCGGGGGCCTGGAGCGCGGTCTCGGGCGTGACGACGGCGACGAAGGACGCGGTGTTGTCGTCGCCCCAGGCGCACATGGGGATGGTGCTGGTGATCGCGCCGTCCTTGGCCCGTACGACCTGGCAGGAGATGGTGACCCCGTACCCGTCGGGGGTGAAGTCCCGGGCGGGTACGGCGATGGTCATGCCCTTCGTCTGGGTGGCCCCCTCCAGGATCTTGTCCCGGGTGAACTCCGGTCCCTTGATCCGTCCCCACAGACCGGAGATGACCAGGGTGCCGCCCGCGGAGGAGTTGTACTGGGTGACGACGGCCTTCGCATCGCGGATGCTCGGGTCGTAGGTCTCCTCGATCTCCCGCCCCTCGGTCGACGAGGAGTCCTTGAACAGCGTGTACTCGTCGTCCAGCAGCTTCTTCGGCACGGTCAGCCGGTACTCGGCCGCCGGAAACTCACCGCTGACCGCGGACGCCCCGGCGTCGGCCAGCCGGGAGACCCCGAACGCGACGCCGCCTGCCACCACCAGCGCGCCGACGGCTATCCCGACGATCAGCCCGGTCCGGCTCTTGCGTGGCGGCGGCGGCCCCTGCGGGAACCCGAAGGGCGGCGGCCCCTGCGGATACCCGAAGGGCTGCGGGCCGGGGGCGTGCTGCCGGGCGTACGGGTTCCGCTGGGGCTGCGGCGGTCCGTACGGGCCCTGGGACGGCTGCGGCGGTCCGTACGGGCCCTGCTGAGGCTGCGGCGGCGGTCCGTACGGGCCCTGGGGAGATCCGTAGGGGCCCTGGGGCGGCTGCGGCGGCGGCGTGGTCATGGCGCTCAAGTTACGTCATGGGCCACGAACACCATTTCGAACCCCGGCCCCCGGCAGGTTCAGTTCGAGGTCCGTCAGCGGCACCCGCTCGACGAAGACCCGCGTCCCGCGCACGTCCAGCTGCGCCGGTCCGGGCGGTCCGGGGCCGGCCCGGCGGCAACCGGACCGGCGGCGTCATCTGTCTCGCACATGCGGACGACCCTACTCAGCGCTCCCCGCACCCGCCGCCCCCGCTCAGGAAGCCGGCCGGTCCGCCCCGCCGTCGGCGATCGCCTGCGCGACCTCCGCCACCCGCTCCTGCTCCTCGGCCTCGAAGCGGTCCCGGTCCAGCTGTTCCGCTATCTCCTCGTCCTGGGCCATGAGCAGGTCCAGGCTGGAGTCGCCGAGTTCGAGCACGCCCATGTCGACGTACGCCTTCTGCAGCCGCTCGCCCCACAGCCCGATGTCCTTGACGCACGGGACGATGCGGCTGAACAGGAGCTTGCGGAAGAGCTGGAGGAACTCGGAGTGCTCGGAGAGCTCCTTGGCCTCCTGCTTGGCGATGCCGAAGTTCTCCAGCACCTCGACGCCGCTGAGCCGGTCGCGCATCAGGTAGCAGCCCTCGATGACGAACTCCTCGCGCTCGCGCAGTTCCACGTCGCTCAGCTGCTTGTAGTAGTCGCGCAGCGCCATCCGGCCGAAGGCCACGTGGCGGGCCTCGTCCTGCATGATGTAGGCGAGGATCTGCTTGGGCAGCGGCTTGGTCGTGGTGTCGCGGATCATACCGAAGGCGGCCAGGGCCAGCCCCTCGATGAGGACCTGCATGCCGAGGTAGGGCATGTCCCAGCGGGAGTCGCGCAGGGTGTCACCGAGCAGGCCCTGGAGGCTGTCGTTGACCGGGTACAGCATCCCGATCTTCTCGTGCAGGAAACGGCCGTAGATCTCCGCGTGCCGGGCCTCGTCCATGGTCTGGGTCGCGGAGTAGAACTTGGCGTCCAGATCGGGGACGGACTCCACGATCCGGGCCGCGCAGATCATCGCGCCCTGCTCACCGTGGAGGAACTGGCTGAACTGCCAGGAGGTGTAGTGCTTGCGCAGCTCGCCCCGGTCCTTGCCGGTCATCTTCGCCCAGTGCGGGGTGCCGTACAGGGTGAGGGCCTCGTCGGGGGTGCCGAGCGGGTCGGTGGGGTCGACCTCCAGGCTCCAGTCGATGCGCTTGTTGCCGTCCCACTGCTTGTCCTTGCCCTTCTGGTACAGGGCGAGGAGGCGCTCGCGGCCGTCGTCGTAGTCCCAGCTGAAGCGGGCCGCGCCCGAGGCGGGCACCGTCCACAACGGCTGTCCGGGGGCGGTGGTGTAGAGGTCGTGGGTCGACATGGACGGCTCCTTCGCCTCGCATGCTCCGACAAATCACCTGTCGATTCGTTCAGTTGGCAGGTTCACACGTTGGTAGACGCCGGGTCAACAAGTCGTGCGCAAGGGATTGACGGGCTTGCTGACAGACGGTCTCATAAGAGGTGACCGCCGGTAACCCATGTGTGAGGTGCCTCCAGCCATGACGCCAGTGACCGAACGCGATGTGCAGCTCCTCCGCGACGCACTCGGCCCGCTCCGGGACCGCGAGCAGATCGCCGAACGGCTGCTGGAGGCCTCGGCCAAGCACTCCTTCGACCCCGACGAGGAGCTCGACTGGGACTCGGCGGCCGAGGACGGCAAGTGGTTCTGGCCGCCCGAGCTGATCTCCCTCTACGACACCCCGCTCTGGCGGAAGATGTCGCAGGAGCAGCGGCAGGACCTGGCCCGGCACGAGGCGGCCTCGCTGGCCTCGCTCGGCATCTGGTTCGAGATCATCCTCATGCAGCTGCTGGTCCGGCACATCTACGACAAGCCGGTGACCAGCAACCACGTCCGCTACGCACTCACCGAGATAGCCGACGAGTGCCGGCACTCGATGATGTTCGGCCGGATGATCACCTGGGGCGGGTCGCCCTGCTACCCGGTCCCGCGCCGGTACCACAACCTCGCCCGGGTACTGAAGACCGTCTCCACCACGCCCGGTTCGTTCGCGGCCACCCTGCTCGGCGAGGAGATCCTCGACTGGATGCAGCGGCTGACCTTCCCCGACGAGCGCGTCCAGACCCTGGTGCGCGGCGTGACCCGCATCCATGTGGTCGAGGAGGCCCGGCACGTCCGGTACGCCCGCGAGGAGCTGCGCCGCCAGATGGTGACCGCGCCCCGCTGGGAGCGCGAGCTCACCCGGGTCAGCTGCGGCGAGGCGGCCCGCGTCTTCTCGGTCTGCTTCGTCAATCCGCAGGTGTACGGGGCGGTCGGCCTGGACCGCCAGGAGGCCGTGGCCCAGGTACGGGCGAGCGGGCACCGGGCGGAGGTCATGCAGTCGGGGGCCAAGCGGCTGACCGACTTCTTCGACGACATCGGGGTCCTCAACGGGGTGGGACGCAGGCTGTGGAAGAGCTCGGGCCTGCTGGCCTGACGGCCGCGGACACGGCATCAGCCCTTAGGCTGGCCGGTATGACCCCTGCCGCAGCCGCGCCGTCGAACCGTGCGTACCGAAGGCTCAGCGTCGAGGAGCGGCGCGCCCAGCTCCTCGGTGCGGCACTCACCCTCTTCGCGCACCGGGCCCCCGACGAGGTCTCGCTCGACGAGGTCGCGACGGTGGCCGGGGTCTCCCGGCCGCTGGTCTACCGCTACTTCCCCGGCGGGCGCCAGCAGTTGTACGAGGCGGCGCTCAGGTCCGCCGCCGAGGAACTGATCCTGTGCTTCGCCGAACCGGCCGTGGGCCCGCCCACGGAGCGGGTGACCCGGGTCCTGGACCGCTACCTCGCCTTCGTCGACCAGCACGACGCCGGCTTCAGCGCACTGCTGCGCGGCGGCAGTGTCGCCGAGACGTCGCGCACGAGCACGATCGTCGACGAGGTGCGGCGGGCGGCGGCCGACCAGATACTCCTGCACCTGGGCCGGGGCGCGGGCAGCGATCCCGGACCGCGGCTGCGGATGATGGTGCGCACCTGGATAGCGGCCGTCGAGGCGGCCTCACTCATCTGGCTGGACGAGGAGAAGCAGCCTGCCGCGTCCGAGCTGCGCGACTGGCTCGTCGACCAGTTCATCGGACTCCTCGCCGTCACCGCGGCCACGGACCCGGGCACCGCGGCCGCCGTGGCCGAGCTGCTGCCCCTGGAGACCGCGGTGGGCCCGGCCGGCCGGCTGGCGGACCGGCTGACCCCGGTGGTCGGCGCGGCCGCGCATCTGCTGCCCCCGGGCTGATCGGTCAGACTGGGGCGGTGAGAAGCGAGAACACCCCCTTCACCGGCGGACCACTGGACGGACGGGTCCTGCCCGTACTCGTCGGCCCGACCGGCCACCCGCCCAAGTGGTACGAGGTCCCGGTCCCGGACGCCGACGGCGGGCCGGCCACCGTGCATGCCTACCGCCGGGTCCCGGCCGGGCACTCCAAGCGGCTGGGCATCCAGCTCGGCTGGGTGTACGAGTACGCCCCCGGCGGCCGTGAGCGCCACAGCCCCAAGTGGCCCTGGTCGAAGCCGGGATGACGCGTCCGGGGCGCATCGGGTCGGGGCCGCCGTTCGGTCCCCGGCCATGGACCGCCGGGAGCCCGCTCCCTGTCGCGGGCGAGGTCGTAAGATCGACGATCTGGTCCGAGGACGGTCACATAGGGGGTGCGCCATGGAGGCGCTGCGTCAGGACGATCCACGGCACTTCGGCCCGTACACGACGCTGGCACGGCTGCGTGAGACGGCCGCGGCGGTGCAGTACCTCGCGCGCGGCGCGGCCCCGCAGGACCTCGCCGTGATCACCGCGGCGCGGCCCGCGCTGGCCGCGCTGCCCGCCTTCCGGCGGCGCTTCCAGGCGGAGGCGCGGACCGCGGACCGGCTGGCCGGCGGCTGGGTGGCGGCGCAGCTCGCCACCCGTACGGACGGGTCCGAGGACGACGACCTGCTGTGGACGGCCTCGGAGTACGTACCGGCGCTGACCCTCGCCGAGGCGATCGAGACCGCCGGGCCGCTCCCCGAGCGTCCGTTGCGGATACTGGGCGCGGGCGTCGCCGAAACCCTCTCCCGGGTGCACGCCACCGGGGCCGTGCTCCAGGGCCTCGCCCCCAGGACGGTGCTGCTGGCCGAGGACGGTCCGCGGCTCACCGCCTTCGGCCCCCTGGGTGCGGCGGCCGACGCCGAGGCGCGGCCGGGCGGGCAGCTCTCCGTCCGGCTCGGCTATCTGACCCCGGAGCAGGTCGAGGGCAGGGAGGCCGGTCCGGCCTCCGACCTCTTCGTGCTGGGCCTGCTGCTCGCGTACGCGGCGACCGGCAGCACCCCGCTGGCGGACGGCCCGGCGGCGGAGGCCGCCGAACGGATCGCCCACACCGACCCCGAACTGGCGGCCGTGCCGGACGCGTTGCGCGATCTGGTCGCCCGCTGCCTGGCGAAGGACCCGGCCGACCGGCCGACGGCGGGGGCGGTGGCCGCGGAACTGGCCCTGGAGGGCGCGGCCGGGCTCGCCAGGGGCGGCCACTGGCTGCCGGCTCCGCTGTCGGCGGCCATGGCCGCACAGGCCGTACGCGCCCGGGCCCTGGAAGCCGCACCGCCCACCGTCGAGGACTCCGCGGCCACGGCGGGACCGTCGGACCCGGCGGGCGTCCCCGCCGCCTCCGGCGTCCCGGACGTGCAGGACGCCGTGGCGCTCCCCGCAGGCAGCGGGTCCGAGGCCCCGCGCCCGGCCGGGACACCCGGACCGCCCAGTTCGGGATCATCGACCGCGGCGCCGCACGGCCCGATCTGGCGACGGCCCAGCTCTCGATGCCGCGTGAGCTGCCCCGTCCCCCGGCCGCCCTCCCCGCCGGGCAGCCGGCCCCTCAGCC
>NZ_JAFMPZ010000530.1 GCF_017353455.1 Streptomyces laculatispora
TCGACGCGGCGTTCCTCCAGGCGCTCACCCATCCTGGTCAGTTCAGCACCCAGTTGTCCGAGCCATCCCGGCAGTTTTGACATAACGGTTCCTCTACCCCCGTCCGCACTCCCCACCGCTCCCCCCGGGAACGGTCCCGCACGACCGTACATGCGCGAAGCCCCCCACCGTAGGACGGAGGGGGGCTTCGTGAGGTTGAGAACTGAACCTCGGAAGGTTCTAGTACCAGCTGTTGGCCTGCCAGAAGGACCAGGCCCCGCACGGGCTGCCGTAGCGGCTGTCCATGTAGTTGAGGCCCCACTTGATCTGGGTGGCCGGGTTGGTCTGCCAGTCGGCACCGGCGGACGCCATCTTCGAGCCGGGCAGCGCCTGCACGAGGCCGTAGGCACCGGAAGACGGGTTGCTCGCCCGGTAGTTCCAGGTCGACTCGTGGTTCACGATGTTGCTGAAGCACTGGAACTGGTCGCCAGGAATCATCTGACGGGCCATCGCCTGAACCTCGGCCACGGAGTACGAGCCCTGGGTGGCGAAGGCGGAGGCATTGCGGACCTCGGAACGGCTGGCACGCTCGGCCGCGTCCTTCTTGTCCTGCTCGGCCTTCCGCTCCTTCGCCAGCTGGTCCTCGGCCGCCTGCTTCTTCGACTTGGCGTCCTTGGCAGCCTGGATGCGGGCCGACTCCTCAGCGGACTTCTTCGCCGTCGCGTCGGCCGCGGACGCCTGGGCGTCGGCCTGCTGCGTCAGGGAAGCGGTCTGCACCTGGGCCTGCTGGCCCGCGGGGATGTCGGCGAGCAGCGTGGTGTCGGCTGCGGTGGCCTCGAAGTTGTTGTCGCCGACGGCAGGAGTGCTGCCCGCTGCAACTCCTACGACGGCGCCTACGGTGGTTACAGCTGTGGCAGATGCCACGGCGAACCCCCGGACCGAGATCCGGCTCACACGGTGTCCTTCCAGCATCGCCCGCTTAGGTGACCTCGCGGGCGCAATCGTGCCCCTGACGCTGGCCTCCCTACTGCTTGGGTCACGGGAGGCACGGGCCCGGTGGGCGACTCCCCGGAGGGAACGCCGCGTGGTGCTCGCGGGCGGCATACGGACGGCGGCTGTTGAGTTGTGTGCTGCGTTGCACCTCTGGAGGTGCGGGTGTGCCGTATGCGGGGCCTGACGGAAGCAAGACTCTGCCGGAACGGGACGCCGGGAAGCAATTCTCTGTTGCGTGTGAAAGCTCACACCTCGTTTGGAGCAAGTGAATTACGGAAATGGCACCGCAACACAGTGCCGCCCGGCTAAGCTGCTTCGCTCGCCGGGCGGCACCAACTGTCCTATCCCCTGTCAGATGTGGCCTTCCTCCAGCATTTCGGTCACCAGCGCGGCGATGGGGGAGCGCTCGGACCGGGTGAGCGTGATGTGCGCGAAGAGCGGATGGCCCTTCAGCTTCTCGACCACGGCGACCACTCCGTCGTACCGGCCGACCCGGAGGTTGTCCCGCTGGGCCACGTCATGCGTGAGCACCACCCGGGAATTCGCCCCGATCCGGGACAACACGGTCAGCAGGACGTTCCGTTCGAGCGACTGGGCCTCGTCGACGATCACGAAGGCGTCGTGGAGCGACCGGCCCCGGATGTGGGTGAGCGGCAGCACCTCCAGCATCCCGCGCCCCAGGACCTCCTCGATGACCTCGCGCCCGGCGACCGCCGAGAGCGTGTCGAAGACGGCCTGCGCCCAGGGGCCCATCTTCTCGGCCTCGGAACCGGGCAGATAGCCGAGATCCTGCCCGCCGACCGCGTACAGCGGCCGGAAGACCATCACCTTCTTGTGCTGCCCCCGCTCCAGCACGGCCTCCAGACCGGCGCAGAGCGCCAGTGCGGATTTGCCGGTGCCGGCCCGGCCGCCGAGCGAGACGATGCCGACGTCCTGGTCCAGCAGCAGATCCAGGGCGATGCGCTGCTCGGCGCTGCGTCCGTGGATACCGAAGGCCTCCCGGTCGCCGCGGACGAGCCGGACCTCGCCCTCCGGCGTCACCCGGCCGAGCGCCTTGCCGCGCTCGGACTGGAGGACCAGACCGGTGTGCACGGGCAGATCGGCGGCCTCGGGGACGTACAGCGTCTCCTCTCCGAAGAGCAGGTCCACCTGTTCGGCGGAGAGCGGCAGTTCGCCCATCCCCATCCAGCCCGAATCGGTGATGGCGAGTTCGGCGCGGTACTCCTCGGCGAGGAGGCCGACCGATGACGCCTTGATGCGCAGCGGCAGGTCCTTGGAGACGACCGTGACGTCGTACCCCTCGGCCTGGAGATTGCGCGCGACCGCGAGAATCCGTGAGTCGTTGTCCCCCAACCGGTAGCCGGCGGGCAGTACGCCGGGATCGGAATGGTTGAGTTCGACGCGCAGCGTTCCGCCCAGATCCCCGAGCGGGATCGGGGCATCCAGCCGGCCGTACCGGACCCGGAAGTCGTCCAGCAGGCGCAGGGCTTGCCGGGCGAAGTACCCGAGTTCCGGATGGTGCCGTTTGGCCTCCAGTTCCGTGACCACGACGATCGGGAGCACGACTTCGTGCTCGTCGAACCGGGACATGGCGTTCGGATCGGCCAGCAGGACGCTGGTGTCGAGAACATAGGTGCGCCTGTCGGGCATGCGGCGCTTTGTGCTGGTCACCACGGAAGGACGTACCCCCTCGGACGAGGTTGGGGTGCGACGACGTCGCGGAGCATCCCAAAGGGAGAGGACGGACCGGGCTTCGGCCACCTTGCACGGGCCGAGCGCCGGCCCTCGACGTCAGCCGCACTGTATGTACGGTCCTTCGTGTGCAAAGGGCCTCCCGGGCGAGCGGACTCCATGCCGCTCACTTGGTGACGACATCCGCCTGGTTTCTGACCGGACGTCGACCTGTCAGGGGTATTCCCTCGAACACGCGAAGCCATGCCGCCCGAGCCGCTCAAGCCCGTCCGGCATTGCGGACGCACCCGGTAGGACAGTGGGCGGCGGCCCGTCGGGCGGGTTCGGGCACACCACCCGAACGGCCCCTTCCCCGGCCGCCGGGCGGGCCTGAAAAGGACGCGGCCCGCCCGGACACGCGGGGCGGGCCGAAGAGGCCGGGCCCGGACGCGCCGGGCGGTCCGGAAGGGCTGTCGTCAGCCGCCGTAGCGGCGGTGGCGGGCCGCGTAGTCACGCAGGGCCCGCAGGAAGTCGACCCGGCGGAAGGCCGGCCAGAAGACCTCGCAGAAGTAGTACTCGGAGTGCGCGCTCTGCCAGAGCATGAAGCCCGACAGGCGCTGCTCCCCGCTGGTCCGGATCACCAGGTCCGGGTCGGGCTGGCCCCGGGTGTAGAGGTGCTCGGAGATCAGGTCGGTGGAGACGATCTCCGCCAGGTCCTCGAAGGACGTGCCCTTCGAGGAGTGGTCGAGCAGCAGGGACCGCACCGCGTCGGCGATCTCCTGGCGGCCGCCGTAGCCGACGGCGACGTTGACCAGTATTCCGTCGACCCCGACCGTGTCCTGCTCGGCCTCCTTGAGGACCGTCTGGGTGTGCGCGGGCAGCAGGTCGAGCGTGCCGACGTGGTGGACCCGCCACCGGCCGTCCGCGACGAGGTCGCGCACGGTGTTCTCGATGATGCCGAGGAGCGGGATGAGCTCCGACTCGGGCCGGTCGAAGTTGTCCGTGGACAGCATCCAGAGGGTGACGACTTCGACGTCGGTCTCGCTGCACCAGCCGAGGAGTTCCTTGATCTTGTCCGCACCCGCTTGGTGCCCCTCCGCGGCGGTGCCGCCGGACGCCTTCGCCCAGCGCCGGTTCCCGTCGAGGATGACACCGATGTGCTTGGGCACCTGGGCGTGATCGAGGCGGGCCTCCACCCGGCGGGCGTAGAGCCCGTATACCAGGTCGCGCAAGTTCACTGAGTCCACCTCTCGGTTCCGTGCGGGCCCGCCCGCCGCCTCGCCCGGGGCTGACCCCCTGGGGATCGTCGCACCGGTAGAGGGCCGATCGCCCCGCCGTGCCGTGGCAGTCCCGAAGCCGCCACATTACTGCGCAGGCGCCGCACCGGCCCAACCCGGCCTGTCACAAGTCCGTGATAAAGAGGGAAACGTGACTGATTCCTCTTCCTCTTATCTGGCCGCAGGTTCGCGCTACGACTCCATGGAGTACCGGCGCACCGGCCGCAGCGGCCTCAAGCTCCCGGCCGTCTCCCTCGGCCTCTGGCACAACTTCGGCGACGACCGCGCGCTCGACTCGCAGCGCGCCATCCTGCGCCGCGCCTTCGACCTCGGCGTGACCCATTTCGACCTGGCCAACAACTACGGCCCGCCGCCCGGCTCCGCCGAGCTCAACTTCGGGAAGCTCTTCCGGCAGGACTTCGCCCCGTACCGCGACGAGCTGGTGATCTCCACCAAGGCCGGGTACGACATGCACCCCGGTCCCTACGGCGAGTGGGGCTCGCGCAAGTACCTGCTGTCGTCGCTCGACGCCTCCCTCAAGCGGATGGGCCTCGACCACGTCGACGTCTTCTACTCGCACCGCTTCGACCCGGACACCCCGCTGGAGGAGACGATGGGGGCCCTGGCCTCCGCCGTGCAGCAGGGCAAGGCGCTGTACGTCGGGGTGTCCTCGTACAACTCCGAGCAGACCGCCGAGGCGGCCCGGCTGCTCAAGGAGATGAGGGTGCCGGCCCTGATCCACCAGCCGTCCTACTCGATGATCAACCGCTGGACCGAGGACGACGGCCTGCTGGACACGCTGGAGGCGGCCGGCATGGGCTGCATCTCCTTCGTACCGCTCGCCCAGGGGCTGCTGACCAATAAGTACCTGAAGGGCATTCCGGCGGGTTCGCGCGCCACCCAGGGCAAGTCCCTCAACCCGGACCTGCTCTCGGACGAGGTGGTGCGCCGGCTCAACGGGCTGAACGACATCGCGCTCCGGCGCGGCCAGTCGCTGGCCCAGCTGGCCCTCAACTGGGTGCTGCGCGACAGCCGTATGACGTCGGCCCTGATCGGCGCGTCGAGTGTGGAGCAGCTGGAGGAGAACGTCGCGGCGCTGGCCGGTCCGGCTCTGTCCGCAGGGGAGCTGAAGGAGATCGACACCTTCGCCGTGGACACCGCGGGAACCAACATCTGGGCCGGCCGGGCCTGACGGGCCTCGCCCCGGCGGGTGCCGCGCCCCCCGTTCGCGCCGGGGCACAAAAACC
>NZ_JAFMPZ010000153.1 GCF_017353455.1 Streptomyces laculatispora
CCCAGCTGATCCGTGACGGGCTGGCGATGAAGCACGGCAAGGAGCTGAACTGGAGCCAGGTGCTGCTGGCCGCCAACACACCGATGCTGCTCAAGGCCTCGCTGGTCGAGGGGCGTACCGACATCGGGGTGATGGCCTCGGGGCAGGTGGCGGGCCTGATCGACGATCTGCCGTCCTGCGCGGAGCTGGTCGAGCGGATCATGGAGGAGGCCCGGCTGACGCTGAAATCGCTGCCGGGTGCGGACTGACGCCCCTGGTGTGCACGGACACACGGGCCCGGACACGGCCTCGGCCCCGGACCGGGCCGCGAGGCCTACCTGCCTCGCCCGGACGGGCCGGGCGCCTGGGGTGCCGGGACGGCGGCCGGCCGTATCAGCCGGTTCAGACCGTGGTCCGCGCACACCAGGGGCGTCAGTCCGCACCCGGCAGCGATTTCAGCGTCAGCCGGGCCTCCTCCATGATCCGCTCGACCAGCTCCGCGCAGGACGGCAGATCGTCGATCAGGCCCGCCACCTGCCCCGAGGCCATCACCCCGATGTCGGTACGCCCCTCGACCAGCGAGGCCTTGAGCAGCATCGGTGTGTTGGCGGCCAGCAGCACCTGGCTCCAGTTCAGCTCCTTGCCGTGCTTCATCGCCAGCCCGTCACGGATCAGCTGGGGCCAGCTCGCACCGGACTCCTTCCGGAAGGCCGAGGCGTGCCGCACCGACCTCAGTAGCGAGGCCGCACGGCCGGAACGCTCCAGGGAGTCGACCATCTCGGTGCGCAGCATGCGGTGCGGCAGGCCGTCGACCCGGTCGGTGACCGTGACGTCCTTGACGGTGGCGGCCAGGTACTTCGCCTTCACCGCCGCCGGGACGGTGCTGTCGGAAGTGAGCAGGAAGCGCGTACCCATCCCGATTCCGGCCGCCCCGTAGGCGAGCGCGGCAACCAGACCGCGGCCGTCGTGGAAGCCGCCCGCCGCGATGACCGGGATGTCGACGGCGTCCGCGACCTGCGGGAGCAGCACGCTGGTGGCCACGTTGCCCGTGTGGCCGCCGCCCTCGCCGCCCTGCACCATCACCGCGTCGGCGCCCCACGCGGCGACCTTCTCCGCGTGCCGCCGGGCACCCACGGACGGGATGACGACGATGCCCGCGTCCTTGAGCCGTGCGATCAGCTCCTTCGACGGGGCGAGCGCGAACGACGCCACCCGCACGCCCTCGTCGATCATGATGCCCACCCGCTCGCCCGCGTCGCCCGCGTCCGCGCGCAGGTTGACACCGAACGGCGCGTCCGTACGGGACTTGACCTCGCGGACCGCCGCGCGCAACTGCTCGACGGTCATCGTGGCGGAGGCCAGGATGCCGAGCGCCCCGGCCTTCGCGGAGGCGGACACCAGCCGGGGGCCGGCCACCCACCCCATCCCGGTCTGCACGATCGGGTACCGCACCCCGGTCAGCTCGGTGAGCGCGGTCGGCAGCGGCAGGGGCCCGGTCATGCCGGGACCTCGCGCTCGCGCAGCCCCTTCGGGTCGATGACCTCGCGGATCAGCCGGAGTTCCGCCTCCGTGGGATCCCGGGTGAGCGGCACGTCGTCGGGGATCGTGAGGGCGAACCCGGTTGCCTCGGAAACCTGTTGGACGCTCACCCCGGGGTGCAGGGAACGCAGCCGCATGGTGCGGCCGGGGGTCTCGAAGTCGAAGACGCCCAGATTGCTGACGATTTCGGGGATGCGGTGGTAGCGGGTCGCGGAAGGGCCGGCCGCCGCCGCCCGGTCGTACCCGACCCCGCTGACCATGTCGACGTGCTCCACGAACACCCGCGCCGAGTGCTTGGGAACCCAGTAACTCGTCGGGTTGTTCAGGGTGTTGACCGGAGCTCCGCGCACGCCGAGCAGCTGCCGGGCGGGCCTGGCCCACTCGCCGATGCAGGAGATGTTCTGGTTGCCGTGCATGTCGATCTGGCTGGCGCCCATCATCACGTGCCGGCGGCCGGTGGCGGTGAGCGTCAGGTGCTGACGGAACGGCAGCCAGCCCTCGGTGCTCCCCGGCCTCGCCCCCAGCGCGGGGGTGTCGCCCATCAGCAGGGCCTCCCCGTCGGTCAGCAGCAGATCGGGTGAGAAGGTGAGCCTCGCCAGGCGCGCCCCGATGGCCGGGACGGTGCCCATCGGGCTGGCGAGGATCTCGCCCGCGTCCCGCCACGCCTCGGCGCAGGCCACCACGCAGTACTCCGCGCGGCTCGCCGTCGCGATGCCGGTGGTCTCGGTGCCGCTCATGCTTCCTCCTGGTGGAACGCGGTGACGGCGGCCTGGTAGGCGGCTTCGTCACCGGACAGGAACCGTTCGACGAAGGCGGGCCACGCCTCGGGATCGCGGGCGGCCCGGACGTAGGCGCGCTGGAAGCTCTCGTCCCGGTCGTGGTCGGGCACGCAGGAGGTGAAGTGTGCGCCGTTCGGCGTCTCGACGACCCCGTCCACGAACAGCCGTTTGACCAGCAGCGTCTGCGGTCCGTGCTCCTTGAGCAGGTCCGCCGTCTCCACGATCCGCTCGCAGGAGAGGTAACTGTGGTCGGCGGCCTCGCAGAACAGGTCGTCGAAGTACGGGTCGGGGCCCAGGTACTGGCCGTTGCCCTGAACGTCCGCGCGGTTGAGGTGGACCAGTGCGGCGTCCAGGCGCAGGGCCGGTGCCGCGACCAGCTTCTCCCCGTCCTCGTACGGCGAAGTGACGGTACGCAGAGCCGGGTTGACCTCCATCAGGTCCGAGCCGAGACCGGCCCGCACCGGCATGAACGGCAGCCGTTGCGCGCCCGCCGTCAGCCCCCACATCATCATCGCCTCGTCGAGCTCGACCATCTCGAACGCGCCGCGCTGCCGGGCGGCGGTGAAGTGCGGCTCCAGCGGTATCGAGTCGAGGGTCCCGAACGCCGCCACCAGCTTGCGGATCCGGCCCGCGGCGGCGAGCAGACCGACGTCCGGGCCGCCGTACGACACCACGGTCAGATCGGTGACGTCCGAGCGCAGCAGCGCCCGGACCAGGGCCATCGGCTTACGGCGCGAACCCCAGCCGCCGATGCCGACCGTCATGCCGCTCTCCAGCCGGCCGACGGCGTCGTCGGCCGTCATCGTCTTGTCGTGTGTCACGCCTGCTGCTCCTTGTCCGTGCCGAAGGTGTCGCGCACGCGGCCGGCGACGCCACTGAGATTGGCCTCGAAGGTGAAGCCCTGCTCGAAGCGGTAGCTGCGGCGTACGTCGACCGGGTCGATGCCGTTGATGGCGGCCTTGGCCAGCCGGATCAGATATCCGTCCTTGGCGGCGATCTCCCGGGCCAGTCCCAGGGCGGCCGCGGGCAGTTCGTCACGCGGTACGACGCTCCACACCGAGCCGTGCCGGTGCAGTTCCTGTGCCGTCACGGTGCGCGAGGTGTAGTACAGGGTCCGCATCAGATGCTGCGGTACCAGCCGGGCCAGATGCGTGGCCGCGCCGAGCGCGCCCCGGTCCAGCTCCGGCAGTCCGAAGGTCGCGTCGTCACTGGCCACGATCGCGTCCGCGTTGCCCACCAGGCCGATGCCGCCGCCCAGGCAGAAGCCGTGTACGGCGGCGACCACCGGGACCTCGCACTCGTAGACCGCTGCGAACGCCTCGAAACAGCCCCGGTTGGCGCCGATCAGTGCCTCGGGCCCGTCCGTGCGCTGCATCTCCTTGATGTCCACGCCCGCGTTGAATCCGCGGCCTTCGGCGGTGAGTACCACACAGCGGACGCCCGGGTCGGCCCCGGCGGTGCGCACCGCGGCGGCGAGGTCGTACCAGCCCTGTACGGGCAGGGCGTTGACCGGGGGGAAGTCCACGGTGACGACGGCGACGCCCTCTTCGGGGGCGGAGGTGGAGACACCCATGAGCAGATCAGCTACCTTTCCACCAAACGTTTGTTAGATTCAACGTAGCAGTGATATGGACGCCGCGGGAGAGCGTCAGGCCACCCGGTGGTCCCGGCGCCCCGTTCGCCGCTCGTCGCCCCTCGAAAGGACACCCGTCATGACCTC
Organism: Streptomyces laculatispora; assembly: GCF_017353455.1. Taxonomy (GTDB): domain Bacteria; phylum Actinomycetota; class Actinomycetes; order Streptomycetales; family Streptomycetaceae; genus Streptomyces; species Streptomyces laculatispora. Next base: position 4,018 of record NZ_JAFMPZ010000153.1, read on the forward strand.
ATCGACAGCCCTGTGCGCCGGACGCGTCGCCGTCGTCACCGGCGCCGGCCGCGGACTCGGCCGCGCCCACGCCCTGGCCTTCGCCGCCGAGGGCGCGAAAGTCGTCGTCAACGACCTCGGTGTGGGCCTCGACGGCTCCGGGACGGCCACCGGGCCCGCCCAGCGGGTCGTCGAGGAGATCCGCGCGGCCGGCGGCGAGGCCGTCGCGCACAATGCGGACATAGCCACCGCCGACGGCGCGGCCTCCCTCGTCGCGACCGCGCTCGACTCCTTCGGCCGCCTCGACACCCTGGTCAACAACGCCGGATTCCTCCGGGACCGGATGCTGGTGAACCTGGACGAGGACGACTGGGACGCGGTGACCCGCGTCCACCTCAGGGGCCACTTCCTGCCGCTCAAGCACGCGGCGGCGCACTGGCGCGCCGAGGCGAAGGCCGGCCGGGCGCCCGGGGCGAGGGTCGTCAACACCGGTTCCGGGGCCGGGCTGCTGGGCAGCGTCGGTCAGGGCAGCTACTCCGCCGCCAAGGCCGGGATCATCGCCCTGACCCTGGTGGCCGCCGCCGAGATGGGCCGCTACGGGGTCCAGGTCAACGCGATCGCCCCGGCCGCCCGCACCCGGATGACCGAGGACACCTTCGCTGAGACCATGGCGGCGCCCGCCGAGGGGGAGTTCGACGCGATGGCCCCGGAGAACGTCTCGCCGCTCGTCGTATGGCTGGGTTCCGCGGCCTGTGCCGGGGTCAGCGGCCGGGTCTTCGAGGCCGAGGCCGGGCGGATCACGGTGATGGAGGGCTGGCGGCCCGGCCCCACCGCGGACAAGGGCGCCCGCTGGAGCCCGGCCGAGGCCGGGGCGGCCGCGTCCGGACTGCTCGCGGCGGCCGAGACGCCACAGCCGGTGTACGGGGCGCGCTGACGGCGTACCCGCGACAACGTGACCGGGGCGCCCCGCCCGCGCCCTGACTGCGGGGGTGCTCGACGGGAGTTCTGTCCTTCACGGCCGCCGTGTCGCGCCTGCCACGGCGGCAACCGCCATCCGTACCGCCCGCTCCGTCACGGCCCGGTCGTCGTCACCCGACTCGATCGCGGTCGTGGCGGCGTTGACGATCCCCTGAAGCAGCAGCGCCGTGCGCCTGGGATCGTCGTCGCCCAGTTCGGTCAGCGCGCCGATCAGCGGCGTGAGCAGCTCCCGGTGGGCGTGTGCCGCGCTCTCCTTCACCACGGCCGCGTCACGGACCCCGGCCAGCGCCTGGGCGATCCGGTGTTCCCCGCTGCGCACCAGATCCAGCTGCGACGTCACGTACGCGGCGATCTTCGCCTCCGCCGTACCGGCCGCGGACATGCCGGCCCGGATGGCGTCCGTCCAGCGCGGCATCGCGTCCTCGACGACCGCGGCGAGCAGTTCCGGGCGGCCGGGGAAGTACTTGTACACGCTGTTGCGGGCAAGCCCCGTGGACCTGGCGACCGCGGTGAAGGTCACGGCCTCGGCGTCGCCGTCCTCCAGGAGTGCGCGGGCCGCACGCACCAGGGCGAGCCGCTGCTGGGCGTGGTGCTCGGCGACCGTAGCGGCTCTGATCTTGGGCACGGGCCCAGTCTAGGAGGCGGACCGGCCGGAAGGGGACCCACTTGGCGACGGCGCGTCCCCATCATCTATGTTGGCGACGCACTGTCCCTAACATCGCTTCACCGAAGGGAGCCGTTGTGTTCCTCGCTCTGCTGGAGCTGCGCGCCGCCCGTGGGCGCTTTCTGCTCATGGGGTCCGTCGTGGTGCTCGTCGCGGCACTCGTCGGCATCGTGTCCGGATTCACCACCGGCCTCGGCGACGACACCATCTCCGCGCTGCGCCGCCTTCCGGCCTCGCACCTGGTCTTCTCCTCCGACGCCAGGTCCGACCAGTTCGCGCGCAGCCTCCTCGACGCGAAGACGGCCGCGGCCTGGCGCGAGGACGCGGACACCGACACCACGCCGCTGGGAATCTCCATCACCCGCGGCACGACGGACCGGGGCACCGAAGTCGATCTCGCCGCCTTCGGAATCGACCCCGCCGCCTTCCTGAACCCCTCCGTCACCAGCGGCAAGGGCCTCACCACCGACGCGGCCGACATCATCGTGATCTCCGCCAAGCTCGCCGACGAGGGCGTACGGGTCGGCGACACCCTCGTCATCGACCGGCTCGGCATCCGGCTGCGCGTCGTCGGACTGACCGAACGCTCCAGCTACGGCCATGTGCCGGCCGCCTACGTCCCATTGGCGACCTGGCAGCGCATCCGCTTCAGCACCCCCGGCGCCCCGGCCTCCACCGCCACCGAGCTCCCCGACCAGTTCAGCGCCCTCGCACTGCGCACCCCGGCGGGCACCCCGGTCGCAGACCTGGACAAACGGCACTCCACCAGCACCGTCACCAAGGAGAAGGCGTACGAGGCGGCCCCCGGGTACACCGGCGAGCGCCTCACCATGAACTCGATCCAGGTCTTCCTCTACCTGATCGCACCCCTGGTGGTCGGCGCCTTCTTCGCCGTCTGGACCGTGCAGCGGCAGCCCGAACTGGCCCTGCTGCGCGCGCTCGGCGCCTCCCGCCGGCGGCTGCTCGTCCACACCGTGCTCCAGGCCGCCCTGGTCGTCGTCCTCGGCACGGCCGCGGGCGCCGTGCTCGCCGGAGCGGTCGGACTGCTGGTCGGTGAACAGGTGCCGTTCAGCCTGCCCGCCCTCACCCTCACCACCACCATGTGCACCGTCGCAGCCGTCGGTCTGCTGGGCAGCGCCCTGACCCTGCGCCGCGTCACCTCCGTCGACCCGCTGACCATGCTGGGAGCCAACCGATGACCCTCGAACTGATCGGTGTCACCGTCGCGTTCGGCCGGGCAGAAGCCCGCACCACGGTTCTGGACGACCTCGACGCCACCTTCGAACCCGGCCGGATGACCGCCCTCGTCGGCCCGTCGGGCTCCGGCAAGTCCACACTGCTCGCCGTCGCGGGCGCCCTCCTGCGTCCCACCGCCGGGCAGGTCCTGCTCGACGGCGAGGACCTGACGGAAGGCACCGACGCGCAGCGCTCGGCGGTGCGCCGCGAACGCATCGGATACATGTTCCAGAGCGGCAACCTGCTCTCCGGGCTGCCCGCTGTCGAACAGCTCCTGGCCGCCGTGTACATCAACGGAGAGCGCCCCCGCTCGCACCGTTCCCGCGCCGAGGCGGCCCTGTCCGAGGTCGGCCTCGGTCATCGCCTGCGCCACCGCCCCGAACAGCTCTCCGGTGGCGAACGCCAGCGCGTCGCCCTCGCCCGCGCGCTGTTCCTCTCCCCGCGGCTCCTCCTGGTCGACGAACCGACCGCGGCCGTCGACCGCTCCCAGGCCGGCGAACTCGCCGAACTCCTCGCCGCACGCACCCGCAGGGACCAGTGCGTCACCGTCGTCGCGACGCACGACCCGGCCGTGGCGGAGGCCGCGGACCGGGTCGTCGACATGGCGCGGACGGCCCGTCCCACCGGGCCCGGGAGCTCCCGTCGCGGAAGCTGATGCGAGGGCCGGCCGCCGCTCCCGGCGACCGGGCGCACGGACGTGACGCCGACGCCGCTCGGTGAGACCTGTCCGGTGCCGGTCAGTCGAGAGCGAGCCGGCCGGCCGGCCGTCGCCAGGCCCGGGTCCCAGCCGCGACGCGGTACGGAGTCGAGGAGCAGCCGGGTGTACGGATGCTCCGGGCCGTCCAGTACGCGTGCCACCGGGCCCGCCTCGACGACTCGGCCCGACCTGAGCACCATGACGTCGTCGGCGACGTGCCGGACCACGGAGAGGTCATGGGTGACGAAGAGGTAGCCGATGCCCGACTCGCGCCGGATCGTGGCGAGCAGGTCGAGGATCTGCGCCTGGATGGACACGTCCAGCGCCGCGACCGCCTCGTCGAGGATGAGGACGCGGGGTCCGACCGCCAGGGCCCGGGCGATGGCGACGCGCTGGCGCTGTCCGCCGGAGAGCCGCCGGGGCAGCGCTCCGGCCTCCCGTTCGCCGAGGCCCACCTGGTCCAGGAGCGCGGCGACCCGCGAACCACGGGCGGCCGCGTCGAGCCGGGTGTGGAGGCGCAGTACCTCATCGACGCAGTCCGAGACCGTCACCCGCGGGTCCAGCGAGAGATACGGATCCTGGAAGACCATCTGGATCTCGCGGGCGCGCGCGAGCCGTTCGGCCCGGCTCCGGGCGCGGGCGGAGCGGTCCCGGCCGTCCAGGCGGACAGTGCCGCCGTCCGGCCGCGCCAGGCCCACCAGCATCCGGGCCACGGCCATGGCGATCACCGGAGCGGTCATGCCGGGGCCGACCACGGACACCGGGAGGATCGCCAGGAGCAGCCCGGGGATGGCGAACGCCATGTCCATCGACCGGGACAGGATGTCGCGCCCGGACTGGTCCGTACCGGGCAGATGGTCTCCCGTGGTCCCGGTCAGGCTCGACGAGAGGTCGAGGGACTCGGGGTCGTGCGGGGCGAGGACCGGAGCCAGGAGGGCGATCAGGACGAGCGCGAACATGACCGCGACGGCCGCCGCGAACAGTGGTCCCTGGCCGAGGATCCGGAGGCCGCCCAGAGCGGGGCGGCGGCGCAGCACGCCGGGGGCGGCGGCCTGCGGAAGTGCGGTGGTGGTCATGAGGAACCTTCCCCGTTGAGGGATAACCGGGGGTCGATGAGCGGGGCGAGCAGGTCGACGACGAGGTTCACCACGACGAACGCCGTCACGCTGAGCAGCGTGATCGCCTGGACGACGGCGAAGTCCTTGGCCGTGACCGACTGCACGAGCAGGGAACCGATGCCGGACACGTCGAAGGCCGTCTCGACGATCGCGGTGCTGATGAGCAGTCCGGCGAGCATGGTCCCGCCGACGGTGACCACGGGGCCCAGCGCGTTGCGCAGCACGTGCCGGCGGATCAGGGACCCCCGCGCGACACCGCGGGCGCGGGCCACTTCGACGTGGTCCCGGCCGAGTCCGTCGAGCATCGCCGACCGGGTCACCCGGGCGAGCAGCCCCGCGAAGGTCATCGCCAGGGCGAAGGCCGGCAGCGTCAGGTGGTACAGCCGGTCGGTGAAGCCCTCCGGGGTGCCGCCCGGGCCCGGGAACCAGCCGAGCTGGACGGAGAACAGCGAGACGAGCGCCATGGCGCTCACGAAGGAGGGCATCGCCGTGGTCACCCCCGTGCCGATGAGCACCACGCGGTCCGCCGCGCCGGGACGCAGCGCGGCCAGGAGACCGGCGCCCACACCGAGGACGGCGACCAGCAAGGCCGAGTACCCCACCAGCATCGCGGTGCCCGGGAGCCGGGAGCCGATGAGGCCCCGACATCCTGATGGAACTGGGCGGACCGGCCGAAGTCGCCGGGCAGTACGCCGCCGAGCGGAGAGTGGGCCGAGCTGCCGCTCGACGCGGTGATCGTCGCCGATCCGGTCGGGGAGGACCGGATCATCGAGGACCTGATCTCCGCCCGGATCCCGGTGATCACCGACCGCTCCGTCGAGGGACGGCCGGGCGCCTGCTGGGTGGATGTCGATGTCGTGGCGGCCGTGCGGGAGACGCTGGACCACTTTGAGGCACAGGGTGCCCGGCGGCCCGCGCTCGTGCTCCCCGACAGTCCGACACGGTTCTACGCGGGAGTGTTCGCCCCCGAGGCGGGCAACGGCCCCGTCGTGGAAGCCGTCGAGGTGGCCCTGAGCGGGACCTGCCGGCCCGACGCGCTGTGCGTCGTCCCCGAGGCGAGCCCGCCTCTCGTTCTGGAGGCGGCGCGCCGCCACGGATACGACGTGCCCGGCGACCTGCTCGTGGTGTGCGTCAGCGAGGACGCGACGGCCACCCACACCCGGCCCGCGCTGTCGACCCTGAGCCTGCGGCCCCAGGAGGTCGCGGAGGCCGGGATCGACCTGCTCGTCGCGGCACTGGAGCAGGGAGGTGCCCCGTCTGCCGGGGTGCTGGTGCAGACCCGGCTAGAGGTACGGGCGTCCTCGCTGCGCACGGACACGGGCGCGGGCACGGACTGAGGACGTACGGGTGCCGGGCCGCTCAGCCGGAGTGGACGAGTGAGCCTCCGACATAGGTCCGCAGGACCCGCGCCTCGGAGATCTCCTCCGGCGGCGCGGTGAAGATGTCGCGGTCCAGGACCACCAGGTCGGCCAGGTTTCCGACGAGCAGACTGCCGGCGTCGTCCAGGCCGTTCACATGGGCGCTGCCGGCGGTGTACGCGGCGACGGCCGTCGCCGGGTCCAGGCGCTGCTCGGGGAGGAAGACCGGGCTGTCGGCGGCCCCGGGCTCCCTGCGGTTGACCGCGACGTGGATGCCCTGGATCGGGTCCGGACTGCTGACCGGCCAGTCGCTGCCCGCGGCGAGGGTGGCGCCCGCGCGCAGCAGGTCGCCGAACGGGTACTGCCAGGCGGCGCGTTCGGGCCCGAGGAACGGGATGGTCAGCTCGTCCATCTGGGGTTCGTGGGCCGCCCACAGCGGCTGGATGTTGGCGATGGCGCCGAGGCGGGCGAAGCGCCTGATGTCGTCGGGGTGGACGACCTGGAGGTGGGCCAGGTGGTGGCGGTTTCCGCGCCGGCCGTTGGCCTCGACGGCGGCCTCTACCGCGTCGAGTGCCTCGCGGACGGCCCGGTCGCCGAGTGCGTGGAAGTGGACCTGGAAGTCGAGGGCGTCGAGCCGGGTGACATGGCCGCGCAGGGCGTCCGGGTCGACGAAGCTCAGACCGCTGTTGGTGGTGGCGCAGCCGCAGCCGTCGAGGTACGGGGAGGTCATCGCGGCGGTGAAGTTCTCGGCGATGCCGTCCTGCATGATCTTCACCGAGCCGGCCCGGAACCGTCCGTGGCTCAGCTTCTCGCGGTTCGCGACCAGTTCGTCGATCTGCTCGGCCCCACGCTCGCGGTCCCACCACATCGCGCCGGTGACCCGGGCGGTGAGTGAGCCGTCGCGGGCCGCGGTCAGATAGGCAACCGATGGATCGGTAACGCCGTTGAACCCGCCGAGCAGGGCGTCCTGCCAGCCGGTGATGCCGAGGGAGTGCAGCAGTTCCTGCGCACGCAGCAGACCCGCGAGCCGGTCCGCCGGGGTGGTCGCCGGCACCAGCCGGGAGACCAGCGCCTGGGCGCCTTCCTGGAGCATTCCGCTGGGCGAGCCGCCCGGCTCGCGCTCGATGCGGCCGTCGGCGGGATCGGGGGTGGCGGCGGTGATCCCGGCCAGTTCGAGGGCCCGGGTGTTGGCCCAGGCGCCGTGGTGGTCACGGTTGGCCAGCAGGACCGGGCGGTCGGGGACCACGGAGTCGAGCAACTGCCGGGTGGGCAGTCCGCCGTCGAAGCTCTCCAGCGACCACCCGCCGCCGGTGATCCACGCACGGTCGGGATGGGCATCCGCGTAGGCCCGGATCAGGGTCAGGTACTCCTCGGCGCCGACGGTGCCGCTCAGGTCGCACTCGGCCAACTCCACCCCGGCGGACACCGGGTGGATGTGGGCGTCCTGGAAGCCGGGGAGTAGCAACTTCCCCGTGAGGTCGACGACTTCGGTGCCGGGGCCGATGAGCTCACGGACCTCGTCGTGCCCGACCGCGGTGATGCGGTCGCCGACGACGGCGAGTGAGGTGGCCCGGGTGCGGGCCGGATCGGCGGTGAGGACGGGGCCGCGTGTGAAGACCAGATCGGCCGTGGTCATACGGTGCTCCAGAACGTGAGAGAACGTGGCGGGGTGTCATGCAAGCGGCTCGGACATCCATGCGTCAATGGTGTTGTCATAAAGTTCGGCGCGGTCGGCCGCGTGGATTCGGCAACCGGATGGCGGCGTCCTTATGTCAACCCCATTGACCTTGTGGCCCCCGGGGCGGTCTCATGGCGGCACTTCGGAGGCCCGTGCCTCCGAGATCCGAAGGAGCCCCATCCCATGAACCACCTCGACTCGCTCCGGGACGTCTCGCCGGTCCCGTTCTGGCTCGACGACCCCGACCGGCCGCAGGCCACTCCCGCGCTCGTCGGCGACACCGCCTGCGACCTCCTCGTGGTCGGCGGCGGATACACCGGGCTGTGGACCGCCCTCGTCGCCAAGGAGCGCGATCCGTCCATGGATGTGGTGCTCATCGAGGCGGACGAGGCCGGCGGCGCCGCCTCCGGCCGCAACGGCGGATTCTGCGAGTCCAGCCTCACCCACGGCCTGGCCAACGGACTCCAGCGCTGGCCCGAGGAGATCGGCCTCCTGGAACGCCTCGGCCGCGAGAACCTCCAGGCCATCGAGGACACGATCGAACGGCACGGCATCGACTGCTCCTGGGAGCGCACCGGCTCCCTGATGGTGGCCACCGAGCCGTACCAGGTCGAGGGACTGAAGGAGGAGGCCGAGACTCTGGCCAGGTTCGGTGCCAACCCGGTTCTGCTCGACGCCGAGGCGGTCCGTGCCGAGATCGACTCCCCGACGTTCCTCGGCGGCGTGTGGAACAAGGACGACGTGGCCATGGTCAACCCGGCCCGGCTCGCCTGGGGGCTCAAGCGCGCCTGCCTCGACCTCGGCGTCCGCGTCCACGAGCGCACACCCGCCACCTCGCTCCGCGAGCAGGGCGACGTGATCGTGGTCCGCACCCCCTACGGGCGGATCACCGCCCGGCGCACCGCCCTCGCCACCAACGCCTATCCCTCCCTGCTGCGCCGCCACCGCCCGTACACCGTCCCCGTGTACGACTACGCGCTCATGACGGAGCCGCTGACCGAGCAGCAGCTCGCCGCGGTCGGCTGGCGGAACCGGCAGGGCTTCGCGGACTGCTCCAACGAGTTCCACTACGTCAGGCTCTCCGCGGACAACCGCATCCTGTGGGGCGGTTACGACGCCGTCTACCACCGCGACGGCGAGGTCAGCGCCGAACACGACCAGCGGCCCGAGACCTTCGCCACGCTCGCCCGGCACTTCTTCACGTCGTTCCCGCAGCTGGAAGGTATCCGGTTCACCCACGCCTGGGGCGGTGCCATCGACACCTCCACCCGTTTCTGCGTGTTCTTCGACACGAGTCATCACGGGAAGGTCGCCTACGCGGCCGGGTTCACCGGCCTCGGCGTCGGCGCCACGCGCTTCGGTGCCGAGGTCATGCTCGACCTCCTGGCGGGCGAACGCACCGAGCGGACCCGGCTGGAGCTCGTCCGCCGCAAACCGCTCCCGTTCCCGCCCGACCCGATCCGTTCGGCCGGCATCGGCATCACCAAGTGGTCGATGAGGCGCGCCGACCGGAACGAGGGACGGCGCAACCTCTGGCTCAGGACGCTCGACCGCTTCGGCCTGGGCTTCGACAGCTGACGACACCTGACGACGGGTGGCCGGGTGACGAGAACACGTGGGTGACACGACACCCGCCCGGCGCGAAAGCCGGTGGCACTGCCCGTAGGAGGGGTCCTGTCGCCGGAAAGGGCCTCCGACCCGGGTCGGAGGCCCTTTCCGGTCCCGCGCCGGACTGTTGCCTCGGCCGCTGCCCCGGTTCCGGTCGCACGGCGCGCGTGGTGCGGGACGGCGGCGCGGTCTCGGCGCGCCCGCGTCCCGCACCACGGGGCGCAGGCCGGTTCAGAGAGCCGGAACACTGTTCCAGGGGCGGACGGCCTCGATCGCCGCCGCGGCGCGGAACACCGTGGCGTCGTCGTAGGTGCGGCCGACGACCTGCACTCCCGTGGGCACTCCGGTCGAGGCGAAACCGGACGGCACACTCAGCACCGGGCAGCGGCTGGCGATGTTGAACACCGTGGTCATCGCGGACTCCAGATAGAAGTCCAGCTCGACGCCGTTGACCACTACCTTGGTCGAGAGGTAGTCGTCGTCCGCCTTGAGCGCCGGAATGGCGGTCGTCGGGCACAGCAGGACGTCGTAGCGGTCCAGCAGTGCGCCGAGCGTCGCCTGTATCGCGGCCTCGATCTCAAGGCCCTGCAGGAGGCTGCCGGGCTCACGCACGGCCTCGGTGCCCCGCCGGGCGAAGTCGAGCGCGTAAGGGGTGAGCAGGTCGCCGTGCTCGGCGGCGACCGACGCGATGTAGGGGCCGAAGTGGATCATCGATGCCCGCATCACGTCCGCCCGCATGATGGGGACCTCCACCTCCTCGACGACGGCTCCGGCCGCGCGCAGGGCCTCCGCGACCGCGCGGGTGTTGGCCTCGACCTCGGGATCGACGGGCCAGTCCCCGAGGGTGACCGAGAGCGCCACCCGCAGGCCCTTGACGCCCTCGAACCGCTCGGGCAGCACGAACTTGGGGCGCAGCGAGACCGCGTCCGAGGGGTGGGGCCCGGCAATGACGTTCTGCAGCAGGGCGCAGTCCCCGACGGTGCGCGCCATCGGACCGTCGTGGCAGTAGGTGTCGAGGTTGAACGGTGCCATCGCCGGCACGCGCCCGTACGGCGGCTTGTAGCCGACCGTGCCCGTGTACGAAGCGGGGATGCGGATCGATCCGCCGATGTCCGAGCCGGTCGCGAGCGTCGTCTCACCCGCCGCGAGCGCGGCGCCCGCGCCGCCCGAGGAGCCGCCCGGGGTGAACTCCTGGTTCCACGGGTTGCGGGTGACGCCCCACAGCCGTGACTGCGTGTAGCCCGCGCAGCTGAACTCCGGGGTCGTGGTCCGGGCGTGCACGATGCCGCCGGCCTCCTGGACCCGCTCGATCACCGGGTGCGTCTGGTCGGAGATCTCGTCGCGGAAGGCCAGGGAGCCGTCCGTGATGCGGCGGCCCGCGATGGGCTGTTCCTCCTTCGTCGCGACGGCGAGGCCCTCCAGCGCGCGCGGCGCCTCGCCCTTGCCCGCGTACCGCGCCTCGGCCTCGCGGGCGGTGGCGAGCGCCTCGTCGAAGGTCCGCTCGGCAAGGGCGTTGACCTTCGGCTCGACGGCTTCGGCGCGGGCGATGACCGCGGTCATCAGCTCGACCGGTGACAGGGAGCGGTCATGGAAACGGCGCAGGGCCTCGGTCGCGGGCAGATAGGCGATGTCGGTGAGGTCGGTCATGTGATGGTCCTTTGCGATGCGTCGGAGGAGTCGGGCGGGTATGCGGCGGCCTTCGGGGGCGCGGGTCGGATCGCGTCCGTGCCGCGGGCACCGGGTCGGGTACCGCGAGCCCGTCGCCGGCGCGGAGGAGGGCGAAGCCCTCGTCGCGCCGGATGCCGGCGGGTGCGTGGGGAAGCGCATGGGCGGAGCGTTGCTTCGGGGGCGCGCCGATCACGACGGGGAGTGCAGCGGCCCCCGGTCTGCGGAACCCTCCCCTCCGGTAGCCGTGCGCGGGCTGCCGGAGGGGACGCTGTGCGGCGGTCTGTGATTCGGTCTGAGCGGCGGTCTGTGATGCGGTCCGTGGCGCGCGTCAGCAGCGGTGTGCCGGTCAGCCGGTGCCGGTCGGTTCGCCGGCATCTACGGCGCCGGGAGTGCGGGTGCCGGTGAAATAGGGCGACCGGCGGTGCCAGCGGGCCCACGCGGCCGCCACCAGGCCGGAACCGATCATCAGGACCGGGACGAGCAGCGCGAACCAGCCGTTGTCCGCGGAGACTTCGAAATGATCGGCGGAGGTGTAGAAGGTCCAGGCGAGGTAGCCGCCGGTGGCGAGCAGCACCAGTGCGCCCAGCGACGGTCCGACGACCGCGCGCAGTGCCTCCAGCGGCGACGTGCGCAGCAGTTGGCGGAACCGCACCGCGGCGGCCAGGGCGGTGAGCGCGTAGTAGAGGGCGACGACGATGCCGATCGCGTTGACGGCGGCGAAGATCAAGTCGTTGACGGTGGGGATGACCAGCGCCATCGCGGCGAGAACCAGGGCGATCGCGGTGATCAGCAGGGTGCCGACGGCGGGGGTCCCGTGCTTGGGGTGCAGGCGCGTCCAGACGGAGCCGAGGACACCGTCGCGGCCCATCGCGTACATCCCGCGGGCGGTGGGGATGACCGAGGCCTGGAGCGAGGCCACCGCGGAGAACATGAGAGCGATGAGCGGCAGCGCGGCCAGCGGCTGCTCGGCGAGTTTCATGCCGAAGTAGGAGAGCCCCTGCGCGCCGTTGTCGGCCAGTTCGTCCAGCGGCAGGACCCGCTGGAAAGCGGTGCCGGCCAGCAGGAAGAGGAGGAGCATGACGGCCAGGGCGATGAACCCGCCGCGGGAGGCGTCGCGCGGGTCGCTGACCTCTTCACCGACGCTGAAGACGGACTCGAAGCCCCAGTAGCAGAAGACCGCGAGCATCATGCCCTGGGCGAGTGCTTCGGCCGAGGGGATGTCGAAGGGGTTGTACCACGTGAGCGAGAACGGCTGGTCCCCGGCGAACAGGCCGTAGGTGCAGAACGCGATCAGCACGCCGTACTCGAAGATCAGCAGGTATTTCTGCAGACGCGCGGCGAGGTCCAGTCCGCGGACGGCGACCAGCGAGGCGGCGACCAGCACGGCCATGCCGAGGAGCGTGGACTGCAGGGTCGAGTCCGGGTCGAGGGAGAGGCCCGCGACGCTGTGGACGGTGGCCTGCCCCAGGAGCTGGATGATCGCCGAGCCGGTCACCGTGGTGGTGTAGGCCATGAACACGACGGTGCCGACGACGTTGACCCACCCGGTCAGGAAGCCCAGCCAGGGGCTGAAGATCCCGCCGACCCACTTGTAGCTGCTGCCGGCGTTGGGGTCGATGCGGTTGAGCCGCCCGTATCCGCCGGCTATGCCGAGCACGGGCAGGAAGGCCAGCAGCATGATCGCCGGCAGGTGCAGGCCGACGATGCCGGCCATCAGACCGAGTCCGATGCCGATACTGCTCGTGGCGGCTGTGCTCGAAGCGGCGAGAACGATGCCGTCGACGACACCTATGGACTTCCGCATCGCGGTCCGGGGCGCCTCGGCGCCACTGCTCGGCCCGGTGTTCACATTTTTCACTGGTACTGCCAACGGATCGTCGCCTTGCTTGGGAAGAGAGCTGGAGAGTCTGGATGGCAGGTCATGAAACCCTCCATCTCCTTCACAGGTCAATGGTGTTGTCGTAAGCTCCGGACATGGGTGAACGCGTGGTTCCGGAGCCGCAGCGGCTGCGCAGACGGCCGACGAAGCAGGGCACCGTGCTGTCCGAACAGGTCATAGTGGAGACGGCCCTGCGCCTGGTAGGCCAGCACGGTGCGGACGCCTTGACGGTCCGGCGGCTGGGCGGGGCACTGGGCGCCGACCCCAGCGCGCTCTACCGGTACTTCCGCAACACCGACGACCTGTTGCTGGCCGTCGCCGACGAGCTCATCGGCCGTGCGCAGCTCGGCTGGGGGCCCACCGGCGAGTGGCGTTTCGACCTGTGCGAGCTGGGACTGCGCGTCCACGCCTCGTACCAGGCGCATCCGCAGGCCGCGTTGCTGGCCGCGCACCGGACGACCGGGCGGGACAATGAGCTGCGGGCCGTCGAGATGATCCTCGGCGTGCTGCGGTCGGCAGGCTTCGGCGACCGGGAAGCGGTCCGGATCTACCACGCCTTCGTGGACCAGGCGCTCGCCTTCGCGGCCCTGGACGCGGCCGCGCTCGCGCTGCCGGCTCCCGCGCAGGCGGCCGATCTCCAGGTGTGGCAGGACCGCTACGGCCGACTGGATGCGAGCGCCTACCCGCACATCGTGGCCACCGTGCGCCTGCTGGCTCACGAGATGAAGTTCAGCGGCTATCCGTTCGCGCTGGAACTGCTGCTCGACGCCGTCGAGGCCAGGCTGCCGGCGGCGGGTGGGGAGCCCGGCTGAGCCCGGAGCGGGCGCTCCCGGGGTCGGCCCTGCGCCCACCACTCCGTGCCCCGCGTCTCCTGCGGTCGGGCCGGGCGCGGGCCAGGCCCGCGCCCGAGGTACCCGTCACGGCCTGCTGTCTGCGCTCCCGTCCTCCTGGTCGGAGGGGGAGTCCTCGCAGGTGGCATCGCGGAGCCATCCGACGGCCTGACGGAGTTCGTCGAAGGCCCGCTGTTCCTCCCGGGGAGTGACCCGGGAGGCCGGCAGGATGCTGTCGCGCGTCCCGCGGACCCGGGCATAGGCATCGAAGCAGGCGAGCACCTGCTGGATCACTGGCTCCTGAGGCGCGGAAGGAGGCGGCGAGGAAGGGCGCTGCAGGGACATCTCTGAACTCTCATCCAGTCGGAAGCTACTGGTCAGACCGGAGCGCGGCGTCCATGAGGTGCTGAGGACCCCGGCTCGCGCACCACGCGGGGCGTGGCTCGGTCGATGACAGGACGCCCGCCGGTTCGGCGGGCAGCGGCCGCGGCAGCCGGAAGCGGGGCACCGGCCTCCGGAGCGAGGAAGGCGACCCCGCCGAGATCCGTCCCGGCAACGTCAGGGACGGATGCGACGGCTCGGGAAGCCTTCCTGCGGACATGGTGCTTTGCCACTGGTCAGCTCACCGCGCAGCCGGACGAGTTCACGGGCACGGGGGGCGGACACGAAGAGCAAGAGGCACGGCAAGCCTTTCCGGGCGCACGACTGTTACGTCGCCGACCAGGCTTCCCGGCACACCACCCGCTCCTCAACAACAACAACGAGGCGGGATGCGGCCATGCTATCCGCCTCGGCATCAGTTCCGTTTCGCAGGGGAGTGCACTCGCCGCCCGGGCGAGGGCCCGCGGCGTGCCTGCGAGATGACAGTGCCGGGCCGGGCCTCCGTGGTCCGGCGGAAGTACGGCCCGGCAGGGACGGTCGCTACTGCGCGGCGGGTTCGGGCGCGCTGTCCCGTTCGGGCAACCTGGTAGCGAAGGAGAGCGACGCCGCCCGCGCGTGCGACCAGGAAAGGCACCAGCAGAAAGTCGGAGATCAACTGGCCGACGCGGTAGACGAATCAAGGCCCTCACCACCGAGCCCATGCCTCCCGCCTCCAGCCGCAGCTGACCAACTGGAGCTTCGCTCACACGGGTGGAGTCGCTCGGCGGGCGCAGACTGAGGCACTACGGCGACGGGGGGTTCCTGGTGATGGTGGACCCTGAGGGCAATGAGTTCCGCATCATCCCTGAGGGCGCTTTCGAGTTCGACGACGAGGGATGCGCGACCTGCCTCGGCTGAGGGCTTCGCAGTCGTGGATGAACGGCTACGGCAAGATCTGCAGGTGTTTCGAACGCGGCGGCATCGACGGCTTGCTCGGGGAGCGGGCCGCCGGTCAAAACTCCCCAGATTCTCTGTTCGCATTCCTGCCGTGCTCTCAGCTTGGCGTTCAACTTCGCAGCTCACTCGACCTGCAATCGCCACCGCGGGCACACCGCACCGACAGGCTCACCACCCGCCGGCCGCGTCTCCGACCTCACGAGTCAGTACAGCTATGGAGACCGGTGACCCGAGGATCCGTTCGGCCGCGCGGTGCCCTGACTGCAGCGCCCCGTCGACGCAGGCCGGCGCGGCTCCCCAGGTTGCCTCTCCCGCGAAGTGGACAACGCCGTCAACCGGGCCCGCCAGCGCTTCGTGATCCTCGTGGGAGGAGCCGACGGCGATGTAGGAGTACGAGCCGAGGGCGAGCGGGTCCATGCCCCAGCGCGTGATCCAGTGGGCGGCGGGTTCGGGAACGCGGTCGCCGTAGATGTTGCGCAGGGGCCTGAGCACCGACGCGACCACCTCTTCGTCGGTCATCTGCTCGATTTCCCGGCCCCAAGCACCGCCGGCGAAGGTCAGCAGCATCGGCTTGCCGCTCACCGCGGAGATGTCGTACCAGGAGTGCCAGGGGACGCCGGCCTGGCCGTGCTGCCGGATCACGGAGACGCCGTCTTGCCAGAACCGGTCCGGGAACTGCAGGAAGACCTTGTTGAACACGCCCATTCCCAGCCGCTCGATCGGTCCCGCGACGGCCTCGGGCAGGGCGGGCGTGAACCGGATCGCCCCGGCTTTGAGTACGCCCAACGGCACCGTGACGATCACCTGGGCGGCCTGGAAGGACTCCTCGCGCGTGTCGACCCGCACTCCCGCAGCCGACCTGGTGATGGCGGTCACGGCGGTTCCAAAGCGCACGTCGAGCCCTTCGGCCAGCCTCCGGGGGATCTCGTCGTAGCCACCAGGGAAGACCACTTCGTCACCGTCGATGGTGTCCTCGTCGAGTCCGTGAGCGGCGACCTGCTCGACCTCCGCACCGCACTGCTCCTCGGTGCGATGGCGATAGAACGCGCGGACCCGCTCGACTCGCCCGGGTTCCCAGCCGGTCGCGGCAAGGGCCCGCTCGGCCGCGGCGGCGTAACTCTCATCGTGGCCCATCGACGCGGCAGCCAGCTGCAAAAGGCCGTCCGCCGCGTCGACGTCGACGGTCCACTCTCGTGCCGCGTCATCGCCCAGCAGGCACGAAGACTCGTCATAGTTGGCGATCGGCCGACCACCGGCCTGAAAACTCCCCACTGTGAACTCGTAGGTGTCGATCCCGAGCGCGGAAACGAGTTCGGCGAGCGGGTTGTCGGTGACACCGTGAATCCACGAGGCGCCACGATCAACGCAGAACCCCGCCGTCCGGTCCGTCCACATCCGCCCACCAACGCGGTCTCGCGCCTCGAGCACGACGACACGCTGCCCTGCAGCGCGAAGCAGGCGTGCCGCCGTGAGGCCGGCGATTCCCGCACCGACGACGATCGTGTCCATCATCTTCGCTGTTCTCCATGGTATTGACGGGGTGTGCAGCGGATTCTCCGCAGTCGTCGTGATCCAACCGGCTGGGCACCATTAAGGTCAATGCTGTTGGCATAAGCGGTGGATCGACAGCGGAATCGGATCGGATCAGGTCGGCGAGTTGGTCGATGGTGCGCGGGGCTAAGGGCTGTCCCGCAATTCCCGGCGGGCGCGCGACGACAGCTACGGCACCTCGCCGCGTTGTCGGAACGTCCACATACATCCAGTATGCGGGCGCCCCTCCGCCTTGCGATGCACCGCATCTGACGCCGCGCGCTGATCCGCCAGGAATTGCGGGACAGCCCTTAGGTTGGCGATGCCGCGCTTGTCGTCCCGGCCATACCGAGCCCGCTACAGTCTGGGATCGCCGCGCCCCTTCGCGCGAACGACCAACCCCGCACAACATCGCCCGTCTCAGCGTGGTGAATCGCCCCGGGTTTGATGGAGGCATCGAAGACCCGGAAGGATCCCGATCATGGCTGCTCCCCGGAAGTACTCCAACGAACTGCGTGAGCGCGCGACGCGCCTGGCGGTGGAGGCCCGCAAGGAAGTTCCCCCAAGGCCGTGATCGTCACGGTGCCCCCGGTGGATCGCGAAAAACACAAGGAGGGCTGCCTGTCCTGCGCTATCCGGTGCCGACGGTGCGCAGAACCGCGAGGACAAGGGCGTGAATCTCAGCGGAGTATTGCGGTGGCCCAGATTGTCCTTGGCCGTCGTCCTCCACCTCGGGCAGCTGTCGGGACCACATCCGGGCCGGTGCTGACGGGCGCGACCGTGGTCGTCTGTCGTTCCCGAGCGTCGGGAAAGTGGAGACGCCTTGCCTTCGCGAACCTCCGAAGGTCCAACTGATGCATGGGTGCAGCTGTTCTCAGCGCACGGCGGTGCCCCGCAGCAGCACCACACACCGGTGTGCCGGTATGTGTGGTACGCCGGCCCGATTCCGGCGGGCCGGCGTACCACGTCACGTCGCGCGGGCGATCCGGTCAGTAGTCGTAGTGGTCGTTCTCGATCACTCGGAAGCTGCCCCCTACTCCGTTGCTGACGAACACACCCCCTTCGACGCGGTTCGGGAACACGCCTTCAGTGGAACCGTGGGGGCCGACGGTGGCGACGGACCTCGACGGTTCGCCGGCTGTCGTTGAAGATGTTGAAGCTGGTGGAGCCCAGGCCGCTGGCCACGCTGACGCAGCCGCCGGGGGAGGCGGAGTACGTGCGCTCGTTGAGGTGAATCCTGCCCTCGTCGTCGTCCCGGCCTCCGTGACCCCGGTCCTGGTCGCCTCCGCGCTCGCCGCCGCCTTCGTCGTTGCCTCGGCCCTGATTGCCGCGGTCCTCGTCGTTGCCGCCTCGGCCTTCGTTGTCGCTCCGGCCTTCGTTGCTCCTTTTCGACGCGGTGTCCGTGTCGCGGTGAGGGGCGTGGGCGGCCGTGGGGGTCGGGTGTACGCGTGTGTGTCGATGGGTTCGGATGTTTGGGCGTGCGGAATAGAAACGGGCAGGATGCCGGCGGATACGAGGACGGCACGGAAGTAGTCCACGGCCATGTCCTTCTGTCCGGCCAGGCGGGCATCGAGGGCTTCGTGGGTGAGCTCGCAGGTCCCGGAGGCGAGGTCGGTGACCAGCTGGGAGGCGGACGCCGACTCCCGCAGAGGTCGTAAGCTCACCCGGGCCGAGCGCAAGGCAGTCGAACAGCGCGTGGAGCGCGGCGAGTTCCACGGCGAGTGGAGCTACACCATCGCCGCGCACGACCCTGTCCAGGACCCGCCGACCTCACCAGAACAGAAGCTGGCAGCCCCCATCCCACCCGAGGCCACCTTCCTGCTCACTCACCCCGCCTTGACCGGCATGTCCCGCGACCAGTTCGACCAGCTCGTGGACCAGCTCGAACCCTGCCGCCAGATCCTGACAGATGCCGAGCGCCAGGACGATGGCAGTGACGGACGCGGACGCACCCCGGCTTCGGGATCCTCGATCAC
>NZ_JAFMPZ010000154.1 GCF_017353455.1 Streptomyces laculatispora
CCCGCCTTGGCCAAGGCGGGCTTCCAGGTATAGGTGTTCCATGTGTTCACCGCCACGGCGTTGCCGAAGCGCGTGGTGAGCAGCAGGGAGAACGTCTTCCTCTCCCCCTCCGGCTTCCCCCACGGCAGCTCCACCTCTACCGGCGGGAACGCTTCGATGTGGCTTCGAGATCGGCAACGCGACGGTCCTGGAAGCGGAGATTAGAGTGCGCGGCGTGGTTCGACCAGCTGGGCAGAAACAGGGCCAGTTGGTACATGCCACACCGGCTGGAGCGCCTGGTGCCCCGCCGGCGGCGGGCGCTGCGTCACATCGCGCCGGCCTTGCAGCAGGCGGGGTCGGCTGGCCATCCTGGGAGTCGCGCTCATCGTGCTCGTGCTGCGGATGCTCCTCGCCCAAGCCGTTACGCGCGACGCAGAAGCGGCGCAGACGCAGGGCGAGCTCGACGAGGTGATCTGATGCCGATCGCCGTAGACATCGACGTGATGCCGGCCAGGCGGAAGATCCGTGGGCGAACTCGCGGACCGCATAGGGATCACCCCTGCCAACCTGGCGGTGCTCAAGAACGGCCGCGCCAAGGCGGTGCGCTTCACGACGCATGCCGCGCTGTGCGAGGCGCTGGAGTGCCAGCCGGGCGACCTGCTGCGCTGGGAGGACAGGGACAGCGGGGTCGAATGATCCGCGTCTGCCCACACCTTGTCGCCGAACCCCAAGCAGCACGGCGCGCCACGGCGGCGCGAGCCCGCCCTACGGCGTGAAATCGGCATCGCTGCCGTACAACTCTCGTGTGAAGGCGGAGACATCGGCGCTGCGGTCGGCACCGTCGAGGTTGTACGTCAGATAGACCCCGTAGCCCTCACTGACGGTGCGTCGGGCGAAGTCGGCGGCCGTGCTCTGCGAGGTCCGGCCGATTTCGACGGCCGCCGGCGACAGCTTCGACTTGGGCAGTGCGATGCCGGGGACCTGCCAGGAGCCGTAGTACGGGTTCCAGGCATAGTCAAACGTGGTCGAGATGTCGACGCCTCCGTAGGAGAGGCGCGACGCGGCCGGGCCGATGTTGTAGAGGCTGATGATCTTGTCCGGCATATTCAGGCGCAGCGCCGTCACCAGGTTGACGAACGAGCTGGCGTTGGGCTGGCCAGTGCCATTGTTGCCGTATTCGGCGTACTCGTCGTCGAAGTCGATGCCGTCGAGACCGTACTTGGCCACTGTGTCCGACAGTTGCTTCGCGAACACCGAAGCCTCCTGCTGGGACGGGAAGTTGGCGAAACCCGCACCCTGGTGGTTCCCCAGGACGGAGAGGACGACCTTGATGCCCTTCTGCTGCAACGGTCGTATCTCCGTGGCGGCGTCGTCAAGGACGCGCTGAACGTTCTCGTTACTAGACCGGCGGTAGATCGGCCGGAAGATCATGGGTAGATGCCGGTAGACGCTGCGGTAGATGCACAGGTCAGGCGACAGTAGACGGGGCGGGCGGCTCCCGCACCGGACGGCCACCGACGGCGGCCGCAGGGCTACATGGAGGACGGAGCTGAGTCCGGTCATCGCACGCCCGACGAGATCCTCACGGACCTCGGCCTCGTGCAGCGGAGGCCGACGGGCCTGCCGGAACCCCTCCGGCAGGCCCGTGCCACGGATCAGCCCGGGCTCGGCCTCCCCGGAGAGCGGCGTCCGGGGATGGCTCCGCCCACGCTCCACGGACCGACGGACGGCCGAGCCGGACCGCCTGGCGTTGGGCTGAGCCGGGTCACGCGCCCCGAGGAGTCGCGGCGCGCTTCTCGACAGTCGAGATCAGGGCCTCGACCGTAGCGTCGAAGATCTGTTCGTCCGTCACCTCGGCGAGTTCGCCACTGAGGCCGGCGATGTAGGGGAAGCGCTGCGCGTCGACCAGCCGGTACTCGCGGTTCCACGCGGAGTCGTCGGCCGCGCGGGCGTCCGCGTCGAACAGCAGGAAGGCGGCCTGCTGGCCCACGTACGCGAGGAGGGTGTCCCCGATCATGCGGTAGTGGACGGCGGCCTCGGATCCCTCCAGACCGGCCTCCCGGACGGCGCCGAGGATGAGTTCGACGACCCGGAACTCGTTGGAGCGGCGCGTGGTCCGGCTCGCCATGGCGGAGCCCACCACCGGGTACTTGAGGGCGACCGCGAGAGAGGCGTCGGCGAGTGCCCGGATGCGGGCCTTCCAGCCGAGGCCGTCGGGGATGGCGTCGAGCGCCTCCCCGAGCATGTGGTCGGCGACCGACAGCAACAGCTCGTCCTTGTCACGGAAGTGCCGGTAGATCGCGGTCGGATCCGCCCCGAGTTCCTCGCCCAGGCGCCGGACGGTGAAGGCGTCCTCGCTTCCGCGGGCGGCAATGCGCAGGCTCGCGTCGATGATCGCACCGGGCGTGAGCTGACTGCCGGCGCGCTTGCTGCGGGCCTTGGCGGCGGGTGACTTCGGCATGGTGCGGCCAGTGTATCGGTTCGGGATCCAGTGTGCGCAACACTGTTGACAGCACTGTTGCGCTGTCGTTCACTCCTCCTCAACGAACACGTCGGGCGGGTCATTCCGCCCTGCTGGAGGTTGAATCGATGGCGCACAGCAGCGAATGGGCCGACACCGTCTTCGTCGGGGGCCGGGTCTTCACCGGAGCGGGCCCCGTCCCGGTGGACGCCGCCGTCGCCGTCGCGGGCGGCCGGATCATCGCCGTCGCCGACGTGGGTACGGTGCGCGCGCTGGCCGGTGCCGGTACGGAGGTCGTCGACCTGGAGGGCGGCCTGCTCGTACCCGGATTCCAGGACGCGCACATCCACCCCGTGATGGGTGGCACCCAGATGCTCGGCTGCGACCAGAGCGAGCAGACCACCGCCGAGGACTGTCTCGACGTGGTGGCCCGGTACGCCGAGGACCACCCGGACGTGGCCTGGATCCGTGGCGGCGGCTGGTCGATGGACTGCTTCCCGGGCGGCACGCCGACGCGCTCCATGCTCGACGCGGTGGTGCCCGACCGGCCCGTGCTGCTTGTGAACTGCGACGGCCACGGCGCCTGGGTCAACACCCGCGCGCTGGAGATCGCCGGTGTCGACCGGCACACCTCCGACCCGGCCGACGGCCGTATCGAGCGGGAGGCGGACGGCACCCCGGCCGGCACCCTGCACGAGGGCGCGGTGGAACTGGTGGCCCAGCACGTTCCGGTCGCGACCGAGGACGAGACGTACGCCGGGCTGCTCGCCGCGCAGGAGTACCTGTTCTCACTCGGGGTGACCGGCTGGCAGGACGCCATGATCGGTTCCTTCCACGGCTACCCGGACAACCTGCCCGTCTACCTGCGTGCGGCCCGCGAAGGTTCGCTGCTCGCCCGGGTCGTCGGCGCCCTGTGGTGGGACCGCAACCGCGGAATGGAGCAGCTTCCGGAGCTGGAGGAGCGCCGCCGCATCGGGCAGGCGGGCCGTTTCGCGGCCACCAGCATCAAGATCATGCAGGACGGCGTCGCGGAGAACTTCACCGCCGGGATGCTGGAGCCCTATCTGGACAGCTGCGGCTGCTCAACCGGCAACTCCGGCCTGAGCTTCGTCGAGCCCGGACTACTGAGGGAAGCGGTGTGCGCGCTGGACCGCTCCGGCTTCCAGGTCCACTTCCACGCGCTCGGCGACCGCGCCGTGCGCGAGGCACTCGACGCGCTCGGCGCGGCCCGTGCCGCCAACGGCGCCAACGACCACCGGCACCACCTGGCCCACCTCCAGGTCGTCCACCCCGATGACATCGCGCGTTTCGCGGAACTCGGCGTCGCCGCGAACATCCAGCCGCTGTGGGCCGCCCACGAACCCCAGATGGACGAGCTGACCATCCCGTTCCTCGGGCCCGAACGCGCCGCCCAGCAGTACCCCTTCGGGGATCTGCGCCGTGCCGGCGCCCACCTCGCCGCCGGCAGCGACTGGTCGGTGAGCAGCCCCAACCCGCTGTGGGCCATCCACGTCGCGGTCAACCGTGCCGCCCCCGCCCGGGAACTCCCCGAGGGCGAGACGTATCCGCCGTTCTACCCCGAACAGGCACTGACCCTGGCCGAGGCGCTCACCGCGTACACAGCGGGCACCGCCTGGGTGAACCACCTCGACGACGTGACCGGCACGGTCGAGGTGGGCAAGTACGCGGACCTCGTCGCCCTCGACCGTGACCCGTTCACGCGCCCCGCCGACGAGATAGGCGACGTCCGGGTACGCCGGACGTACGTCGAAGGCCGCCTCGTGTTCGACGCGAACATGACCGCGCCCACTGCGTCGACCGACTGACGCAGCCCCCACGCACTTCATCGAGCCCACCCCGGACGGAGACAGACAGTGCCGACGCAGAGTGCAGGATCCAGACGGCCAACACGGATGCGGGCGGTGCGCCGCGTGGCGGGGACCCTCCTCGCGGCGAGCGCCGTTCTCATCACCAGTGCGTGCAGTGGCACGGCGAACCCGGACAAGGGCGCCGACGCCGGCACGTCGTACAAGCTGACCAAGCAGACGCCCGCCGCTGCGGGCGACATCGACTCCTTCACCTGGTCGATCTACGCCGAGCCCTCCTCGCTCGACTACGCCTACGCCTACGACTACCCGCCGAACCAGATCCTCGCCAACGTCTGCGAGAGCCTGCTGCGCTGGAACCCGGATCTGACGACGTCGCCGAACCTGGCGTCCTCGTTCACCAATCCGACTCCCACCACGTGGGTCTACAAGATCCGTCCGGGCGTGCACTTCCACGACGGGACGGTTCTCACTGCGAAGGACGTCGTCGCCTCCCTGCGCCGCCACATGGACCCCGCCGTGGGCAGCGCGTGGGAGAACACGTTCCGCAACGTGAAGTCGATCGACATGACCGGGCCGCTGGAAGTCACCGTCAAGCTGACGAAGCCGGACGCGGTCTTCAACCAGGAGATGGCCACCAGCTCGGGAACCGTCGAGTCGGCCGCGACGCTCGCCGAGGCGGGCAAGGACTACGGCAGTCCCAAGAGCGGGGTGAACTGCACGGGCCCGTTCTCGTTCGGGTCCTGGGCGTCGGGCCAGTCGCTCACCCTGAAGAAGTTCGACGGTTATTGGAACACCGAGCTGAAGCCCAAGGCGGGCCAGGTCAAGTTCGTGTTCCTGAGCGACGCGACGACCCGCGTCAACGCCTTCCAGAGCGGTGAGGTGGACGGTGGCTGGATGGTCCCGGCCGACGCCTACGAGCAGCTCGGCTCGTCCAGCGCCGGCAAGCTCTACTACGGCGTCAACAGCACCGTCGCCGAGGAGATCGTCAGCAACCTCAAGGGCCCGCTCGGTGACACCGAGGTGCGCAAGGCCCTGCTCATGGCCATCGACCGCAAGGGCATCGTCAAGGCCGGCGCCGGCGGGATGGGCGAGGTCGCCGACTCCCTCGTCTCCGACAACATGTGGGGCCAGGCGCCCCCTGCGGACCGCAGGGCCATCATCGAGGGCGTGCCGCACTACCCGTACGACCCGGCGAAGGCCAAGGAGATCGCGGAGAAGGCCGGGGTGAAGGGGGAGCGGATCGTCATCGCGACCAGCCCCCTCGACTCGCAGACCACGATCGTCGCGCAGGCCGTCGAGCAGGCCGCCAAGGCCATCGGCCTCGACCCCAAGATCGAGACGCTGTCGCCGGAGAAGTACTCGACGCTCTTCACCGACGCCGCCGCCCGCAAGGGAGTCGATCTCTTCCTGACCTTCTGGTACACGTCGATCACCGACCCGCTGGATGTGTACGGCTCCCTGGAGACCGGCATGTTCACCAACTACGGCGGCTGGTCGAACAAGGAGTTCGACCAGGCGGTCGAGGACGCCGCAGGCACCTATGACCCGGCCGCGCGGGCCGGGGCGAGCGCGAGGGCGCAGAAGATCGCCCTGCGGGAACTGCCCTGGCTTCCTCTGTACACGCAGCCCACGAGCGTCTTCCTCGGCAACCGGATCACCGGCGTCCAGCCGTCGGTCGCCTACCTCTACTACCCGTGGGCTGCTGAGATCGGGGCCAAGAAGTGAGCCGTACGACCACCCGGGCGCTCGGGGTCGTGAGCCGTCTGGCCGGGATGGCGGCGACCTTGCTGGTCACCTCCTTCCTGGTGTTCTCCTCGCTGTACCTGGCGCCCGGCGACCCGGCGAGCTTCCTGGTGCGCGGGCGCAGCGCCGGCCCCGACGAACTCGCCCGGATCCGCCACAGGTACGGCTTCGACGAGCCGTTCTTCGTCCGGTACTGGGACTGGCTGGGCGGCGTACTGCACGGCGACTTCGGCCGCTCCTACGTCTTCCACCAGGACGTCAGTTCGGTCATCTGGTCGCGGCTGCCGGCCACCCTGCTGCTGATCGCCGCCTCCGCCCTGCTGATCGCGGTGGTCGGTCTCGCGGCCGGCATCGTCGGCGCGCTGCGCCGCGGCACCCGCACCGACTCGATGCTGATGCTGCTGGTGACGGTGGGGGCCGCAGCCCCCGCCTTCGTCGCCGCACTGCTGCTGCGGTCGCTGTTCGGCGTGAAGCTGGGCTGGTTCCCGACCATCGGCAACGGCACCGGCGTTCTCGACCGGCTGCACCACGTCGTACTGCCGGCGATCGCCCTGTCCGTCACGTTCATGGCGATGGTCACTCGGGTGACCCGCTCGTCGATGCTGGAGGAACTGGGCCGTGAGCACGTCGAGGTCGCGGTCAGCCGCGGCACCCCGCGGTGGACCGTGATCCGGCGGCACGTACTGCGCAACGCCCTCGGCCCGATCGTCACCGTCTCCGCGCTCCTCATCTCCGGAATGCTGGTGAGCACCTCGATCGTGGAGACCGCGTTCGGCATGTCGGGCGTGGGATCCCTGCTGGTGACCTCGGTCAACCAGATGGACTTCCAGGTGGTGCAGGCGATCGTGCTGCTCGTGGTTGCCGCGTTCGTCGTGGTCAACTTCCTGGTGGACCTGGTGCATCCGCTGATCGATCCGCGGGTGGCGGCAGCGGGGGGTGCACGATGAGCGCCCCGATGGCGGGACTGACCCGCAGGCCGGTCGCCAAGTTGCGCTCCATGGGGGGTAGCCGGCTGGAGAAGCTGTGCCTGGGCCTTCTCGTCCTGTTCGTGCTGGTCGCGGTGTTCGCACCGTGGCTGTCACCGCAGGACCCGACGTACGGAGAGCTGGGCACGGGGCTCGTCGGCCCGAGCGCCGACCACTGGCTGGGCACCGACCAGGGTGGGCACGACACCTTCTCGGCCCTCGTAGAAGGAAGCCGTACGAGTCTGGTCGGACCGCTGCTGGTGGTACTGGTCTCGACCGTCGTCGGCATCGCCATCGGCCTGTTCTCCGCGTGGCGGGGCGGCTGGGCCGACACCGTGATCGGGCGGCTGCTCGATGTCGTCTTCGCCTTCCCGGCGCTGCTCGTCGCGATTCTCGCGGTGGCGGTCTTCGGCAAGGGGATGACGGCGCCGGTGATCGCTATGTCCGTGGCCTACATGCCGTACACCGCACGTCTGGTGCGCGGCCTCGCGATGCAGGAGCGGGCCAGGCCGTACATCGCGGCCTACCGTGTGCAGGGGCACTCCGCCCTGTACGTCGCCATCCGCAGGCTGCTGCCGAACATCGGCCCGACCGTGCTCGCCCAGTCCACCGTCAACTTCGGCTACGCGCTGCTCGACCTCGCCGCCCTGTCCTTCCTGGGCCTGGGCGTGCAGGCGCCGACTCCGGACTGGGGCGCCATGATCAACCAGTCCCAGGCCGCCGTTCTGCGCGGCCAGCCGCTGTCCGCGGTCGTGCCCGCCGTCGCCGTCGTGGTGGTCGTCGTCGCCTTCAACATCGTCGGGGAGAACGTCGGCGACCGGCTCGCAGGGAGGAAGACCTGATGGCGCTGCTGGAGTACGAGAACCTGAGCATCGCCCTGCCCGGCATGGCCCGGCCGGTACTCGACGGCATCGACCTGACCGTGTCGGCGGGTGAAATCGTCGCGCTGGTGGGCGAATCCGGCTCCGGGAAGTCGGTCACCGCACGGTCGGCCCTCGGGCTGTTCCCCACCGGGGCCGACATCGACGGCCACGTGCGCGTCGACGGAACGGAGGTGGTGGGCGCCGGCCCGGCAGCCCTACGGTCGATCCGTACCGGCACGGCGTCGATGATATTCCAGGACCCCCGGGCAGGCATCAACCCGGTCCGCCGCATCGGCGACTTCCTCACCGAGTCGCTGCGTGTCAACAACGGCTGGGACAAGGGCCGCGCCAACGCCCGCGCCGCCGAACTGCTCGCCGCGGTCGGACTCCCGGACCCGGAGCGGCACTTGCGCCAGTACCCGTACGAGCTCTCCGGCGGCATGCTGCAACGCGTCATGATCGCCGGAGCGCTCACCGCCGGGCCCAGGCTGCTGCTCTGCGACGAACCCACCACCGCGCTCGACGTCTCCACCCAGGCCGAGATCATGGCCATCCTCGGGCGGCTGCAGCGCGAACGCGACCTGGGCATGCTCCTCATCACGCACGACATCGAACTCGCGGCCGCGGTCTGCGACCGCATCTACGTGATGTACGCCGGCCGGATCGTCGAGACCGCTCCCACCGCACAGCTCTTCGAAACACCCCGCCACCCCTACACCACGGGCCTGCTC
>NZ_JAFMPZ010000531.1 GCF_017353455.1 Streptomyces laculatispora
GGGGCCGGGGCGGCCGCCCCGCAGCACCCCATCGCGAGAAGCGCAGCGGCGGCCGCCGCCGGGGCCGCCCGCACCAGGCGCCGCGGGCCGCCGCCCGGTGCGCCGCGGATCATGGCCCGGACCCGGGATCCGTCCCGGGCAGATGTGTTTCGCATGGCACAACCGTCCCCCGGCAGACCGGTTCGCGGGGATCATGGCCCGGATCTGTGGAGTACCGGCCGGTTGTGGACAGTGCCGTCACCCGGCACTCGACGGGTCCCGTACACTTCTTGTGGCGATCCGGGTCACCGGGTCGACTTCGCACGCCCCGCCATCTCCTTCTCGACGGAGGTGGCCGCGCCCCTCGGTCCCTTGTGGCACGGCGCGTCGGGGCGTCAGGCGCGACAGCAAACCTGCGGTCGCGATAACCGAGCACCTCAAGGAGTACGGCCATGGCCGTCGTCACGATGCGGGAGCTGCTGGAAAGCGGCGTCCACTTCGGTCACCAGACCCGTCGCTGGAACCCGAAGATGAAGCGCTTCATCTTCACCGAGCGCAACGGCATCTACATCATCGACCTGCTCCAGTCGCTGTCGTACATCGACCGCGCCTACGAGTTCGTCAAGGAGACCGTCGCCCACGGCGGCTCCATCATGTTCGTGGGTACGAAGAAGCAGGCGCAGGAGGCCATCGCCGAGCAGGCGACGCGCGTCGGCATGCCGTACGTCAACCAGCGTTGGCTCGGTGGCATGCTCACCAACTTCTCCACCGTCTACAAGCGCCTTCAGCGTCTGAAGGAGCTTGAGCTCATCGACTTCGAGGACGTGGCCGCCTCCGGCCTCACCAAGAAGGAGCTCCTGGTTCTCTCCCGCGAGAAGGCCAAGCTGGAGAAGACCCTCGGTGGTATCCGCGAGATGCAGAAGGTGCCGAGCGCCGTCTGGATCGTCGACACCAAGAAGGAGCACATCGCCGTCGGTGAGGCGCGCAAGCTCCACATCCCGGTCGTCGCGATCCTGGACACCAACTGTGACCCCGACGAGGTCGACTACAAGATTCCGGGCAACGACGACGCGATCCGCTCCGTCACCCTGCTCACCCGCGTGATCGCCGACGCCGTCGCCGAGGGCCTCATCGCCCGCTCCGGCGCTGCGACCGGCGACTCGAAGCCGGGCGAGAAGGCCGCCGGCGAGCCCCTCGCCGAGTGGGAGCGTGACCTGCTCGAGGGCGACAAGAAGGCCGACGCCGAGGTCCAGACCTCCGCCGAGACCGAGAAGGTCGCGGACGCCGCCGAGACGCCGGCCGAGGCCGCCGCCGAGGCTCCCGCCACCGAGACGCCGGCCGTCGAGGCCCCCGCCGCCGAGGCTCCGGCCACGGACGGCGAGCAGGCCTGACACCCGTCACGGCTGACGACGGCGGGGGCCGGTGCCACAGGCACCGCCCCCGCCGTTCACCCGTAGATCTTTCAGACTTCGAGAGAGAAATACAGACTCATGGCGAACTACACCGCCGCTGACGTCAAGAAGCTCCGTGAGCTCACCGGCGCCGGCATGATGGACTGCAAGAAGGCCCTCGACGAGGCCGATGGCAGCGTCGAGGGTGCCGTCGAGGCCCTTCGTATCAAGGGTCAGAAGGGCGTCGCCAAGCGCGAGGGCCGTTCTGCCGAGAACGGCGCCGTCATCTCCCTCATCTCCGAGGACAAGACCTCCGGCGTCCTGCTCGAGCTGAAGTGCGAGACGGACTTCGTCGCCAAGGGCGAGAAGTTCCAGGCCGTCGCCAACGCGCTGGCCGCGCACGTCGCCGCCACCTCCCCGGCCGACCTGGCCACGCTGCTCGCCTCCGAGATCGAGGCCGGCAAGACGGTTCAGGCGTACGTCGACGAGGCCAACGCCAACCTCGGCGAGAAGATCGTCCTGGACCGCTTCGCGCAGTTCAGCGGCGGTTACGTGGCTGCGTACATGCACCGCACGATGCCCGACCTCCCGCCGCAGGTCGGCGTCCTGGTCGAGCTCGACAAGGGATCCGCCACGGACGAGGTCGCGGCCACGGTCGCCAAGGACGTCGCGCAGCACATCGCCGCCTTCGCCCCGAAGTACCTCAACCGCGACGAGGTCCCGGCCGAGACGGTCGAGAACGAGCGCCGCGTCGCCGAGGCCACCTCTCGCGAGGAGGGCAAGCCCGAGGCCGCTCTCCCGAAGATCGTCGAGGGTCGCGTCAACGGCTTCTTCAAGGAGGTCGTCGTCCTGGAGCAGGCGTTCGCCAAGGACAACAAGAAGTCCGTCCAGAAGGTTCTGGACGAGGCCGGTGTCACCCTGAAGCGCTTCTCGCGCATCAAGGTCGGCATCTGAGTCCGTCCGCGAAAAACGGTGGACCCCGATAGGGTCTGGTGCAGTCGACGGCCGCACACCGCCGTACGACCGCAGATCTGACGAGGAGGCCATTGCCGCTGAGGGACATCGGACCCACCGGCAATGGCCTTCTTCGTATGTGCACGAGGAGAATCTCCATGAACAAGGGCGCGGACGCCGCAACAGGTGACCACAGGCGCGACGACGGCAAGGTGGCCGGACGCTTCATGCTGAAGCTGTCCGGAGAGGCGTTCGCCGGTGGCGGGGGTCTCGGTGTCGACCCCGACGTCGTGCACGCCATCGCACGCGAGATCGCTGCGGTCGTCCGGGACGGCGCGGAAATCGCGATCGTCATCGGCGGCGGCAACTTCTTCCGCGGCGCCGAGCTCCAGCAGCGCGGTATGGACCGGGCCCGGTCCGACTACATGGGCATGCTCGGCACCGTCATGAACTGCCTCGCGCTCCAGGACTTCCTGGAGAAGGAGGGCATCGACTCCCGCGTCCAGACCGCCATCACCATGGGCCAGGTCGCGGAGCCGTACATCCCGCTGCGCGCCGTACGGCACCTGGAGAAGGGCCGCGTCGTCATCTTCGGCGCCGGCATGGGTATGCCGTACTTCTCCACCGACACCACCGCGGCCCAGCGCGCCCTGGAGATCGACGCCGAGGCTCTGCTGATGGGCAAGAACGGTGTGGACGGGGTCTACGACTCCGACCCGAAGACCAACCCCGGAGCGGTGAAGTTCGACGCGCTGGAGTACAGCGAGGTGCTCGCCCGCGATCTCAAGGTCGCCGACGCCACCGCCATCACGCTCTGCCGTGACAACCAGCTGCCGATCCTCGTCTTCGAGCTGACGACGGCGGGCAATATCGCCCGCGCCGTCAAGGGTGAGAAGATCGGTTCGCTCGTGAGCGACCAGGGCACCCGGGCCTGAAACCGGGGGACCGAACCGGGGTGACCCGGTGAGTTCCCGGGGCTCGCGGTAGGGGCCCGAAGGATGGACAACGGCCTGCCGGTCGGACACCGTGCAGGTGAGGACGCGACGCAGGACCCGCCGGGCCCGAGCACGCCGGGCCCACTCAAGACACGCAGGAGCACGTGGTGATCGAAGAAACCCTCCTCGAGGCCGAGGAGAAGATGGAGAAGGCCGTCGTGGTCGCGAAAGAGGACTTCGCCGCGATCCGCACCGGCCGTGCGCACCCGGCGATGTTCAACAAGATCGTCGCCGACTACTACGGCGCGCTGACCCCGATCAACCAGCTGGCCTCGTTCTCGGTGCCCGAGCCCCGTATGGCCGTCGTGACGCCGTTCGACAAGACCGCGCTGCGCAACATCGAGCAGGCCATCCGCGACTCCGACCTCGGCGTCAACCCGAGCAACGACGGCAATATCATCCGGGTCAACTTCCCCGACCTCACCGAAGAGCGCCGTCGCGACTACATCAAGGTCGCGAAGACCAAGGCCGAGGACTCCAAGATCTCCATCCGTGCGGTCCGTCGCAAGGCCAAGGAGACCCTCGACAAGCTGGTCAAGGACAAGGAGTCCGGCGAGGACGAGGTACGTCGCGCCGAGAAGGAGCTCGACGACACCACCGCGAAGTACGTCGCGCAGGTGGACGAGCTGCTGAAGCACAAGGAAGCCGAGCTGCTCGAAGTCTGATGAACGACTCTTCCTGGGGTGCCCCGCAGGGCGCCGCCCATCGGGCCGCTCCCGAGATGCGGGCCGCTCCGGCGGGTCCTGCATACGATGTGCATAGTGCCCAGCAGACTCGGCCCATGCCCATCGTGCCGGACGTTCCCGACGCAGGTAGAGACGCTGACGATCGTGATGACCGGGACCAGGGGGCCGCACGCCTGAGCGGCGGCCCCTTGTTCCGCGACGAGAAGCCGCAGGAGCCCATGTCCACCGCGCCGCCACCCCCGCAGAAGAAACGTGCGGGCCGTGATCTGGGAGCCGCCATAGGGGTCGGCGTGGGGCTGGGTGCCGTCGTCGTCGCCTCGCTCTTCATCGTCAAGGCCGTCTTCGTCGGTGTGATCGTGGTCGCCGTCGTCGTAGGCCTCTGGGAGCTCACCTCCCGGCTGGAGGAGCGCAAGGGCATCAAGGCGCCGCTCGTACCCCTCGCGGTCGGTGGCGCTGCCATGGTCGTGGCCGGTTACGCGCGAGGTGCCGAAGGCGCCTGGGCCGCCATGGCGCTGACCGCTCTCGCGGTGCTCGTCTGGCGGATGACCGAACCGCCGGAGGGCTACCTCAAGGACGTCACGGCCGGCGTCTTCGCCGCGTTCTACGTACCGTTCCTGGCCACCTTCGTCGCCATGCTCCTGACCGCGGCCGACGGGCCGCAGCGGGTGCTGACCTTCCTGCTGCTGACCGTGGTCAGCGATACCGGCGCGTACGCGGTCGGCTGGCGGTTCGGCAAGCACAAGCTCGCACCGCGGATCAGCCCCGGGAAGACCCGCGAGGGCCTCTTCGGAGCCGTGGCCTTCGCGATGGTGGCCGGTGCGCTGTGCATGCAGTTCCTGATCGACGACGGCTCCTGGTGGCAGGGCCTCCTGCTCGGCTTCGCGGTCGCCGCCAGCGCCACCCTCGGTGACCTGGGCGAGTCCATGATCAAGCGGGACCTCGGGATCAAGGACATGGGCACGCTGCTCCCCGGGCACGGCGGCATCATGGACCGGCTGGACTCCCTGCTGCCGACCGCGCCGGTGGTCTGGCTGCTGATGGTGATCTTCGTCGGATCGGGCTGAGTACCCGCGGTTGTCGTGAGTGAGGGTCCGGCGTCCACGGGACGCCGGACCCTCACTCATGTGCCGGGCGAAGTGAGACGACCACCACCTGGGACCGTGCCCGCGGTGCGTAAGGCGACGGCACCCGTCAGCCGCGGTTCTGCAGGGCCGAGCGCATGTGGTGGTGGAGCTCCACGGCCCGGCGGTGCATCCACAGGATCCAGAGGCAGAACGCGATCACACCGGCCGTGAAGACCAGGGGGAAGGCCAGCGAGCCGGTGGTCGCTCCGAGGACGAGCATGCCGACGGCTATCAGGCCCGTGAAACCCAGCCAGTACGGCAGCCACCGCTTTCCCCGCTCCATCTTTCCCAGCTGATCGTCGATCAGCCGCCCCATGATCACCCGCTCCTCGGGATCCCGCGGCACCTCACGGCGCCGGATCTTGCGATTGAGGCTGACGACCGTGCGGGGGCCGGCGCCGGTCGCGCGGCTGGTCCGGCGCCGCTGAAAAGCCACAAACCCGATGACAACGGCGGTGTAGATCAGGCTGTGGACCACCCATAAACCCGGGTGATCATTCCGGCGGAACAGGGCGCCGAAGCCCATGCCCAGCACGAAGAGCACCAGCGCCTGTGCGATCAGGCTGTGATTGAACCACTGCTTCAAGCTGTGCATGGCACGTACCTCCTGCGCATTCGCCCGGATGTCCCTGTCGTCTTCCGGATACCCCGCCCGGCCCGGTCCATCGGCGCCACGCCCCCCTTTGCGACGTAGCCCGCGCGCCGGCCGTCGCCCGGAGCGCCCATGGGGCAACCGGCCCGCGCTCACGGTCCGCAGGCGCCGGACCGCCGGGGTGCGATCGGTCACTGCCGTGCACGCGGCCGGGCCGTCCCAGGGCCGCCCACGTCGGCCGATGACGACCCGCGTCGGCCGGGCAGACCCGCGGTCCGCCCGTGCCACCGGCGACGACCGCCAGCATCCCGGCGTGTCTGCGACACTGGACGAACCATGCCTAAGCCCGGAGAACTCACTTTCGTCGCGCCCCGCGGAGCCAAGAGGCCGCCGCGGCACCTCGCCGACCTCACGCCCGCCGAGCGCAAGGAAGCCGTCGCCGAGACGGGCGAGAAGCCCTTCCGCGCCCAGCAGCTCTCGCAGCACTACTTCGCGCGGTACGCACACGACCCGTCGGAGTGGACCAACATCCCGGCGGCGTCGCGGGACAAGCTCGCCGAGGCGTTGTTCCCCGATCTGATGTCCGTGGTCCGGCACATCAGCTGCGACGACGACACCACCCGCAAGACGCTGTGGAAGCTGCACGACGGGACGCTGGTCGAGTCCGTTCTGATGCGCTACCCGGACCGCGTCACGATGTGCATCTCCTCCCAGGCGGGATGCGGGATGAACTGCCCGTTCTGCGCCACCGGACAGGCCGGCCTCGACCGCAACCTCTCCACCGCGGAGATCGTCCACCAAATCGTGGACGGTATGCGGGCCCTGCGCGACGGTGAGGTCCCCGGGGGCCCGGCGCGGCTCTCCAACATCGTCTTCATGGGCATGGGCGAGCCGCTCGCCAACTACAAGCGGGTGGTCGGGTCCATCCGCCGGCTGACCGACCCCGAGCCCGACGGGCTGGGCCTGTCGCAGCGCGGGATCACCGTCTCGACCGTAGGCCTGGTGCCGGCGATGCTGCGGTTCGCCGACGAGGGCTTCAAATGCCGTCTCGCCGTCTCGCTGCACGCCCCGGACGACGAGCTGCGCGACACCCTCGTACCGGTGAACACCCGGTGGAAGGTCCGCGAGGTACTGGACGCCGCTTGGGAGTACGCGGAGAAGTCGGGCCGCCGTATCTCCATCGAGTACGCGCTGATCCGCGACATCAACGACCAGGCCTGGCGGGGCGACCGGCTGGGCCGGCTCCTCAAGGGCAAGCGGGTACACGTCAACCTGATCCCGCTGAACCCGACGCCCGGCTCGAAGTGGACCGCCTCGCGGCCCGAGGACGAGAAGGCGTTCGTCGAGGCCATCGCCGCCCACGGCGTGCCGGTGACCGTGCGGGACACCCGGGGCCAGGAGATCGACGGCGCCTGCGGGCAGCTGGCGGCCGCCGAGCGCTAGGGCCTCTCGTTTGGATCATGCCGGGCTCGCGGGGTCCGGCACGCGCACCTGCCGTGTTGTCGTCGGTCGCCAATGCTCCGCGTTGGCTCCCTCCTCCGCCTCGCATCTGCACGCACCGGACCCCGCTCCCTGATCCAGCCTGATCCAAACGAAAGACCCTGGGCGCCCTCCAACCTGATTTCTGCCCGGCCACGATCCGTCGGGCAGACTCCGGGGCAGGCTCTGCGGCCGAAACCGGCCGTGTAGCCTGGGCGTGAATTCAACTTCATATTCCGACAGGGGAGCGCCACAGCGCTGAGAGTGCGGCACCAAGGACAGGTTGGCCGCAGACCCTCTGAACCTCGCCCGGGTCATTCCGGGTAGGAAGTTCGGACCTTACTCAAGCTGTTGCGCCCTGCCCGCTTCCGGTTCCACCGGCGCGGGCAGGGCCGCGTCTCTTCCTGGTCACCCCCAGGAGGAATCACATGAGCACCACCAAGAAGATCGCGGTGTCGGCCCTCGCCGCCGCGATCGGCGCGACCGCGCTCGCCGGCTGCGGTAGCTCCGACGACCCGGCGTCCGGCTCCGCCGGTACCAAGGGCGCCGGCTCCAAGACCGTCACCCTGGTCAGCCACGACTCCTTCAACGCCTCCAAGGGCGTGCTGAAGGAGTTCACCCGGGAGACCGGATACACGGTCAAGGTGCTGAAGAGCGGGGACGCGGGCGCCGCCCTCAACCAGGAGATCCTCACCAAGGGTTCGCCACGCGGTGACGTGTTCTTCGGCGTCGACAACACCCTGCTGTCGCGCGCCCTCGACAACGGGCTCTTCACGCCGTACGCGGCCAAGGGCCTCGACCAGGTCGCGTCCGACGTCCAGTTGGATGCCGGCAAGCACCGGGTCACTCCGGTCGACACCGGCGACATCTGCGTCAACTACGACAAGAAGTACTTCGCCGACAAGAAGCTCGCGCCGCCGAAGTCCTTCGACGACCTGGCGAAGCCCGCGTACAAGAACCTCCTCGTCACCGAGAACGCCGCGACCTCCTCGCCCGGTCTCGGCTTCCTCCTCGGCACCGTCGCCACCTACGGCGAGGGCGGCTACCGGGACTACTGGAAGAAGCTGAAGAGCAACGGCGTCAAGGTCGTCGACGGCTGGGAGCAGGCGTACAACGAGGAGTTCTCCGGCTCCGCGGGCGGCAAGAAGACCAAGGCCGACCGGCCGCTCGTCGTGAGTTACGCCTCCAGCCCGCCCGTCGAGGTGCTGTACGCGGACCCGCAGCCCAAGACGGCCCCGACCGGGGTCGCCACCGGGACGTGCTTCCGGCAGATCGAGTTCGCGGGCCTGCTCGACGGCGCGAAGAACGAGGCGGGCGGCAAGGCCCTGCTGGACTTCCTGATCGGAAAGAAGTTCCAGGAGGACATGCCGCTCAACATGTTCGTCAGCCCGGTCACCAAGGGCGCGCAGGTGCCGGAACTCTTCACGAAGTTCGGGGCCACCGCGGACAAGCCGGCGACCGTCGCCCCGGACACGATCGCCAAGAACCGTGAGCAGTGGGTCCAGTCATGGTCCTCGCTCGTAGTGAAGTAGCGAAGACTCCCGTACGCGGACCGGGCGCGCGCGGGAAGGCCGCACGTACCCGGTCATGGCGCGGGAGCGCGGTGCGGCTCGGCCTGATGGCCGTGCCCGTCGCCTTCTTCGCGGTGTTCTTCGCCTACCCCGTCGTCGCGATCGTCGGCCGCGGGCTCAAGGCCGACGGCGTCTGGCAGTTCGGCCGGTTTGGTGAGGTGCTGACCCGGCCGGACATCCTGGACGTCCTCTGGTTCACGCTCTGGCAGGCGCTCGCCTCGACCGCGCTGACCCTGCTGATCGCACTGCCGGGCGCCTATGTGTTCGCCCGGTTCGACTTCCCGGGCAAGCAGCTGCTGCGGGCGATCGTCACGGTGCCGTTCGTCCTGCCGACCGTCGTCGTGGGGACCGCGTTCCTCGCGTTGCTGGGGCGCGGCGGTCTCCTCGACGCGCTGTGGGGCGTACGGCTCGACACCACGGTGTGGGCGATCCTGCTGGCCCATGTCTTCTTCAACTACGCGGTCGTCGTGCGGACCGTCGGCGGACTGTGGTCGCAGCTCGACCCGCGCCAGGAGGAGGCCGCGCGCGTCCTCGGCGCCGGACGGTTCGCCGCCTGGCGGCGGGTCACCCTTCCGGCGCTCGCCCCCGCCGTGGCCGCCGCGGCGCTGATGGTCTTCCTCTTCACCTTCACCTCCTTCGGCGTCGTCCAGATCCTCGGCGGTCCCGGGTTCTCCACGCTGGAGGTGGAGATCTACCGCCAGACCGCGCAGCTGCTCGCCCTGCCCACGGCCGCCGTGCTGACACTCGTGCAGTTCGCCGCGGTCGGCGCCATTCTCGCCGTGCACGCCTGGACCGTACGGCGCAGGGAGACCGCGCTGAAGCTGGTCGACCCGGCGCAGACCGCCCGCAGGCCGCGCGGCGCGGGCCAGTGGGCGCTGCTCGGCGGCGTCCTGCTGACCGTGCTGGTACTGATCCTGCTGCCGCTCGCCGTACTGGTGGATCGCTCGCTCGACCTGTCCGGCGGCCACGGCCTCGACTACTACCGGGCGCTGGGATCGGCGGAGGCGAACAGCGGTACGTTCCTGGTCGCACCTCTCGAAGCGATCGGGAACTCGCTGCGCTACGCCCTGGTCGCGACCGTCATCGCGCTGGTTGTCGGCGGCCTGGCCGCGGCGGCTCTGACCAGGCGGGCCGGCCGGCTGGTCAGGGGGTTCGACGCCCTTTTGATGCTGCCCCTCGGGGTCTCCGCCGTCACCGTCGGCTTCGGCTTCCTGATCACCCTGGACAAGCCGCCGCTCGATCTGCGGACCTCCTGGATCCTGGTGCCGCTCGCCCAGGCGCTGGTCGGGGTGCCGTTCGTCGTACGGACCATGCTGCCGGTCCTGCGCGCGGTGGACGGGCGGCTGCGCGAGGCGGCCGCGGTCCTCGGCGCCTCGCCGCTGCGGGCCTGGCGCGAGGTGGATCTGCCGCTGGTGCGCCGGGCGCTGCTGGTCGCGGCGGGCTTCGCGTTCGCCGTGTCGCTCGGGGAGTTCG
>NZ_JAFMPZ010000155.1 GCF_017353455.1 Streptomyces laculatispora
GTGGGCTCGGAAGATGTGTATAGGGGACGGCCCCCGACCGTGCCGAAGCCGGAGTGATCTGAATGACCCTGACCATCGGTGTCCACAGCAGCAACCCGTCCCTCTACCACCTGTACCACCTCTCCCGTCTGGGCTTCGCCCAGGAGGAGCTGGCCCCGCTGGGCGAGACCGTCGTCTTCCACCCGTACACCAACGGCGTGCGTACCGGTGAGCTCCTGACCCGGGGCGTCATCGACTTCGGCGGCACCGGATCGACCCCGCCGATCACCGCCCAGGCCGCCGGCCACGACATCGTCTACACCGCGGTCTCCGCCCCCCGCCCCGAACACGGTGCGCTCCTCGTCCCCGAGGACAGCCCGGTGCGCGCGGTCGCCGACCTCAAGGGCTCGACCGTGCACCTCGCGATCGGCTCCTGGCAGACCCATCTGATCGCCAAGGCCCTCGACGACGCCGGGCTGTCCTACGCCGACGACATCACCGCCGTCCGCAGCAACGACGCCAGCGAACAGCTGGTGCGCACGGGAGAGATCGCGGCCTGGGTCGCCCAGGGCGACCGGCTGGCCGCCGCCCGGCGCACCGGCGGCCTGCGGACCCTGATCCGTACCGGCGACGTCATCAGCGACCGCTCCGTCTTCTTCACCCGCCGGGACCTCGCGGAATCCAGGCCCGAGGTCATCGAGGCACTGACCCGGGCGCTGAGGCGCGCCGACGAATGGGCGGCGGCCCACCCCCGGCAGGCGGCCGAGATCGCCTCCGCCGATCTGGGCGGATCGGCGGACGACTGGGAGACCGCGCTCGAATCCCTGCCCTGGACGATCGAACCGGTCACGGACGCGTTCATCGCCGAGCAGCAGGAGGCCGCCGACATCTTCCACCGCACCGGCTTCATCGAGCGGCCGGTCACCGTCGGCCACGCCCGGGTCCGCACGGCCGCGGAAAAGGCGGTGTGACGACATGGCGACCGAAGTCCTCTGGTACATCATCCCGCGCGAGGGCGCCTATCCCTGGGAACCCGAGGGGCGTCGCCCGGTCGACCTGGGCTACCTCGCCCAGCTGGCCGGAACGGTCGAGCGGCTCGGCTACAGCGGTGCGCTGCTCGCCACCGACCTGTACGACGTCTGGCCGCTCGGCAGCGCGCTCGCCGCGTCGACCAGCACCCGCTTCAAGCCGCTGCTCGCCGTCCACCCCGGGCTCATCTCTCCGACCCTGCTGGCCAAGATGGCGCTCAGCTTCGACACCCTCTTCGGAGGCCGGCTGCGCTTCAACGTGGTCAATGGTTCAACCAAGTCTCTCCAGGAGTACGGCCTCCATGTGGAGCACGACGAACGGTACGAGCTGAGCGCGGAGTACTGGTCGATCGTGAAGCGGCTGACGGCCGGCGAGGTGTTCGACCACAAGGGCCGCTTCTACGACCTGAAGAACGCCGGCTCCTCCTTCCGCGAGCTGAAGCCGGTCCAGGACTCGCACATCCCGCTCTGGTTCGGCGGCTCGTCCGGCCCCGGCATCGAGATGGCGGCCGAACACGTCGATGTCTTCCTGACCTGGGGCGAGCCCCCGCACCTGCTGAAGGAGAAGCTGGACACGGTCCGGGCGCGGGCCGCCGCGTACGGCCGCACGCTCAGGATCGGGCTGCGGCTGCACCTCATCGTCCGGGACACGCAGGACGAGGCCTGGGCCGCGGCCGACCGGCTCCTCGACGTCACGAGCGACGCCACGTACGCCCGTCAGCTCGGCGACCGGGCGGGCGAGGACGGGGTGGGCTGGCAGCGGCAGTTCCGCCAGCACGGCGGGAAGGTCCCCGCGCACGCCCGGGAGCTGGAGGTGCACCCGAACATGTGGCCGGGCATGGGTCTCTTCCGCCCCGGCCCCGGAACGGCCGTGGTGGGGTCCACCGCGCAGGTCGTCGAACGGCTCAAGGAGTTCGAGGACCTGGGTGTGGACACCTTCATCCTCTCCGGCAATCCGCTGCTGGAAGAGGCCTACCGGGTGGCCGAGACGGTGCTTCCGGCGCTGGACGTCACACGCTGAGGGGCTCCCTTCCACGGTGCAGGGCACCGTGGAAGGGACGGTGGCCGACGGACTGCGGTTGTCCGTGCCCGGTGCCAGACTCGGACACATGGGGAGGAACCCCGATGTGCCCGAGAACGGACCACCGAAGGAGAGCACCATGCTCACCACCCGTTTTGTCGACGGAGCCCCCAACTGGATGGATCTCGGCACCCCGGATCTCGATGGGGCCACGGCCTTCTACACCGCCCTCCTCGGCTGGGAGTACGAGGCCGGGGGGCCCGAGACCGGTGGCTACGGGATGTTCACGCTGGACGGGAAGTCCGTCGGGGGCGTGATGACGGTCACCGAGGAGCAGGCGAAGCCGTCGTGGTCGGTGTACTTCCAGTCGTCGGACGCCGACGCCACCGCGCGGCTGGTGGAGAAGTCGGGCGGGAAGGCGTTGTTCGCCCCGATGGACGTGCTGGAGTTCGGCCGGATGGGCGGATTCACCGACCGCGCCGGGGCGTACTTCGGCGTCTGGCAGCCGAAGGGGCTTGCGGGACTCGGAGTCGTCGGGGACCCCGGCAGTCTGTGCTGGGCGGAGCTGTACACCCCCGACGTCCCGGCCGCCGCGGCGTTCTACGGGGCCGTCCTCGGCTGGGAGAGCAGCCAGGTGCCCTATCCGGGAGGCGGAGGCTCGTACACGATGATCCGGACCGCGGGCGGCGGCGAAGAGACCTCCTTCGGCGGGCTCGTCCCGCTCGACGCCGTGCCGGTACGGGCGGTGCGGGGGCCGCACTGGCTGCCGTACATCGAGGTCGAGGACTGCGACGCCACGGCGGCGGAGGTCGAGCGGCTGGGCGGCAAGCTCACACTGGAGCCGCTGGAGATGGAGGGCGTGGGCAGGTTCGCCAACGTCACCGATCCCCACGGTGCGCCGTTCGCCGTGATCAAGAGCGCGTAGACGCCCGCCGGCCGGGGTGGCGGCGGCCCGGCCCGCTGGTTGATGGATCGTTGATCAGTCGTTTATCGCGGCAGGGCACTGTGTGCCCCATGCTGATCAACACCTCGATCGACCCCGCTCTCGCCTGGCAGGAGACGGCGCTGTGCGCGCAAGCGGGGCCCGAGTTCTTCTTTCCCGCCCCCGGCAGCTCCACCCGGGAGGCCAAGCAGCTCTGCAACGCCTGCGAAGGGCGCCTGGCCTGCCTGGACTACGCCGTCGACAACGACGAGCGCTTCGGCGTGTGGGGCGGCCTCTCCGAGAAGGAGCGGGACCGGCTGCGCAGAGTCGGACGCGACCAGGCGTGATCCCGCTCCGCCCGGGTGACCAGGGGACTGCGGCGGGGGCCTGAACCGGGACGCTGCGCCGCCGGCCCGGACCGGGCGCCCGCGTCAGGACGCGACGTGGAACGTTTCGCCGTACATCTTCCAGGTCAGCGGCGGCTTCAGCGCCAGGTTGCCGTCGTACAGGAATTCCCGCTGCGTCGTGTCGATGCGCGAGGTGTCGTGCTGGTTCTTCTTCGACTTCATCACGGCTCGCGCGGCGTCCAGGAAGGCGTCCAGATAGGCCTTCTCGTCGCCGCCCTCGTCGACCGTGTCGGCCTCGGCCAGCGCTGCCTTGCGGATTCCGTAGAAGCCGTCCGGGGCCGTTCCGGGGCCCTGCAGCACCATGGCGTCGAAGTAGATGAACTGGCCCAGGGTGTCGAGCCCGTCCAGTTTGGCCAGCCGCACGGCCGGCTCGAAGTACTGCTTGTCCCGGACCCGGTCCTGCGCGGCACGGAACACCGGGTCCGTGGCCGACTTCTTCCAGGCGGCGGTGAAGCCGGGGTCGAGGCCCTTGTGCGAGCCGGTGCCGTCGACCTTGCGCAGGGCCGGGACGAACGGCGTCAGCGGGCTGCCCGGGTGGTCCTTGGTGAACGCCTCGACGAACGTGAGCATGTCGTGCGTTCCGGAGCAGAATCCGACGATCCCGGCCGTGTAGCCGGTGCCGTCGCCGTTGTCGTCGATCGTGGCGTACTGGCCGCGCCAGTCCAGTGTCGAGCTCTCCGAGCTTGCCAGCAGTTTCCAGGCGAGCTCGCGCTTCGCCGGTGCGTCCAGCCCGGCCGGCATCGCCGCGACGCGCTCGTCCAGTTGACGGCGTTCCTCGTCGTTGGCGGCGGCGTACGGGTCGGGGCCCACCGAGGAGTCGGCCGGGTCCGCAGCCGCGGGTGAGTCGGCGGGCGGCTCGGGATCGTCGCCGCCGCCGTTGAAGAGTATGGAGACGGCGATGGCTATCGGCGCGG
>NZ_JAFMPZ010000156.1 GCF_017353455.1 Streptomyces laculatispora
GCTTAACTGAACGGTATTGGGGCAAGGCCCCGGCCCCCGTTCACGGCGGGACACAGTACGGCCGGGGCCGCCCCCCTGTACTACAGGGGTACCGAGCTGGCCGAGTGCCGGGTGAGCATGCGCGCTCCCGTGCCGCAGGAGACCGCCGCGCACGCACTGACATCACCGCGCTCCCGGCCGGCGTACGTCGGCATACACCCGCGCCCGGACCTCCGGCTCACCCGGCAGACGCCGCACCGGGGAGCAGCCGCTCCTGGCCCTCCGGCCCGGACGGCGCGCGTTCAGCGCTCGGATCGCCTCATGCGGCGGAGACGCCGCATGGCAATCGCGCGGCGGCGCCCTCGGTTGAGGCGTCTGCGGAAGCCGGTTGACGTGACCACCTCGACGGCTAGCTTGATCTTTAACCTCGGGGCCCGAACGAGTCCTCGTACTTAATCACTCGGACCGGTAACTTCCTTACGCGCAGGCAGCCTTCGGCTGAGCATGTGATCCGACCAAGGAACACACAACACTCAGCACGAAGGCCGTGGGAATGAGCCTGTCGCATCGCGTCGTACGGCAGGATCCGTTTGCGGAACTGTCACGCTTCCGGGGTGAGTTCTATTCCTGTCTGACCAGGCGTGCGGATGCGTTGTTCGAGCTCGCGGACGCCGTGTTGTGCGCCGATGGTCCGGTCCGGTCGCTGGTGGAGCTGTCGCTGGTGGGTGAACACCGTCGCGGGCACGGTGGGCTCTACGACGCTCTGGCCGCGGGCCAGGTCGATGTGGCCCGGCTTCGGCGGGCCCTGACCGCGGTGCCTCTGCCGCGATCGGCGGACGGCCGGCTGGTCCTGGCCGCCGACATCACCTGCTGGCTGCGGCCCAGCGCGCATACCTCACCGCAGCGGATCCTGTGTCACACCTACGGGCGGGGCAAGGACCAGCACATCCCCGTTCCCGGCTGGCCGTACTCGGTGATCTGCGCACTGGAGACGGGCCGCAGTTCGTGGACGGCGCAGAGTCAAGTTAGTGAATCTTCTGCTGCTCCAGCCATTTGAAGACCTCAGTCCTTTTGTACAGGACCTTGGCGTTCCGGCCTCGGCCGAGCTTGTATCCCTTGAGGCCCAACTTCGCAGCTTCCTTGTAGACCCAGCTGACGGACATGTTCAGCATGGTCGCTACCTCGGCTGTATCCATAAGAACCGGCGCGCCAGGGTGGCGTTCGCGTGCCGAGTAGGTCGTGGAGCTCAGCTGGTATGAAGCCGTGCGTGTCGATTCGTGCAAGATGACTCCCTGATGTCCTGATCAAACAGTGAAATTCGCTCACCGCGGGTCCGATCCGTGTGCCGCGCGAGCGTCCGCCGATTGCCACCACCAAGTGCCGGCGCGCGGACAACAGAAATGGTCCTGAGAATCACCGGTTTCCCCAGCCGGTCATTTGCTGCTATGTTCCCGCGCCGCCCGCGATTTGTTTCGCCCGCGCCGTCTCGTAAGTAGCTGGTGGGCAGGGGGCGTCTCGGTAGCGGAGGCGTAGCCCGGCTCCGTGGTCACCCGCCCCCTCGCGCCAGGAGCGGAGCCAGGGTGTGGCGGGGGGATGGGGGCGGCCCCGAGGAAGCCCAAGGTGGTTGCGTAGGCTGGCGTCGTCGTCGCGGTGGGATGGCCACAGGTGTCCGTGGATGACCTCCGATCTGCCTGACGGGGGGTCAGAAAAGTGAGCAAGTGGTGAGCATCAGTCCTCAAATACCTGGGGAAAGCTGACCGAACTTGCGACTCGTTGTAAGGTAGGAAAACAGCACTTGACCTGCAAAAACGCAGGCAGGGAGCCTAGCCTGGGAGCACCTCGATGATGCGTACCATGTTCAAGTCCAAAATCCACCGGGCCACCGTGACCCAGGCCGACCTGCACTACGTCGGTTCCGTCACCGTCGACGCCGAGCTGATGGAGGCCGCGGATCTGCTGCCCGGCGAGCTCGTGCACATCGTGGACATCGACAACGGTGCCCGGCTGGAGACATACGTGATCGAGGGCGAACGTGGCTCCGGGGTCATCGGAATCAACGGCGCGGCCGCCCACCTCGTGCACCCTGGCGACCTGGTCATCCTGATCAGCTACGCGCAGGTCGACGACGCCGAGGCGCGCCGCCTGGTTCCGCGTATCGTCCATGTCGACGCGGGAAACCGGATCGTCGCGCTCGGCGCCGACGCCTCCGCGCCTGTCCCGGGCACCGACACCGCGCGCGGCCCGCACGCCGTGCCCGCGGCGCGCTGAAGCGACCGACCCACCGAGGGGGCACCCGCCATGGCGGACCAGACCGGACGGACCGGGCTCGACATCCGTGACGACCGGGCAGCCGGCAAGCTGCTCGCGTACGAGAACGGCGCGGCTGCCGGGGTCGTCGTGTACTTCGTCATGGAGGGAGCGCCCGCCGCGCTCGTCGCCGTGCACACGGTCGTCGAGCCGGGGCACGAGGGCAAGGGCATCGCAGGCTCCCTGGTCAGGGAGTTCTACGCCATGGCGGGTCGCGGGGGAGTGCCTGTAGTCCCGCTCTGCCCGTACGCCGCGAAGTGGGCGTCGCGCCACCCCGACGAGGCGCCGGAGGCTCCGGGTGGTCTGGTGGAGCGGGCGAAGG
The DNA here is from genome assembly GCF_017353455.1 of Streptomyces laculatispora. Classification (GTDB taxonomy): domain Bacteria; phylum Actinomycetota; class Actinomycetes; order Streptomycetales; family Streptomycetaceae; genus Streptomyces; species Streptomyces laculatispora. The sequence goes on from NZ_JAFMPZ010000156.1 coordinate 2,609, forward strand.
AGCAGCTCAGGTCCCGTCCCGAGCTGTACTGACTCCTGGTGCCGGCCGGCGGGGCCGGTAGCGTTTCGCCCGTGACCCTCGCTCTGCTGCACACCTCTCCGGTCCATGTCCCGGTCTTCGACGCCCTGCGCGACGCCGGCCATCCCGGGCTCGTCCTGCGCCACCTCGTGCACAAGGAACTGCTAGACCGGGCCGGAGCGATGGGGCCGGAAGCGGTGACGGGCGAGATCCAGGCGCTGCTTTCCGATGCGGTCGCCGGGGGAGCCACCGCTGTGCTCTGTACCTGCTCGACGATCGGTGGGGTCGCCGAGTCGGTCGGGGTGGCGCTCGGCGTCCCGGTGCTGCGGGTCGACCGCCCGATGGCGGCGGACGCCGCCCGTGCGGAGCGGGTGACCGTCATCGCGGCACTCGCCGCCACCCTGCCGCCGACCCTCGCGCTGCTCGCCGAGGAGGCGGACAGGGCGGGCGGGCGTCCGGCCAAGGTGCGCACCGTCCTGGTCGAGGGCGCCTGGGAGCGGTTCGAGGCGGGCGAGCGTGAGGGGTATCTGGATCTGGTGGCCGCCGCGGCCGACGCGGTGACGGACGCCGACGTGATCGTGCTGGCCCAGGCCTCGATGGCCGATGCCGTCACTCGCACGGCCACCCGGATCCCGGTCCTGTCCAGCCCGCGTCCGGGGCTGGCCGCCGCGGCGGCCG
>NZ_JAFMPZ010000157.1 GCF_017353455.1 Streptomyces laculatispora
AGCCGGGCCGGTCCCTGCCCCGCAGGCGCCAAGGGTGCGACGGGGTGCTCCTTGGTGGCGGCTTCCTCTGGCGGTGCGGCCGAGGCCGCGTCCTCCTGCGGTTCGGGCGGAGTGAGGAGCGGTTTCGGGCCGGTTGCTGGGGTGGTGTTGGGGTAGCGGTGGGCGAGGCCCTCGAGGAGGCGGCGGTAGGCCTCCAGGCGTTCACCCTTGGGCTCGGCGCGGCCAGCTTCCCACGCGGTGATGCTCGGCACGCGCACACCCAGGGCCTGGGCGACGGCAGCTTGGGTGAGGCCGGCGGCTTCTCGCAGGCGTGCCCGTTCGGTTGGGGCGGGCAGGACGGTGCCGTCGTCGACGGCGGCGAGAAGGGAATCGATGGCCGTGAACAACTGTTCGGGCTGGTTCGTCATGTGTGTGGTCCCCGGCTACCGGACGCCCTGGCGGATTTCTTCCAGGCGGGTCACCAGCCGCTGATAACGCTGGGAGGCCGCCTGGGAGGAGTTCAGGCCCTGATGGGCGGCGATCTGACGCCATTCCATGGTGCGGC
>NZ_JAFMPZ010000158.1 GCF_017353455.1 Streptomyces laculatispora
GAACCCGGTGCGCGCACCGGGCGTCGACCCGGCGCTGCCCGTCAAGGCCGAGAAGGCGTACGAGTGGCAGGGCTACGATCCGGCGGCCAACACCGCCGACTACACCCCGTTCGCCGAGCACCCGCACTCCAGCGGCCAGGACTACTACGTGTCCTGGAACAACAAGCAGGCCCAGGGGTACGCCTCCGCGGGCTTCGGGCTCAGCGCGGTGCACCGGGCCGATCTGCTCGACGAGCGGGTGTCGAAGCTGGTGGAGGAGGGCGGCGTGACCCGCGCGTCCCTCACCCGGGCGATGGCCGACGCCGCACTCACCGATCTGCGCGGGGAGCAGCTGCTGCCCGAACTGCTGAAGGTGATCCGCTCCCAGCCGGTCACCGACCCGGATCTGAACGCGGTGGTCCAGCAGCTGGACTCCTGGCGGGCGGCGGGCGCCCAGCGCAAGGAGAGCAGCCCGGGTTCGCACGCGTACACCTACGCCGACGCGGTACGGATCATGGACGCCTGGTGGCCGAAACTGATCGACGCGGAGTTCAAGCCGGGGCTCGGCGACGACCTGTACGGGGCGCTGACCGCCAACCTCGCCACCGACGAGTCCCCGGCGGCCAGCCACGGGCCGAGCGGCGCGCACAGCGGTTCGGCCTTCCAGTACGGCTGGTGGGGCTTCGCCGACAAGGACCTGCGCCAGGTGCTGGGGCAGCCGGTCAAGGGGCCGCTGGCCAGGACCTACTGCGGCAACGGTGATCTGAGCAGCTGCCGCGCGGCGCTGCTGTCCACGCTGAAGCAGGCGGCGGCGGTACCGGCGGCCGAGGTCTACCCGGCCGACGACACCTGCAAGGCCGGTGAGCAGTGGTGCACCGACTCGATCATCCACCGGGCACTGGGCGGGATCGGGCAGAAGGCGATCCACTGGCAGAACCGCCCGACGTACCAGCAGGTGGTGGAGTTCCCGGCGCACCGCTGAATTCCAGCCCGTCCGGCGCCTGAGGACACAACAGGTCGCCGGGCGGGGCCGCGCACCCGGACCCGCCCGGCACCGTCTCACCGGTACTGGAGATACCGCTTGCGCACGGAGCGGAACGCGGCGAGATCCTTCGCCCACGCCCCCACGACCTCGTCCGTGTCCGCGCCCGCGTCGATCATCGTGCGGACCCGGGTGTTGCCGGTGAGCTTGTCGATCCAGTTGTCCGGTCGCCAGGCGAAGCCGCTCCACGTCTGTTTCGCCGTCACCAGCAGGGCGATGCCGGTGCGGACCGGGTCGAAGACCTCCCGGTCCCGCACGTGGACCTGCACCCCGCCCACCGTCCTGCCCTGGAACTTGGAGAACGTCGGCGCGAAGTACGCCTCGCGGAAGGCCACCCCGGGCAGGTCGAGGGCGTTCGCGGCGGCCGCCCACGTGTGGTCGATCCCCTCCGCGCCGAGCAGCTCGAACGGCCGCGTCGTGCCGCGCCCCTCGGAGAGGTTCGTGCCCTCGAACAGGCAGGTGCCCGAGTAGACCAGCGCGGTGTCGGGCGTCGGCATGTTGGGGCTCGGCGGCACCCACGGCAGCCCGGTCCCGTCGAAGAAGTCCGAGCGTGACCACCCCGACATCTTCACGATCTCCAGCTCGGCCGGACGGTCCGCCAGGAACTCCCCGTTGAACAGCAGCGCGAGTTCGGTGACCGTCATGCCGTGCGCCTGGGCGATCTCCCGGCGGCCCACGAAGGTGCCGAAGGCCGGATCGAGGACCGGCCCGAGAGCCGCCCGCCCGGACACCGGGTTCGGCCGGTCCAGGACGACGAACTTCTTGCCCGCGAGGGCCGCCGCCTCCATGCAGTCGTACAGCGTCCAGATGTACGTGTAGAAGCGGGCGCCCGCGTCCTGGATGTCGAACACGATCGTGTCGACGCCGGACGCCGTGAAGACGTCGGCCAGCGGCTGCCCGCTCTTGAGGTAGGTGTCGTAGACCGGAAGGCCGGTCGCCGGGTCGTCGTACCGGCCCTCGGAGCCGCCCGCCTGCGCGGTGCCGCGGAAGCCGTGCTCCGGGCCGAAGACGGCCGTCAGGTTCACCCGTGCGTCCGGGTGCATCACATCGACGATGTGGCGGACGTCGGAGGTGACCCCGGTCGGATTGGTGACGATGCCGACCCGTTGGCCCTTCAGCAGCGCGTAGCCGTCCGCCGAGAGCCGGTCGAAGCCGGTACGGAACCGGCCGTTCCCGCTCCCGTGTCCGCCCGGGTGCTGGTTGCCGTGCGAGGGGCGGGCCGCTGCGGGGCCGGCCGACGCGGCCGTCGCCGCGAGGGCTCCGACGGCACTGCCGGCGGCCAGCAAACCACGTCTGGTCAGGCTCATTCGGCTACCTCCATGATCGCGACGTCTGTCATGGTCACGCACGCTAGCGCGCACACGGGCCGCAGGGAACGAGCCGGACGGGACGGATGTGACGGGAGTGATGCACGAGTGGCGCCAGCCTCTTCCCCGACGACATACCGACTGGTTAGTCTGCTGGTGCAGTCGGCTGAGAGAGGCGGGAGCGATGAGTACGGTGAAGGGCGCGGGCGTCGTGGTCACGGGGGCCGGAGGCGGCATCGGAGCCGCGCTGGCCCGCAGATTCGCCGCCGCGGGCGCGCGGGTCGTGGTCAACGACCTCGACGAGGGCAGGATCACGGCGCTCGCCGAGGAGATCGGCGCCACCGCCGTCGCCGGTGACGCCTCACGGATCGTCGACGCAGCCCGGGACGCCCTGGACGGCACGGTGGACGTCTACTGCGCCAACGCGGGCCTCGCCTCGCCCGGCGACGTCTTCGCCGACGAGGAGGTCTGGGCCGCCGCCTGGGACGTCAACGTGATGGCCCACGTCCGCGCGGCCAGGGCGCTGCTCCCGGACTGGCTGGCGCGCGGCAGCGGCAGGTTCGTCTCCACCGCCTCGGCCGCCGGACTGCTCACGATGATCGGCGCGGCGCCCTACAGCGTCACCAAGCACGGCGTGGTCGCCTTCGCCGAATGGCTCGCCCTCACCTACGGCCACCGCGGCGTCAAGGTCCACGCGATCTGTCCGCAGGGCGTGCGTACCGACATGCTGACCGCGGCCGGATCGGCCGGGGAGCTCGTGCTCGCCCCCAGCGCCATCGAGCCGGAGGAGGTCGCCGACGCGCTCTTCGCCGCCATGGCCGAGGACCGCTTCCTCGTCCTGCCGCACCCCGAGGTCGCCGGGTACTACCGGGCCCGGGCCAAGGACACCGACCACTGGCTCGGCAGCATGAACCACCTCCAGCAGAAGTGGGAGGAGACCGGCGCATGACCGAGTCCATCTACGCAGCGAAGCCCTGGATCCCGCTGCTCAGCGAGGCCCAGCGGACCCCCGTCCACCCGGCCGCGACCCTGGTGCACGCCTTCCGGGACTCCGTCGGCCGCGCCCCGGATCACCCCGCCCTCGCCTACTTCGACGGGCGCCTCACCTACCGCGAGACGGAGGAGCTCTCCGACTCCGTGGCCGGCCACCTCGCCGCCCGGGGCCTGCGGCGGGGCGACCGGGTCGCGATCATGCTGCAGAACTCGCCGCAGTTCGTCCTCGCCCTGCTGGGCGCCTGGAAGGCCGGGGCGACGGTCGTCCCCCTCAACCCGATGTACAAGTCCGGCGAGGCCGGCCATGTGCTGAAGGACGCCGAGGTCTGCGCGCTGATCTGCTCGGACCGGGCCTGGGAGGCCTATCTGCGGGACACCGCGGCAGCCGCCCCGGCCGTCCGGATCGCCGTCACGGCCTGCGAGCTGGACTTCCAGACGGAGAACGACGAGCGGGTGCTGACATTCGACAGGCTGCCCGTCGCCGACGACGCCGACGATCTGGTGGCCGTCGCCCGGCAGGGCCTCGCGGCCCCCGCCGGCCGGGAGCTCACCGCCGCCGACGTGGCGCTCATCAGCTACACCTCCGGGACCAGCGGTACCCCCAAGGGCGCCATGAACTCCCACGGCAACATCATGGTCAACGCCGAGCGCCAGCGCACCGGTCACCCCATCGCCGAGGGCTCCGCCTACTTCGCCCTCGCCCCGCTCTTCCACATCACCGGCATGGTGTGCCAGCTGGCCGCCTGTCTCGCCAACGCCGGCACCCTCGTCCTCGCCTACCGCTTCCACCCCGGCGTGGTCCTCGACGCCTTCGCCGAGCACCGCCCCGCCTACACCGTCGGCCCCTCGACCGCCTTCATGGCGCTCGCCGCCACCCCGGGCGTCACGCCCGGGCACTTCGCCTCCTTCCAGGTGATCTCCTCGGGCGGCGCACCGCTGCCGCCCGCACTCGTGGAGAAGTTCCGGGCGGCCTTCGGCCCGTACATCCGCAACGGCTACGGCCTCACCGAGTGCACCGCGCCCTGCGCCTCCGTACCTCCCGAGCGCGAGGCCCCGGTGGACCCGGTGTCCGGCACCCTCTCGGTCGGCGTGCCCGGCCCGGACACGGTGGTGCGGATCATCGACGAGAACGGCGCGGACGTGCCCTTCGGCGAGCAGGGCGAGATCGCGGTGCGCGGCCCGCAGGTCGTCTCCGGCTACTGGCGGCTGCCCGAGGCCACCGCCGCCGCCTTCCCGGACGGCGAACTGCGCACCGGCGACATCGGCTTCATGGACCGCGAGGGCTGGCTCTACGTCGTCGACCGCAAGAAGGACATGATCAACGCCTCCGGCTTCAAGGTCTGGCCGCGCGAGGTCGAGGACGTCCTCTACACCCATCCCGCCGTCCGCGAGGCGGCCGTCGTGGGCGTCCCCGACGCCTACCGGGGAGAAACGGTCCGGGCCTACGTCAGCCTGCGGCCCGGTTCCTCGGTGGAACCGGACGAATTGGGTGCGTACTGCAAGGAACGGCTCGCCGCGTACAAGTACCCGCGCGAAGTCGAGATCCTGGCCGAACTTCCCAAGACGGCAAGTGGGAAGATCCTGAGGCGGGAACTGCGTTCACCCCGCTAGAACCGGTTCACGCACCGCACGGAAGGAAGGTGGCGGCTATGGCCAAGGCGACGGACGGGAGCGGTACCCCCGTTCCCCAGCGGCTGCTCGCCGCCGCCACCCGGCTCTTCGCCGAGCAGGGGTACGACCGCACCTCGGTCCAGGAGATCGTCGAGGCGGCAGGCGTCACCAAGGGCGCGCTCTACCACTACTTCGGCTCCAAGGAGGACCTCCTCCAGGAGGTCTACGCCCGGGTGCTGCGGCTCCAGCAGGAGCGCCTCGACGCCTTCGCGGACGCCGACGCGCCCGTCGAGCAGCGGCTGCGCGACGCAGCGGCCGACGTGGTCGTCACCACCATCGAGAACCTCGACGACGCCTCGATCTTCTTCCGCTCGATGCACCATCTGAGCCCCGAGAAGAACAAGCAGGTACGGATGGAGCGCCGCCGCTACCACGAGCGCTTCCGCGCCCTGGTGGAAGAGGGACAGCGCAGCGGGGTGTTCTCCACGGCCACCCCGGCGGACCTGATCGTCGACTACCACTTCGGCTCGGTCCACCACCTGTCCACCTGGTACCGGCCGGACGGTCCGCTCACCCAGCAGGAGGTCGCCGACCACCTCGCGGACCTGCTGCTGCGCGCGCTGCGCCCGTAGGCCGGCGGCAGACGGATGAACGAGAAGCCGGCCTCCCGGACGAACGGTGCCGTCGTCGAGCTGCGACCCCACACGCCGGCGAGCCTGGATCCGCTGCTGCGGTGGAAGAACGACACCGAGATCCAGCGGCTCAGCGGCGACGAGACGCACGCGTTCACCCGTGAGGAGGTAGCCGCGACGCTGGAGCGGTGGATGCGTCCCAGCGACGGCATCGTCCACCTCGCGATCGGGCTCGCCGGCCGCGCGGAGCCCATCGGCTTCCTCCACCTGGCCCTCATCGAACGGGCCCACCGGCGGTGCCGGCTGGGCATCGTCATCGGTGAGAAGGACCTGTGGGGGCGCGGCTACGGGCAACTGGCGGCGGCACGGGCCGTCGACCACGCCTTCCACGTCCTCGGCCTCGACCGGATCACCGCGGAGGTCTTCGCCGACAACCCGCGCTCCGTGCGGATGTTCGAGAGCCTGGGCTTCGTGCGCGAGGGCGTCATGCGCGAGAGCATCCAGCGCGACGGGCAGCGCGTCGACGAGCTGATCTTCGGACTGCTGCGGCACGAATGGGCCGGGTCGGGAAGCGACCGGGACGCGCGCCGCTGAGGGGCCGTGTCCGGCCCGCGCCCCCCTTCAGGAGCCATCGCGGGCCAGCCGCTCCAGCAGCGCCACCGCCGTCGGGTTGCGCGGCCGGGGTGCCCGTCCCGCCAGCACCACAGACCGGTCCCGGCCCGGAAGTCCATGAACGGCTCGTCGGCGAGGTCCTTGATCAGGGTGCGCCCCGCCCTCGCCAGCCGGTGGCCCGGGGCCCCGTTCGAGATTGCGGACGGACGTGCTCAGCGCGGACTGCACGATCAGTTCGGCACGGGCGGCCGCGGTGAAGCTGCCGTGCGTGATCACCGCCATGAAGTGGCGGAGCCGGCGTATCTCCATCCATCCACGTGATCGATCGCAGCCAGCCAATCCATCTGTTGGACCGGCCGCGAGGACGGGGTGAAGCTTGATACATGGCGCACATCCAGGGTTCGTCCCATGTCCCCGCCCTGTGGACCGTGGCCTACGGGCCGCACCGGCTCCGGGGCGTCCGTCTCCTCGCGCGGTGCCTGCTGCGGGTGCGGGCCTTCGCCCGCGAACTGGCGCTCGCCGACCACGTACCGTACGGCGGCTACTGAGCGATGCCGGGCGGGCCCGCACCGGGGTACGGGCCCGCCCGCACGGCCCCTACAGGTACTTCTTGATCTCGCGCCGCGCCAGCGACCGCTGGTGCACCTCGTCCGGGCCGTCCGCCAGGCGCAGCGTCCGCGCCGCGGCCCAGAGTTCGGCCAGCGGGAAGTCCTGGCTGACGCCGCCCGCACCGTACAGCTGGACCGCCTGGTCGAGGATGGAGACCACCGCACGCGGGGTGGCGATCTTGATGGACTGGATCTCGGTGTGTGCACCGCGGTTGCCCACCGTGTCCATCAGCCAGGCCGTCTTCAGCACCAGCAGCCGCAGCTGCTCCACCGTGACACGGGCGTCCGCGATCCAGTTCTGCACCACGCCCTGCTGGGCGAGCGGCTTGCCGAAGGCGTTGCGGGACACCGCGCGCCGGCACATCAGCTCGATGGCGCGCTCGGCCATGCCGATCAGCCGCATGCAGTGGTGGATACGCCCCGGTCCCAGCCGCGCCTGGGCGATGGCGAAACCGCCGCCCTCCTCGCCGACCAGGTTCGCCGCGGGCACCCGCACGTTGTCGAAGACCACCTCGGCGTGGCCGCCGTGGTAGTGGTCCTCGTAGCCGTACACCTTCATGGCGCGCTTCACGGTCAGACCCGGGGTGTCGCGCGGGACGAGGATCTGCGACTGCTGGCGGCGGATGTCGTCGCCGTCGGGGTCGGTCTTGCCCATCACGATGAAGATCGCGCAGTCCGGGTTCATCGCCCCGGAGATGTACCACTTGCGGCCGTTGATGACGTAGTTGTCGCCGTCGCGGGCGATCCGCGTCTCGATGTTGGTCGCGTCCGAGGACGCCACCTCCGGCTCCGTCATCGCGAACGCGGACCGGATCTCACCGGCGAGCAGCGGTTCCAGCCACTGCTTCTTCTGCTCGTCGGTGCCGAACTGGGCGAGCACCTCCATGTTCCCGGTGTCCGGCGCCGCGCAGTTCAGCGCGGTCGGCGCCAACTGCGGTGAGCGGCCCAGGATCTCGGCCAGCGGGGCGTACTGGAGATTGGTCAGCCCGGCCCCGTGCTCGGCGTCCGGCAGG
>NZ_JAFMPZ010000159.1 GCF_017353455.1 Streptomyces laculatispora
CCCGCCTTGGCCAAGGCGGGAGTCATCCCGCCGCGTGCCGAGGGGGCGAAAGCCTGGCAGTGGGCGGCGGCCCCGAAGGACGGCTTCCACGCGCTTCGGCACACCTACGCCTCGATCATGCTGGAAGCCGGAGAGTCTGTCGTGACCTTGGCGCGGTGGCTTGGGCACTCCTCGCCCGCGATCACCCTCGGTTACTATGCTCACTTCATGCAGGAGGCCGGCAGCAGGGGGCGCGGCACCATCGACGGTCTGCTTGGGGAGCGGGGGACCGGCTCGCCAGCCGAAACTCCCCAGATTCTCCCCAGCGCCGTTGACCGGTGATTCCCGTCTCTACGCACCGAAGAAGTCGTCCGTGGATTGTAAGGCTGAAGAGATAGGTGGCCTGGGAAAGTGCTGGAAGAGGTCGTAGCGACCCGCTATGTCACGCCTTTGCGTGAGGGTGGCTCGCTTCCCGGGATCGTCGAGGCCGACGACCTGGGCACGTACGTCATGAAATTCACCGGCGCCGGACAAGGCCGCAAGACGCTGGTCGCGGAGGTGATCTGCGGACAGCTCGGCCGGCGGCTCGGGCTGCGCGTCCCCGACCTCGTGCAGATGCAGCTGGACCCGGTCATCGGTCTCGCCGAGCCCGACCAGGAGGTGCAGGAGCTCCTGAAGGGGAGCGGTGGCCTCAACCTCGGGATGGACTTCCTCCCCGGTTCTCTCGGCTTCGACGCACTCGCCTACCAGGTGGATCCGCGCGAGGCCGGACGCGTCGTCTGGTTCGACGCACTGATCAACAACGTCGACCGGTCCTGGCGCAATCCGAACATGCTGATCTGGCACGGCGACCTCTGGCTCATCGACCACGGCGCCACCATGATCTGGCACCACAACTGGCCGGGCGCCCAGGCCTCCGCCGCCAAGCCGTACAACGCCTCGGACCACGCGCTGGCCCCCTTCGCCCCCGATGTCGCCGCGGCCGCCGCGGAACTGGCCCCGCTGGTCACGGAGGAACTGCTCACCGAGGTCGCGGCCGACGTCCCCGACGAGTGGCTGGTGGACGAGCCCGGATTCGACTCGACCGATCAGCTCAGGCGCGCCTATGTCGAGGCGCTGCTGCCGCGAGCGGCCACCATCCATGAGCGGATCAGCCTGGACGCGCCCACCGCCGCCAAGCCGTCCCAGGCCCCCGGGTGGCTCGCCGAGCGCCTCGCCCCGCGGCATGACCACGAGAACAGCGACGAGAGCAGCCGGCCGTGAGTGAACGCGTTGTCTTCGAGTACGCCCTGCTGCGCGTGGTGCCCCGGGTCCAGCGCGGCGAGTTCTTCAACGCCGGCGTGGTCGTCTACTGCCGCGCGAAGGGGTTCGTCGCCGCCCGCACCGAACTCGACGAGGGGAAGCTCAGGGCGCTGGACCCCGCCGCCGACGTGACCGGGGTGCGCGCCGCGCTGCGCGCCGTCGAGGGGATCTGCCGCGGCGGTACGGCCGCGGGCCAGGCCGGGGGAGACGACCCCGGCCGGCGCTTCCGCTGGCTGATCGCCCCGCGCTCGACCGTCATCCAGCCGAGCCCCGTGCACAGCGGTCTCACCACCGACCCCGCCGCCGAGCTGGATCGACTGCTCGACCTGCTGGTGCGCTGATCCCCACCCGTACGCCGCTGCCGCCGCGCTCTGCGGCGGCAGCGCCGCCCGGTGTGACATGCGCCGCTGCGTCCGTGGGCCGTTGACACCGGGTGTCAGGCCTTCTAGCGTCTCGACTGCTGAAGGTACTAAGCGGTTGCTCAGTTATCGGGAATCATTTCGCAGGGAATGTGCCTGACGTCCGCTGAGCCGCGATCCAAGGGCGAGGAGAACCAAGCATGTCCACCACCGAGCAGCGCGTAGCCATCGTGACGGGAGCGGCACGGGGCATCGGTGCCGCCACCGCGGTACGCCTGGCGGCCGAGGGCCGCGCCGTCGCCGTACTCGACCTGGACGAGGCGGCCTGCAAGGACACCGTCGAGAAGATCACCGCCGCCGGGGGCAGGGCCCTCGCCGTCGGCTGCGACGTGTCGGACAGCGCCCAGGTGGAAGCCGCCGTCGCGCGGGTCGCCGCCGAGCTCGGCGCCCCGACGATTCTCGTCAACAACGCGGGCGTGCTCCGTGACAACCTGCTGTTCAAGATGAGCGAGTCCGACTGGGACACCGTGATGAACGTGCACCTCAAGGGCGCGTTCCTGATGGCCAAGGCCGTCCAGAAGCACATGGTGGAGCAGAAGTTCGGCCGCATCGTGTCGCTGTCCTCCTCCTCCGCCCTGGGCAACCGCGGCCAGGCCAACTACGCCGCGGTCAAGGCCGGTCTGCAGGGCTTCACGAAGACCCTCGCCAAGGAGCTCGGCAAGTTCGGCATCACCGCCAACGCCGTCGCCCCCGGCTTCATCGTCACCGAGATGACCGCGCAGACCGCGGCCCGCGTCGGCATGGGCTTCGAGGAGTTCCAGGCCGCGGCCGCCACCCAGATCCCGGTGCAGCGCGTCGGCTTCCCCGAGGACATCGCCAACGCCATCGCCTTCTTCTCGGGTGACGACGCGGGCTTCGTCTCCGGCCAGGTCATGTACGTCGCCGGCGGACCGCTCAACTGACCCGAAGGGCTGCGGACATCATGACTGTGCAGGACAGCGGCAAGGTCGCGCTGATCACCGGCGCGAGCCGGGGTATCGGCTACGGAATCGCCCAGGCGCTCGTCGCCCGCGGTGACCGGGTGTGCATCACCGGACGCGGCGAGGACGCGCTGAAGGAGGCCGTCGAGGCGCTCGGCTCCGACCGCGTCATCGGCGTGGCGGGCAAGGCGCACGACGAGGCGCACCAGGCGGTAGCCGTCGAGCGCACCATGGAGGCGTTCGGCCGGGTCGACTTCCTGGTCAACAACGCCGGTACGAACCCGGTCTTCGGCCCGATCGCCGAGCTCGACCTCAACGTCGCCCGCAAGGTCTTCGAGACGAACGTGGTCTCGGCGCTCGGCTTCGCGCAGCAGACCTGGAAGGCATGGCAGAGGGAGAACGGCGGGGCGATCGTCAACATCGCCTCCGTCGCGGGCGTCTCCGCCTCGCCCTTCATCGGCGCGTACGGCATGAGCAAGGCCGCGATGATCAACCTGACCCTTCAGCTGGCGCACGAGTTCGCGCCGGTCGTGCGGGTCAACGCGATCGCCCCCGCGGTCGTGAAGACCAGGTTCGCCCAGGCGCTGTACGAGGGCCGTGAGGCGGAGGCGGCCGCGTCCTACCCGCTCGGACGGCTCGGTGTGCCCGAGGACATCGGCGGCGCCGCCGCCTTCCTCACGTCGAACCAGTCCGACTGGATCACCGGACAGACCCTGGTGGTCGACGGCGGGATTTTCCTGAATGCGGGCGTGGGCTGAGAACGGCCTGAGCCGGTTTGGCCCTGATTGACTCAAGTGCCCCGCCGGGCCTCTGGATTGACCCGGCGGGGCGCTGCGGTATGGTCTGCCGACCCATGGCTGATCGAGGAGCGTGCGCGTGTTCTACCGGGCCAGTCTGCAGGCTGCTGCAGCCCTTGCTTCCCTGTCTCTGCTGGCCGGCTGCGGTCTGTTGTCCGACAGCGGTTCGGATGTGGAGCAGAAGCTAGCTGTCGGGACGACCAGCGAACCCTCCACCCTCGACCCGGCGGCGGCGTGGGACGGCTCCTGGGAGCTGATACGCAACGTGTTCCAGACCCTGGTCAGCTTCCCCACCGGGAGTACGAGCCCCGAGCCCGATGCCGCGGACCACTGCAAGTTCACCGACACCACCAGCACCGCCTACCGCTGCACGCTCCGCGAGGGCCTGAAGTTCTCCAACGGCGACAAGCTCGACGCCGAGGCCGTGAAGTACTCCATCGACCGGATCAGGACGATCGCGGTCAAGGGCGGGCCCAACGGAATGCTCGGCTCGCTCGACCGGGTGGAGACCAAGGGCGACTACGAGGTCATCTTCCATCTGACCAAGCCGGACGCCACCTTCCCGTTCATCCTGGCCACGCCCGCCATGTCGCTCGTCGCGCCGAGCGACTACTCGGCACACA
>NZ_JAFMPZ010000532.1 GCF_017353455.1 Streptomyces laculatispora
GTTCCCCCGTATCCCCCGTTTCCCCCGTCGCCTCAGGCCACCAGCTCGCCGAAGGACTCTTCCTCGTCACGGCCGAAGCTGAGGACCTCGTCCTCGCGCAGCCGGCGGAGCGACCGCCAGATGCTGGACTTCACCGTGCCGACACTGATGTCGAGGATGGCCGCGATCTCCGGGTCCGTACGGCCCTCGTAGTAGCGCAGGACCAGCATCGTGCGCTGGAGCTCCGGCAGGCGCGCCAGCGCCTGCCAGAGCACGGCACGCAGCTCCGTACCGCGCATCGCGTCCGTGTCGCCCGCCGTCTCCGGCAGCTCCTCGGTCGGATATTCGTTCAGCTTGCGCCTGCGCCAGGCGCTGATGTGCAGATTGGTCATGGTGCGGCGCAGATAGCCGCCGACCGCCGCCTTGTCGCTGATCCGGTCCCACGCCCGGTACGTCGAGAAGAGGGCGCTCTGCAGCAGGTCCTCGGCCTCGAACCGGTCGCCGGTCAGGTGATAGGCGGTGGCGTACAGGGAGGCACGGCGTTCCCGGACGTAGGCCGTGAACACCGCTTCGGCGTCCTCGTCCCGCGCCGGGGCCTGCCGCTCCCCCATGGCCTCCCCGTACGTGCTTCCCCCGTTGCTCCCGCCTGTCGCGGCAGGTGCGTCGACCACCGTCATGTACGACGGGTGCTGACGCCTGGCGGCGCGTTCGCACCCCCGCCCGTTCGATGCGGCGCCGGACTTCTCGGTGGTCCGCCCGACGTCGTGGAGACGCGTGACAACTGCGCTTGCGGTGATGCTGTGAGTTGCGTTCATCTCGCGCCCCCCGTCGGTGGAGTCCGTCCGTTCCTTGTGTCAACGAGCTTGCCGGGGCAGTTTCATGGCGCTGTCCCCCAACTGTCACAGGCCTGTCACAGGGCCCGGCGCGGGTGCGATCCGGGGGTGCCGGATGCATGAGAGGGGACCAACTGTCGAACTAGGGCTCCCCCATGGGTCAGAATGACCAACGTGCCTTTCCTGTTGCTGATCGAGGACGACGACGCCATCCGCACGGCCCTCGAACTCTCGCTGTCACGCCAGGGCCACCGTGTGGCCACCGCGGCGACGGGAGAGGACGGCCTCAACCTGCTGAGAGAACAGCGGCCCGACCTGGTCGTACTGGATGTGATGCTGCCCGGGATCGACGGATTCGAGGTGTGCCGTCGCATCCGGCGCACCGACCAGTTGCCGATCATCCTGCTGACCGCGCGCAGCGACGACATCGACGTCGTGGTCGGACTGGAGTCCGGTGCCGACGACTATGTGGTGAAACCCGTGCAGGGCCGGGTGCTCGACGCCCGGATCCGCGCGGTGCTGCGCCGGGGCGAGCGCGAGTCCACGGACTCCGCGACGTTCGGGAGCGTGGTGATCGACCGGTCCGCGATGACCGTCACCAAGAACGGGGAGGATCTTCAGCTCACGCCGACCGAGCTGCGTCTCCTGCTCGAACTGAGCCGCCGCCCCGGCCAGGCCCTGTCCCGGCAGCAGCTGCTGCGGCTGGTCTGGGAGCACGACTACCTCGGTGACTCCCGGCTGGTGGACGCCTGCGTCCAGCGGCTGCGCGCGAAGGTGGAGGACGTGCCGTCCTCGCCGACCCTGATCCGTACCGTGCGGGGAGTGGGATACCGGCTGGACTCGCCGCAGTGAGCACGGCTGTGCGGCGGAGTCTGCTCGCCGGGCTCCGCTGGACCAGCCTGCGGTTGCGGCTCGTCGTCGTGTTCGCGCTGGTGGCGCTGACCGCCGCGGTGTCCGCGTCCGGGATCGCGTACTGGCTGAACCGCGAGGCGGTGCTGACCCGTACCCAGGACTCGGCGCTCGGGGACTTCCGTCAGGAGATGCAGAACCGGGCGGCCTCGCTGCCGCCCAACCCCACCAAGGACGATCTGGAGCACGCCGCCGCGCAGATGGCGAGCAGCAGCCCCGGATACAGCGTGCTGCTGATCGACGAGCGCGATCCGGGCAAGCCGATCGTCGGCAACTCCGACGTGGACACCTTCACCCGGGACAACGTGCCGCGGTCGCTGCAGGAGCAGGTCGCCAAGAAGCAGCCGGTCAAGGCGGGCAACAAGTACCGGTACCACCTGTTCTGGCAGCGGACCTCGATCCGCGGCACGCCGTATCTCGTCGGCGGTACGAAGATCATCGGCGGTGGCCCGACCGGCTACATGCTCAAGTCCCTGGACCAGGAGCGGCAGGATCTGAACTCCCTCGCCTGGTCGTTGGGGATCGCGACCGCGCTCGCCCTCGTCGGCTCCGCCCTGCTCGCCCAGGCCGCCGCGACGACCGTGCTGCGTCCGGTACAGCGGCTGGGCGACGCCGCCCGCAAGCTCGGCGAGGGCAAGCTCGACACCCGGCTGGTGGTGTCGGGGACCGATGAACTGGCCGATCTCTCCCGGACGTTCAACAGAACGGCGAGCTCGCTGGAGAAGAAGGTCGCGGACATGACCGCGCGGGAGGAGTCCAGCCGCCGCTTCGTCGCCGACATGTCGCACGAGCTGCGCACCCCGCTCACCGCGATCACCGCGGTCGCCGAGGTGCTGGAGGACGAGGCCGACAACCTCGACCCGATGATCGCGCCGGCCGTGCACCTGGTGGTCAGCGAGACCCGGCGGCTCAACGACCTGGTGGAGAACCTGATGGAGGTCACCCGCTTCGACGCGGGCACGGCCCGTCTCGTCCTGGACACCGTCGATGTCGCCGACCAGGTGACGGCCTGCATAGACGTCCGCGCCTGGCTGGACGCGGTGGATCTGGACGCCGAGCGCGGCATGATGGTCCGCCTCGATCCGCGCCGGCTCGATGTGATCCTGGCGAACCTGATCGGCAACGCGCTGAAGCACGGCGGTTCGCCGGTCCGGGTCACGGTACGGACCGAGGGCGACGAGCTGGTCATCGAGGTCCGCGACCACGGCCCCGGCATCCCCGAGGACGTACTGCCCCATGTCTTCGACCGGTTCTACAAGGCCAGCGCCTCCCGGCCGCGGTCCGAGGGCAGCGGTCTGGGCCTGTCGATCGCCATGGAGAACGCGCACATCCACGGCGGTGACATCACCGCCGCGAACTCGCCGGACGGCGACGGCGCGGTGTTCGTACTGCGCCTGCCGCGCGACGCGGAGGCGCTGAGCCGCACCACCGAGGGTCACGACGCGGAGATCCCGGACGAGGAGGACGACGCGACGTGATGCGCAGCGAACGCCGGGGCCGACGCCCCGCCGCGGCGGTGGCCGGAGCCGCGCTCTGCGCGATACTGGCCGCGGGCTGCGGGATCAGGACGACATCGGTACCGGTCGACGCCGGGCCCGCACCGTCCCGGGTGCCGTGCGAGATGCCCGCGCAGGACGCCACCGCCCAGCCCCGGCAGAGCATCTCCGCGGAGATCTATCTCATCTGCAACTCGCAGCTGGTCACCGTCGACCGCACGGTCCAGGTCCAGGAGGCGAAGTCCGACCGAATCACTGTCGCCGCCGCCCTCCTGGCTGAGCTGAGCAAGGAGCCCCCGGGCCCCGAGCGGCAGGCGGGCTTCTCCACGGACGTCCCGGAGTCCCTGCGGGTCAGCGGGCCCCGCGCGGGCGACCCGAAGGGCGCGCTGCGGCTCAGCGAGCAGCCGGAGGACCTGACAGCCGAGGCGCTGGCCCAGATCGTCTGCACGTACACGGGGAGCGAACCGCTCGTCCAGGACGGCACGGTGATGCTCGGCGGCCCCGGGAAGTACGCGCCGCGCGGCTATCTGTGCACCGCGGAGACCAAGGCCAGCCCGAAGGCCGTACCGACCCTGGGCGCGGTCCGGCTGTCCTGAGCGGTGCGGCGGTGGGGCGGGGCGGCAGCGCGTACGGGTCGGCCGGGACGGTGAGCCAGGTCTCCCCGGCAGGAGCGGAACCGTTCCTGCCGCTACCCGCGTCTTGGGGAACGTGCGTCAAGGTTCTGGCGGCCAGGCCGTCATCCGCTTCCGCGCGGTCGGAGTGTCCCTCCTCCTCGTGCATCTGCTGCTCGTCGGGTGGCTGACTCTTCGCCCGCTGGACGTGCCGTGGATGACCGCCGCCAACCTCCAGCCGTTCGCCGGCATCAAGGCGGACCTGACCCTGGGCCCGGCCGCCGCCGTCCGGCGGATCGGCGGGCAGCTCCTGCTGCTGGCGCCCCTGGGCGTACTGCTGCCGATGGCCGGGGGCCGGCTCTTCGTCTCGCCGTGGGCCTCGCTCGCCCGGACCGTCGCGGCCGGGGCACTGATCTCGCTGGGCATCGAACTGGGCCAGACCGGGGTGCCCGGCCAGGTCGTCGATGTCGACTCACTGATCCTGAACACCGTCGGCGTGGCGCTCGCCCACGTGCTGTTCGTACCGGCGTGCCGGGCGCGGCTGCGTCGGCGCAAACAGCGGCGGATCCGGGTGCTGCCCTCGGCCGCCCATGAGGTCCCTCAGGGGGCGACCCCGACGATTTCCAGGGTCGGCATCGCCCCGTAGAGCGATGCTTCGCACCGGTTCGGCGAGCCACCATGGATACATCGGGAGCACAACGGACTGCTCCCCCGGAGACGGTTCGCGAAGGAGCCCACCATGGCCGCACTTGCCCGCCCCCGTGACGGACGCATGCTCGGCGGAGTGTGCGCAGCGCTGGCACGGCGCTTCGGCACCTCCGCAGGGACCATGCGCGTCATCTTCCTCGTCTCGTGCCTGCTGCCGGGACCGCAGTTCCTGCTCTACCTGGCGCTGTGGATGCTGCTCCCCGAGGAGCGGTCGTCCGCCTCCACCGCCTGGTAGTCCCGCCGCACACGCCTGTGGGC